>NZ_BAAGWC010000018.1:0-80695 GCF_054780555.1 Hymenobacter daeguensis
GCGACGCGACCGTCCTTGAACACCACCTTGTCGCCCTCGAAGCTGTGCACGGGCATCACGGCGTCAAACGCGGCCGTTTTTGGTTTTTTTGCCATGAATAGTGGGAATGGGAAGGGAGCCCACCGCCAGGCGGCGAGGCTGGATGAACGTGTAGGAGAGCCAGCCCATCAGGAAGCCGGGAGCTTGCGTGCGGGTGAGGTAGCGCAGGCCCAGAATCAGGCCCACTTCCGTGAGGATGACCACCAGATAGACCATGCGCGGAATCTTGACGGCCATGCCCAGGAAGCCCAGCAGCAGCACAGAGCCGATGAACAGGCCAACCAGCAGCCCCAGGTCCTGCAGGTTCATGCCCAGCACCTGCGCGGGGCGCTCAATGGATTTATAGGAACGCATGACAGCGGCCTAGTCAGTAATACCACCCCCGTCGCTGCCACCCACGGCGCTGACCAAATCGTCCTTGAAGAGCTGGAAGCCGAACCAGAGCAGCACCCCGCCCACGAGCCAGCCCAGGGAGCCCAGCGCGTCGGGTGAGCCCTGGATAAACTTCATTACCACCCGAATCAGGCCGATAATCAGGATGATGGCGAAGATGACCTGCACGATGCCAATCACCTTTTCCTTGACCTGGGTGAGAGCCGCTTCGGCGCTTTGCGCCCGCGCCGCGCTGGTGGAGAGGGCCAGCACCGTCAGTAGCGCGTAGCCGCGCTGCTCCAGCTTGGAAGGTTGGTAGGCTTTGCCGGCTACCACCAGGTTTGCCGCCAGATTGAGGGGTTTGTTGAGCATAGAAGTAAGAAAAAAAGGGGAAGGAAGTAGAGCGCTTATCGCCCGAAAAGCAGGGCAGGAAGAGCGCGGAAATAAGGTGTAGTGCCGGAGGGATGCATGGCTAGGCGGAGCCTTCCTTGATGAGGGCGGTCAGGGCGGCTTTCTGGCTATCCGTGCCGATGCGGAGGGCCGCCCGATTGCTTTTTCTCAGCTCCGCGGCGGCTTTGCGGTTGGCCTCATCATTCTTGGTGCGCGTGACTTCCGTGAGCGGGTTGCTGTAGATGGCCTGGGGCACGGTGGCTTCCCCGTCCGCTTCTGGTTCGGCCGGTTCGCTGTCGGCAACTCTCGCCGCTTCGGCCGTGGCCGGTGCTACCGCGGGCGCAGGCCTATCAGTGCCGAGCATATCCAGCACATTCACCTTTGCGCCGGGCGCGTGGCGCGAGGACTGCAGCGGGGCCGTTCCGGCATCTTTGCCAGCAGATGGTCCCGGCGTGTCCCGCTGTTGCGCCTGTTCAGGGATGGGGTTCTTGGTCGCTTCGCTGTCAGCTGCCGCTGCGGTTTGGGCCTGCTCTTCCTGTACCCGCTTGTCCTCGTCGGGCATGAGCCGGGCCAGCGCATTGCCGGTAGCCGGCGGCGGACTTGGCGCGACTACCTCCCGGGAAGGCAGAATAGTTGACGGGCCATAATGAAAAGACCACACCGAGCGGTGGTTGCTCTTGGCCACGAGGTCAGCCGGCTTGCTCTTACTCTTGATGCGCCGCCAGGCCAAGCCGGACAGGGCAAACAGTAAAAACAGGGTGAACACAACGATAAAGGCCATTTTCATATGAGCCCTGCTTACGGCTGGTGTTCTGAAAGAGTTCTGAAAGATTTCTAAAATGATTCTTTTATTATTCTGTAAAACCTCTGATAAGTTTCTGCGTTAGGGATGGGCAACCGTATTTCGGCCGGGTCAGCTTCTCGGAGCTACCGCCGGAACACGGGGTATCATGGCGGGATTTGTGTTAGCCATTTGCAGCGAATGGCTTCAATTCGTGTCTTTGTAGACTATGCCTCTCGTTAGGTCTACTTACACACCTCTTCAACCCTCACAAAGCCACCACCCGCATGGTACCATCGCCACACATTTCGGCCCCTCTGGGCTTCCCCGACCTAAATCTGACCGTTCCTTATACCGACGTTTTACGCTATGCCCAATTCCGCCTGCTGATGCTTCCTAAAGGGGAGCTGAAATCGTTCTGCGAGCAGCACGAGCTGCCCTACACCAGTATCGTAGGACTGAAAAACAACTCCCTGAAGCGCGAAGAGCCCCGCCTGCTGCAGCGCCTACTCCGCAACCTCGACGTAGCCACTGAGCTAATCAGGATTCCGCCCAACAGCGAGAGCCCGCGCTTTCTATTTTCCAGCCAGGAGGCTCTGACCACTTTCCAGAAGCAGTTGAAGTGCTTCGACAGTGGCACCCCTCCCCTGCCCGGCTCCGAGCACGCCGCCGGCGCATCGGCAGCCCCAGCCCCGTAACCTCGACCGGATAGTTTTCTGGGTAGCCAGGCGGACTCATTCCCCGCCTCCCCTTCCCCACCCGGAGCTACTGGTCATCAACGACCACTTGTAAGCTCCCCGCGATGAATGCCCCTATCCGAGAAAACGACCCCACCGAGCTTGACCGGTTCAAGCGTGACATCGACCTGGTAGATTACGCCGAGCAGCAGGGCTATCAAGTCAAAAAGGAAGGCAAGCGCGGCGACTGGCACCAGCTCGAAAAAGACGGGGAGGTGCTCATCGTCACCCGCAAGGCCGACCACCAGGTGTACCTGAACACCGGTGATGACCGGGACAAGGGCAGCGTTATTGATTTTGCGAAAACCCGGGGCGGCAACGGCCACGGATTGAATTTGGGGCAGGTTCGCCAGCAGCTACGCGAGTATCTGCATGACGGGCCTGCCCCAACCCGCGTTTATGCTGCCCCGGTGGACGTGAGCCGGCTCAATGCTCTACCTGTAAGTGACCCGGACCATGAGCGCCAGCAGCAGGAAGACCGCAAAACGCGCCTCATTGCCGAAGTGCTGGGCGTGAATAAGGAGCTAACCGACCGTACCTACCTGCACGGCCGGGGTATTACCGATAGCACGATTGATAGCCCGGCTTTTCAGGGGCGCATCTTCACCGCGCAGCAGAACGAGCACAAGAACACCGCTTTTCCGCTCTACAACGAGCAGGGCTTAGCCAGCGTCGAGCAGAAGAACGAGCACTACAAAAACCTGCTGCCGCTGCCCAAAAACGGCATCTGGGTATCGCACCCCACCCAGGGTAAGGATACGCCGGTCGAGCGGGTAGTCGTGTCGGAGTCAGCCATTGACTCCCTCTCCCACTACCAGCTGAAACACGCGCAGGACCCCCGAAACACCCTTTACGTGGCTACCAGCGGCACGCCCACCGAAGCGCAGGTTGCCCTGATTCAGCGGGTGATTGACAAGCAGGAGCCTAAGGAAATCGTGCTGGCCAATGACCGCGACGCCGGTGGGCGACAGTTCAACATGAACTACATGAACGAGCTGCACCCGGCCCGCCCGCTGGTACCCGTGGCCGACCAGGAAGCCTACAAGGAAGCCAGCCGCCCGGTTGAGTGGCACGCCACGTCGGATAAGTACCACACAGCCCTGAAAGTGAGCTACCGCCACGACAGCGCCGAGAGCGGGGCGGCCCAGGTGCAGCAGCTGACCGAGCGGGTAGCCCGGATGAACGGCACCCAGGAAGCGGGCCCTACCATTGAGTTGGAAGTGCAGCGCAGCACCGAGCGGGAAACCGTTCTGCGCCTGTCGGTGGCCAAGGCCGATACCGCCCAGCTCGAAGTAATCAGCCAGGAGCTGTACCGCCAGCGGGAGCAGCTGCGGCCTGAGCAGGAGCGCGGCCAGGAGGCTTTTATCCGGGTCGATTATCCGCAGGCCAAAGACTGGAACCGAGAGTTGGAGCTAACGGCGCAAGGTATGAGCGCCGAGCAAATCCGCGCCCAGGCGCAGCTGGACGAGCAGCAGCGCGCCGCTGAGCGGGACCAGCGTGAGCATCAGCGGCAGGCGGAGTACGCCCGCTCCGCCGCAATGGAGCGTGCTGAGCAGGAAACCCGCCGCCAGTACGACGAGCGGCAGCAGCAGCGTGCAGACGATAACAGCCCCGAAAGCCAGGCCGAGCGCCAGGCGGAGGACCGCCGCTTCAATCAGGCGATGATGGGCGCGGCAGTCGCTGACGCCGGCCGCCAGGATGAGGAGAAGTCGTTCCGCTCGTACCGAACCGAGCAGGAAGCGGCAGCGCACACGGCGCAGTTCGTGCACGCCCGGGACGCAGGCTTGGTGCTGCTAAAGGAATACATCAACGATAACCCCCCTCCTACCGGCCGCAAAGTCGATGAGGCCGAGCAGGCTGAGCTACGTGACCAGGCCCGCTTCGCGGCGCGCCCGGCGGCAGCAGACCTGCCGGCAGCCCCGGCGGAGGTCAAGGTAGCAACCTGGCAAATCAATGAGCTGGAGCCTAACACCACCGGCCGCGCCGAGGCCTGGAAGGAAATTCTGGATAACTCCGGCTACTCGATGCGGACGAGTGAGATTCGCAGCACGGTAAATGAGCAGGGCATCCGGCGGGCGGAGTTCGACATGACCTACCGCAACGACCAGCCGGATATTGCCATTATCCACGCCATTGTGACCAATACCAATGCCCGTGCCGCGGCCAACAAGGAGCAGTACGCTGGGGTAAGCGTCGTCGAGCGCGACGAAGACCGCGCTGCCCGGCAGCTGGCCGCCGAGGCTGCCCCCATCCAGCCCCATAACCGCGACCGGAGTCTGGACGTGGCGGCCAAGCCGGATGCCGCGACTAGTGCAGCTGCACCCGAGGCTATTCGCGCCGACACGTCAGGCACCGAAAAGCAGGTAATTATTCGGGTGGACGAACCAGGCCTTACTACGGGCGAGCGAGGTCAGGCCGAGGCCGTGCAGGCGGCTGTCGAAACCAGTGGGGCCAAGGTAGGCAGCGTACAAAGCACAACCGACGAGCAAGGCATCCGACACTCGGAGATGAAAGTGTCGTACCGCACCGACCAGCCCGAGATTACGCAGATAAGCCAGACGCTCGATGCCGTGGCGGAGCAACGCGGCAGTCAACTGGTGGAGCACAGCAGCGACCGGGCGGAGCGGCACGAGGCGGCCCGCCACAGCTTAGAAACCAAGCAGCCAGCTCAGCAACTGGAGCGATGAGGTAACCGCCTGCAGGGGCATTCCGCTGCTTTCCTGCTTTCTTTGGCACAGGGTGCCGCGTGTCGTAGGTGCTTAGTGTGGGTCCAAGCTGCGGCTTGGATGCAACGGTTGCAGCGCCCTTACCAGTCGGTTTCCATTGAGGGAAGTCTGGTGACTCCTTGGAGTTGCCTAAGCGACTGGGGAGCGGCCGCCTACCGGGGCGGCCGCTTTGCATTACAAGAAGCTGTACCGCATGTGGCGACTCCGGTTTCTGACCGGCAGAAGAGCGCAGAGAGGCTAGAATTTACGCCTGCGGCGCTTGCTGGCAGGTGCCGTGGCCGGAATGTACACCGGGGGTGCAGGACGGGGCGGCCCGTATTGGGCACGTAGGTAGTCCTCAATGCCGTAGTCGCCAAGCTCAATAATTTTCAGATAAGAAAGCTTGCCCTCAAAGAGTGCTTGGTCCTTTAGGTAGGCCAGGTGCTGGTTGTAGATGCCATTTTTAAGGTGCACGGTGATGCACACCTTGTCTTCCTCGTACTCGTGCTCGATGCTCTCCACGTAGTAGCGTCCGCTGCCGGTGACGCCGGCCAGAAACGGCAGAACGACGGTATCGCCCACGCGCGGCGTAACGGCGAGTCGGCACTGAAAAGTCCGGTAGTCACGGAAGCCGGGCGCGCAGAACGTGTGCACCACCTGGGTGAACTGCAACACGTCGGGGTTCTCCTCGATGGCTGTCAGGAAATCCCCGTGGAGCGTTTCAATCTGCTTGCGCAGCTTCCCGGCCGTGAGGCCCAGCTTCTCCTGCAGCACCTTGCTAGCGGGGTATGGCCAGGTCATGGTTTGGATTTCGTCAATAAGCGGGTCGTACTCTTTGCCCTGCCCGCGAAGTTTGAGCAGTCCCAAGCGGGCCGAGGTAAGGTCGGAGAGCATATCCCGTACCCGCAGCGGGTCTTTAGGGCGTTCCTGAGAGCGTTTCGCCATGGTATTAGTAGAAATAGACCATACTTTCATTACTAAAATAACCATTGGCGCCAGCCGCACAGACCGTGGGTAAAGAGCCAACCAACTGCCTGTAATTGTGGTTGCTAGTTGACTTCAGAAGCTGGTTCAGACAAGGGGACACCAGCTAACAGACCATTTATATTGGCGGTAAGTGTATCCCTTCGGCCATTGTCCAAGGAATAAAACTGTACCCACAACTCTCCATAAACATCGATGGTGAAAATGAACTTCAGTTCGGCTTCACCAGCAGGCTTCTTTGGCAAGCGCGACACTTCAACCTTTCCAAGTGCCTTATTGGAATTTGCTCTATCGGCGTTTCCGTAGTAGACAGTGCTTGCACAAGACTCCTGATTATCGACGCTGGTGCAAACTATCCTGCTTATCGAAACAGGCAAGACCGTCCCCTTCTCAACCCCCACCAAGTATTTGTTGTCCTTTAAACCAGCGCCAATCGAGCAGGTCAACCTCCGCTTCTTGGTTAAATCAAGCTGAACTGCAACTTGTTGGACGTTGAGGTTTCGAGGTACGAGCTTAAAAGCTGCTTCAACAAGTTCGGGCCTGTTGGTAGCCTGCGCCTCAAATACTATGTCATTTGCCAAGTAGTCCCGCGCACTCAAACCATTAAACTCATCAAGCTCAAAAGTGGTCAGCCTCCTCACCTGGGTTTGCAGTCGGAGGTGCTTGGTTAGGTTCATAAACTCGCTGTGGAATGCCGAAACGGCTTCCTGCTCGTTTCTGATAATCAGGATATTTTCGCTGTTCTTTGTTTCAGCAAAGTAGGTCCAGTTATAGGAACCGTTTATCAGTATCTGGTTATCAATCACACAAAACTTGTTGTGCATTGGATACTCTGAAGTTGAGAAGTAGAATCGCCCACCGAGGTCAATAAAGGATTGGAAGTCAAGGCCTGCTTCCCGGTTGTTTATAAAGTCATTATGGACGATGATGGACACCTTCTTGCCTTCTCTGACCTTGTTGCAGAGAACGCTGAATAGCTGAGCATTGGTGAACCAGTATACCGCGACGAGAATTTCTTCCGTGGCTTTGTCTAGTGCCTCCAGAATTGCCTTTCTGATACCTGTGAAGTGTGGCGTTACCATAACGGGTTTCTTAATTCCCCGCATAATAGCTACTAACAAGCTACGATAACTCATTGCCCCGGAGTAGTGCTCATTCTGTAACGTCTACAGTCTATATCGGGGGCGCTAGAGTAAGAACAGAAATTCCCGTTAAGAGTCCATAGACTTTCGATTGCTGTAGCCAAGGCTCCTGTCCTCTGCGGGCCGTCTTGCACAGCGGTTGAGTCAGGGACGGGTAGTCGGCCGCGCGGGGGCGGCTGGGCTGCCCGTCGTTCCCCCGTACCAACGCTGGCGGAACCAGAACGCTAAGTTGACCAAGGCAATCAAGGCCGGCACTTCAATTAGCGGCCCAATCACGCCCGCAAACGCCTGCCCCGAGTTCAGCCCAAATACCCCGATGGCCACGGCAATGGCCAGCTCGAAGTTGTTGCCAGTGGCGGTGAAGGCAATGCTGGCATTCTCGGCGTAATCCGCTCCCAGGTACTTGCCCGCCGCGAAGCTGAGCACGAACATGATGCCAAAGTACAGGGCCAGCGGCAGGGCGATGCGCAGCACGTCGAGCGGCACTTGGACGATGGTTTCGCCTTTGAGGCTGAACATGATGACGATGGTAAGCAGCAAGGCAATGAGCGTAATCGGGCTGATGGCCGGAATATAGACCTGCTCATACCACGCGTCGCCCTTGGCTTTGCGAAGCAGAGTCCGGGAGAGAAATCCGGCGGCAAACGGGATGCCCAGATAGATGAGCACGCTCTGCGCAATGTCCCCGATGCCGATGTTCACGGCGTAGCCTTTCAGGCCAAAAAAGGGCGGCAGCACCGTGATGAACAGCCAGGCCAGCACCGAGTAAAAGAGCACCTGAAAGATGGAGTTCAGCGCCACCAGCCCGGCCGCGTACTCGCGGCTGCCATCAGCCAGGTCGTTCCACACCAGCACCATGGCGATGCAACGAGCAATGCCAATCAGAATCAGGCCCATCATGTACGCCGGCTTGTCGGGCAGCAGCCAAATGGCCAGCAAGAACATCAGCAACGGCCCCAGTATCCAGTTTAGAAACAGCGACAGCCCGATGATGCGCGTGTTTTTGAATACCGTGGGTAGTTGCTCGTACTTCACCTTGGCCAGCGGCGGGTACATCATCAGGATGAGCCCCACGGCCAGCGGCACGTTCACGGTGCCCACCGAGAAGTAGTTCACCGCCCGGTTGATGCCGGGCACGAAGTAGCCCAGGCCCACGCCCACCGCCATGGCCAGGAATATCCACAGCGTCAGTCCCCGGTCCAGACCGGAGAGCTTTTTTTCCGCCAGCGCGGTCGGGGCCGGAGCGGAGGGCGAAGGTTGGTTCAATGTTGCCATAAACGAGTAGTTCGGTTAATTGACGCCCACGGTCGGGCTGCGCCGCTCCATCTGGACCGTGTTGCGCCATACGCCGTGGTGCTGGCCAATTCGCTCCCGGTAGCCAATGATGCGGAAGCCTGCCTGCGTGTGCAGGCCAATGCTGGCCTTGTTTTCCTCGAAGGTGCCCGCCTGTAGCGTCCAGATGCCGTGGGCTTCCGACGCGGCAATCAGCGCCGCCAGCAGCTGCCGGCCTACGCCCTGCCCCCGGGCCTCGGCGGCGATGTAAATGCTGATTTCGGCTACCCCGCCGTACACGCAGCGCCCCGACACCGGCGAGAGCACCGCCCAGCCCGCACCGTGCCGGCCTCGTCCACCGCCACCAGGCGGCTGTGGGCCAGGTGGGCCCGGTCCCAGGCTTCCCATTCGGGGGCCTGCGTTTCAAACGTGGCGTTGCCGGTGGCCATGCCGGCTTCGTAAATGGCCCGGGCCGCGGGCCAGTGCGCGGCCGTAAATGGTTGAATGGTCATCGCAAACGGGAAGTAGAATTAGTAGGCGTTGCGCAGCATGTCGGCGTACTCGTTGGGCAGCGACGAGGCTTCAACGGCCTGCGCGGCTTTTTCCACGTCATATTCCACCCGCACCAACTCCGAGCGCACGCTGCCGGGGTCCGTCAGCGTGGTGTGCTCGTCCAGGTGCAGCAGCTGGTAGGCCGCGCGCGGGTCGCCGTCCTTGGGCTTGCCCACCGAGCCGATGTTGAGTGCGTGCCGGTACCGGGTCTGGCCTTCGTGCTCGTAGGCGAAGGTGCGGTGGTAGGGCTTATGGGTGTGGCCGAACAGCAGAATGTCGGCACCGGCCTCCTGCAGCACGCGCAGGAAGCTGGCCTCCGGCCGGTCCTCGAACAGGTACTCGTTGATTTTGCGCGGCGAGCCGTGCACCATCAGCAGGCTTAGCGTGCAGGGCTCCTCCTGAAAGTCCACGCGCAGGTGTTTGGGCAGGTAGCGCAGGTAGCGCCGCTCGTCCGCCCCCACGACCTGGTTGGTGAAGGCGATGCTTTGCGCCCCCAGGTCCTTCTCCGTATCGGTTTTGTAGGCGCAGCCGCAGTTTTCGCTGGCCAGGCCAATGCCCTGGTCGTAGTTGCCGGCCAGCGTGGGGATGCCCCGCCGGCGCACCTCGTTCACTACTTCGTTGGGCCAGGGCGCGTAGCCCACCAAATCGCCCAGGCAGTATATCATGTCGGGCCGGCGCTGCTCCATATCGGCCAGCACCGCTTCCAGGGCCGGCAGGTTGCCGTGCACGTCGGAGAAAAAGGCAATCGTCATCGAACAAGAAAGAAGCGTGGAAGAAGGGGAAAGCAAAACGGCGCCACCCGGAAGGGCAGCGCCGTTGGAACGGAGCTAGCAGCACCCGCCGCCCGGCGTGCAGCCGCCGGCCGTTTGGAGCTGGGGCAGCGCGAACGATTGGGCGTCGGGAATACCACAGGCATCCTGGGCCAGGCAGGCCGTGTGCTTGGGCGTGAGCACGAAATCGGTGCCGTCGAAGGCCAAGCCGAACTTGCCGATGGTGGCTTGCTGGTACTCCACCTCGATGTCGAGGTCTTCGCGGCCCAGGATGCGCTCCGACAGCTTCAGAATGTGCAAGAATTTCTGGGGCGCGAGGCGGTGGTCATAGTCCCCGGCTTCCCAGAGCTGGAAGTTGGCCACGGTTTCGCGGCGCTCCACCCCGCCGCAGTCGATGAAGTGCTTGCTCACCAGGCCTACTTCCGTCACGTGGAAGTGCGCCGGCAGGTAGGTGCCGTCGGGCAGGCGGAAATTCACGGCGTCGAGTCCGGCAAGAGACTGCTTCATTTCGGCGATGTTCATAGAAAAGAGGGGTTGGGTTGAGGATGTTGGGAGCAGGGGCAGCAAGGCGGACTTAGCAAGCGCAGGCGTCCGCGGGCCCGCAGGCCGGGTTGGCGGTGGCTTCGATGAAGAAGGCCGTGAATTGCTGGTACACCTGCTGCAGCAGCTCGGCGTTGAGGCAGTAGCACACGGTCAGCCCGTCGATTTCCCCGCGGATGAGGTCCAGGGCCTTGAGCTCCTGCAGGTGCTGCGACACCGTGGTGCGCGAGAGCGGGAGCTCGGCGGCGATGTCGCCGGAGATGCACGTCTGCTTGGAAGCCAGCAGCTGGATGATGGCCACGCGGGCCGGGTGCGCCAGCGCCTTCGCCACGCGGGCCAGTTGTTGTTGCTCTTCGGTAAAGGCGGTGGTCTTGGCGTACGTCATGGCAGGCTGTGAAGTATGTCGCAAATATACGACATAATACGACGTATGTTTACGTCATACACTGTTTTCTTTTACCATCAAGAGTGTGGGTTTGATATACCTTAGTTTCGCTCAGTCCCCCGAAGCACCTTTGCTAACCGCGTCTAGTTTCTGCTGCAGAGAAGCAAAGCGCGGGTCGAGTGCGGCCGGGGTTGCGGTGTAGGATGCAGCCGGGGCATAGGCCGCCCATTGCCTCCGTTCCGGCGGGATGACAGCTACGGGAGCCTGCAGCAGTACCGTGCCGCCGGTACCATGGAAACCCTGCACAGCCTCGTGGGGCTCAAATCCATCGGGAAGGCAATCAGACGGTACATGCACCCGGGCCTTGGCCCGCGTCAGGGCGACGTAAAGCAGGTTGATTTCCTCAAATACACGGGCCCTGACGCCCGGCTCCGGGGGCTTAGCTGCAAATTCCTCTTCCAGCTTGTCAACGGTGGCCTGCGTGATAAAATCCGGAGTGAGCTGCACCTGGTCGTACTCCAAGCCTTTGCAGCGGTGCACCGTGGAGAAGTAAAGTTGCGCCTGGTCGCGGGCACCGTCAGCAACGTGCAGGCGCTTCAACTCTTTGATGAGGTCGATAACGTCGTTGCCGTAGTCCTCCACGATGGTGATGAGCATCTGCAGCTGCCCATCCTCGGTCTGCTCGGCGTAGTCGGCCAATTCATCCAGATTAGCCATTTTACGAATCAACGGGTCCTTGATGGCCTCGCTCCGTCCGTTATAGAGGGCCAGTACGTCCGTTAAGCTCGCGCCCTCCCCCGCGTAGGTGTAGGAGTTAATGTTGCCCTCAAAGTACACCCGGCGCAGCTGCTGCCGGTGCTCTTTGACGTACTCGATGGCCTTAAGCAGCAGCCCCAGGTTGGTGCGGCCGATTACGGCGCGAGTAGTTCCCTCGCTTGGCGCTTCCTGCGCGACACCCGTTACCACGAGTTGGGGGCCCGCGCCCAGCTGTGTTTTCCAGCTCAGAACGTGTGAGGCCAGTTTGGCGATGGGAGGCCCAAACCGGAAGCTGGTACTTAGCTGCAGGCTGGGATAATCCGTTCTTTCCAGCGAGTTGACCGCGTGCCGCCAACCGTAAATCTGCTGGTGGGTATCCCCAACAATCACCTTGGTAGCGGGTTGACGGAAGAAGATATCCAGCATGGCCCCGGAGGCGTCCTGGCCCTCATCGAACAGGATGACATCAGCCGGCAGCAGGGTGTGGCTCAGCTGAAATTTCTTCAGGTAGAAGTCGTGGGTAATAGCAATTTCACCGCGGTCCATACGGGCCAGCAACTCCCGGCAGCTTCGCTCGATAGTAGCGTAGTGCTTGCCGACAAATTCACGGGCCTTCGGGTCGGTTAGCGTGGCCAGGTAATCGAGCCGTTGCACCTGCGCCTGGTCGCTGTTGCAGAAATAGGTTACGAACTTGGCAATGTGATTAGCCAGCACATACTCCTGGTGGCGCTCCTGCCCGGTGCCCCGGGGCAGCTTGAGCATTTCCACCAGTTCGTGCGCCCGATACCCTTTGTTGTTGAGTTGGTAGCGGCTGCCGCGCACCACGTAGCGGTAGGCCAAGGAATGCGCTGTTTCCACCGAGACGTTCGGTAGGCCGGCCGCCTGGAACTTGCGGATGGCCTCCTGCCGCACCGTCTTGTTGAAGGCCAGGTATAGAATGCGAGCCGTTGCCGGTTGGGCGCGGGCATATTCGACCATCGTGGTGGTTTTACCACTCCCGGCAACGGCGTTGATTTTCAAATGGCCCTGGGAGGCCAAGATGGCAGACTGCTCAGCCGTAGGGGTCATTTCTGTAGGAGTTGTTCCAGCGAACGGATATTCTTAGCACTTAAAACCGGGCGCGGCTAGTACATAGCCTAAATGGCCGCTGATGCCGAAAATGGGGAGTATAGGTAGCAAACTCTATTTAAGCGTCAGTACCTACTTCGTCGCCGGATAGGCTAAAATGAGCGCGCCAAGCCTGCCACAGCTCTGGCCTAGCTTCGCTACGGTGCATGGTCTCGGAGTCAATGGCGCGCATCTGCTCGTCAATGGTACGCGCCGTCCAGACGCCCGAGTCCAGGTTGGATTGGTAGTACTTAAGGAGCTTTTGCCGGTTGCGTTCAACGACAAATAGCCAGTCATCTTCCCGGAAGTAGCCTGTTCGCAACGTAAAACGATAACTCGTGTCCACTTCCTCACTTTCCAGGAAGGGCCGGTCATTATCGGTGAAGGGATTTTCCAGTACCCCACAAGCTTTCCCACCGACAAACCGGCGGGCTTGGTCGTACTGACGGCTCCATACCTCAATAAGCTCGTCCGCTTGTTTTGCCTTATAGGGAGTGTAATGCGCAATGGCCGCGTGTTTGATTTCGGGCAGCAGCTTCCGCCACATACTATCCCGGCGACAGTGGGCTGCATAGAGCGCCGCCATCCAGTTTATCACCTGAGCTTTTACTTCAGGAAGGGAATAGGCCGCCAACCAGGCATGCAACGGCTCCGGCATTTTCAGCACAAACGGCACCCAACTGGGCGACAATTCAAAGTCGGTCGGGTTGGCAAAGAACTTACCGGAGTGAACCGCCGCGTGCAGCGCTTCGAGCTGAGCCATGCGCCGGGCATCGGTGATGAAGAGGCTAAGCTCAGATTTCTTCCTGCGAATTGCTTGAATATTAGCAACGCGGTCCAGAAACTGGGTATTGCTCAACTTGGCTAGTCGGGGAAGGTGACGGTTGACAACAATGCCGGAGTAAGTCATAAGAGGCGGGAATAGAAAGGACAATATCGGCATTAACTGCCTTAGTGGACTTCCGCGAAACAATAGATTTTATAAGTCAGGAAGCGGCGATTTGCATTCAATAGCGCTTGAAAGACCATTCGTTCCAGCTAATTCTTTTCTTCTTGTTTCCGGCGCACCTGCTAGCATCCACTGGGCTGCATTTACCCCTCTGGCAAGCAGCGACGAAAGGTGCGCCGAAGAACAGCAGCGAGAATAGTCAGGTCTCCTGATGCGGAAAACAAGTCCCGACAACGATTGGGGCAGTTGGGGAAAAAAGCGGCGCTTTGCGAAAAAGAAACGCTTATATTTTGTATTTAATGCGATTAAAAATTGTATAAAGTGCAACTAAAATAAGCTTTCTTGCGTTTAATAAGTATAAGAAACAAACGGAAGAACAGCCTTTTAGCCATGAAAAAGACCAGCAAGCCCGCCGCCAAGAAAGCCACCAAAGCCGCCGCAACCCGGCCTGACGTGTACCAGATTGTAACGGACCGGATTATTTCGGCGCTGGAGGGCGGTATCATTCCGTGGCGCAAGCCGTGGAACGCGGTGTATGGCCTCCCCCGCAACTATGCCACCGGCCGCGTGTACAGCGGAATCAACCTGTTTCTGCTGCATTTCAGTGGTGCTCTGCCCTTTTTCATGACTTTCAAGCAGGCGCTGGCGCTGGGCGGCAACGTGAGAAAAGGGGCCAAAGGCCACCAGGTAGTGTATTACAACATCAGCAAGCGCGAGAACAAGGAGACCGGCAAGGAAGAGAAAATGCCCTTCCTGAAGTATTACACCGTGTTTTCAGTGGAAGACATTGAGGGTATCGAGTTCAATCTGCCCGAAGTACCCAAGCAGGAGTTCACCCCCAGCGAAGTGGCCGAAGGCATCGTGGAGGCGTGGGACGGCAAGCCCACCATTCAGCACCTGCATCAGCGGGCCTACTATTCGCCGGCGCTCGACTTTGTGAACATGCCCAAGCCAGAAACCTTCACCACATCGGAGGGCTACTATCAGACCCTGTTTCACGAACTGACGCACAGCACAGGCCACCAGAGCCGCCTTGACCGCGCCGACCTGACCGCCGGCGAGGGCAAGCAAAGCAGCAGCTACGCCCGCGAGGAGTTGACCGCTGAAATGGGAGCGTCCTTTCTGAGCGCGGCGGCCGGCATTGCGACCGAGCAGACCGAAGAAAACGCCGTGGCCTACATTCAGAACTGGCTGGAACGGTTGAAGAATGATAAGAAGCTCGTGGTACAGGCCGCCAGCAAAGCCCAGCGCGCCGCTGAGTTGATATTAGGGACGACGGCGGAGCCGGAGGGCGAAGCCGACGAGGTGCAGGCCCCGGCAGCCGCGCCGGTAGCCAGCGCGCCGGCCGCGGTGCTAGACGACGTCGACCGCGAGTTTATGGCCGCCGAGCTAAGCTGGCTGCAGCTCGCGTAGCCCGCCGGGCGGGGCTGGTCGCTTGCGAGCGGCTAGCCCTAGCCCTAGCTCTAATTCTAGTCTGCTTATGAAAGCCAGTGAAGCCCCCACTATCCAGAGCCCAGCTTGGAACGAGTACCGCAGCCGGGTGATTGCTGCTGTTGCCGACGTAGAAAATCTGATGCGGCAGCTGGATAAAGGCATTAACAGCGAGGTGCTCGCCGAGGAGGTTGCCGAGCGCCTTGGGCTGGAGATTGACACGTCAGCCGCCTACGAGTCCCTTTTGAAGCTGGTACGGGCAGTTCGCCCCATTGCCTGCGAAGGTCTGCGCCGCACCAGCGAGCAGCACGGCGGGCAGTTCCAGCTAGCACTATAACCCCTAACGATGAGCAGCCCCCTATCCACCATCAGGCACGCTACCCGTGACGTGCAGCAGGCCCTTGCCAACAATTGCTGGGCGGTATTTCACCAGCCCGCCGCCACCGAAGCAGCGCCAGCGCCGGCGGCGTTCCGCGTGAGCCAGGCCCGGACCCGGCGGGGCCAGTTTCAGGTTCGCTACCTGCAGACCGGAGAGTGGCACCAGGTAGCACCGGCCGACCTGCTTTTTCAACAGTAGCCCCTACCCTTTTACAGCAAAGCGTATCGAAGGCTACACATCTGGCTAGTGAGGTAATCTTCAAAATCAATCAACGGGTTCATGCCAGTCTTCCCAAGTTCCGTTTTGGCCGTCTGTCAATTCTTCCCAGTTTTCACGGTCTGAATCGTCGTCGGCTTCAGAATCTTCGGAACGCCAAAACGCTTGACGATTTTGCCACACTCGTTTACGCCTGAGGTCATATGTTTTGATGTTATTTTTAGATTCATACCACTGCTTAGTTAACTCGTCAACTTCATCTGAATGATAGGTAAATTGTAGAGAGCTGAAGTATTCATATAATATAGTAGTGTTGAATAGATTTTTATTTGGAAACGCCTGGCGGTTAATTGTGTATGATTCTAATATCTCATCGAGCAAATTTACTGGGGCATATATTGGAATTTTTTTCTTGGAATAGTATTCTGGTGCCCTTTTTTGCGCATTCGGTTTGCGCTCATGAAAGGCGACTATGTCAGCTTCAATTTCAGCATCTGTCATCTCTCGGTCTGATATCCGTTGATTTATCGTGAGATGATTATTTGCGATATGCAAGACACAGTCGGCATCGTCAGGTAGAATCCTTATCCATCCTTCTGTGCCAAAACCCATACCCTGTGGACGAAAATTTCGGCAGTCCATAGCTAATGCAAGGACAACTAAGCCGCTAGACAGTAATCGTATAACTTCAAAAGTCTTGACTCCTGGCGTACAATAAGCGGCATCATATTTTTTGAACGTTCCAAAGTCTTTGAAGTCTATAATTCTCACGGAGAATTTAATTTTGTTCTCTTCCTCTCTTGTTAATTCATTCTGTATATATCCTTGCTTGGCATATTGCTCTTCTAATTCAACGGCTATGCCTTTTGCATTAACTGTACTAGCTTTTGCTCTTTTGAAACATGCTTTTAGTGTTATTTTATCCGTATTAACATAGGCTATTTTATTAATAAAGGTTGATAATGGCCGATTGCGGCCTTCATCGTTGTGAGTATTGTTTCTCAAAATACGGTTTACTTCGAATAGTTTATTAACATAATATATAAAATAATTTCTATTTGTTTCATTGTTGAAATACTCTTTGTCTTGATTGTATATAGCATTCCATCCACTAGTGGTTAACGTGAATTTTGGTATGCTTTCCAGGCAGAAACCAATGTATGATGGGTCCTGCTTGAATACGTCAATGACTGATTTCCCTTTATGCTTGCCAAATGGGAATATGGACTTATCATCGAACTGCCAGAATCGAGCGTTAGCCAAAATGTCTTTCATATCTGGTTGTCTTGCATACTATTTAACAAGTAAGGTAGTATCCGGATACCAAAATGAGCAAGGGCAGCCCGGTTAGGAACTGCCCTTGACAAGCGATTTGGAAGCCGAAGCACTTAATGATGAGGATTAGTGGAATGTCGACGCCCGAACCGGCTAGTCACTCTTAACCAGTCCTGCCAAGCGCGCTAATTGACTGGGGGGAGCTTGCCCTGCTTGCGTAGGTGCGCCTCGTAGTGCCGGTGGGCCGCGTGTAGGTAGCCGATGATATTTGTCGGCATATCCGGCCCTTTAGGAAGCTGAACAATAATCTTGCGAATCTCCGACCACACAGATTCCGCAATCCTCACCCCTTTCAACTCGCCCGTTGGCTCCGGGCCCGCTGCTGCCGGCTTGCGGCCACGGGGACGGCGCTCAACCGGGGCCGCAGGCATGGAAGCAACTACGGCTTCTGCCACCGGCTGCTCAGCAGATGGCGCGGGCTCTTGGGCTGGCTCAGCTGCTGCTACCGGCTCGGGCCTTGGTGCAGGCTCGGGCGCGGCGGGCGCTACCGGGGCCGTTACCGCTTCTGTAGGGGCAGCCGCAGCCGGGGTAGTTGCCTTGCCTTCTGCTTCCAGGCGGGTTTGCTCCCCTCCCATCCCGGCGCGGGCTTCGGCGCGCAAGGTCTCATCAACTGGGATACGCTTCCGGGGGCCTTCAATTTTCGCTTTTACAAAGGGAGACTTTGCCATTACTTGATTTCGGTTGGGGTGGTATCGGTCGTTTCTTCCAGCTCAACGCCAACATCGGCTTTGCGCCGGGGCAGGTCCAGCTTTTCTATCAGCTCTTCGCATACGCGCCGGATTTCCTCCGAGCTATCCTTGGTGCCCCCGGCGTAGTTGCGGTAGGCCGGGGTAAGCAGGCTGTGCAGCGTGGAGGCGCGGCTGTATACCATGCGGTGGCTCAGGTAGGACTGGAAGCGCGAGAGGCCCAACTCGTCAATGTAGTCGTCCATCTCCTTTTCCTCCCGTCGGCCGCTGATGCGCTTCGTGGCGAGGCCGAAATACTGAAAATCTACCTCGGCCTTGTCAGCTGCTTTCTTCAGTGCTTCGAGGATGCCCATAAACTCGGCCGTGGAGGCGCGGTCCAGGTAATCCGATACCAGGGGCACTATTACCGCGTCGCAGCCCGTGAGGGCGTTGAAAACGTCTTCCCCGTCGGCCCGGCCGGGAATGTCGATGATGATAAGGTCGTAGTCGTTTTCCGGATTGTCGATGAAATCAAAAATGCTCTTCAGCGACATGGGAAACACATCATAGGGATAATCCGCCGCAGGGTCTGACTCACGCAGGATAGCCAGGCTGGGCTCGTCCAGTTGCTTGCGGGTTTTGACGATGCTTTGCTGGTAGTCACAATCCAGGATGGCGATTTTCAGTCCGTACTCGATAGCCAGAGGAGCCGCGAGGACGAGGGCCAGGGTTGACTTGCCCGAGCCCCCCTTTTGGGTAGCAAAGCTGATGACTTTTGACATGGGGTTACTGGTTAAGGTAAGCTAGCGCTGATGCCCCAGATGGTCAGGCCCGGGGAAAGCAAATGTAAGCGGAAATGTCGCAAAGTAGTAAAGTCGCATTGTCGCAAAGTTGTGTAATCGTAAAATGACTAAGTAGTAAAAGCAACAAATTGCAAAGTAATATTTACTACAAGTAGTAAAAATGCATTGTAGTAAAGTAGTAACGTCGTAGAATGATAGGGATACCACATTAGTCCTCTCATACATTATGCGTGTAGTAAAGTCGCATTGTAGTAAAGTAGTAACACGTCGACTGCGTTCGCTTATTAATGTAGTAAAGTAGTAATGTCGTAAAGTAGTAAGATAATCTCTGGTAGGCAATGTTGAGCTTAATGGCAACGACAGCTGTCCTATGTTGGCCAAAGTTGTAAAGTAGTAATGACGTAAAGTAGTAATAGGGGGTCAAAAAGCTTTTGCGGGCTAATGAGTGCGGGAAAGGATAGCAGCTACACCTGGTGCCCAGATACACAGCAGCCAGGACGACGCAGTGTGGTAAGAGCAGGAGAGGAGTTGCGGTAGGAGTAAGTCAGAATACAGCAGCAGGCCGGGGTAGCGATAGATAAAGGCTAACCCAATGCCACCCGTAACACGTACTCGTAGTTCTGAAATAGTTCTCAAATAATTCTGAAAGCCCTCTTGGATGTAGTGTAGGTAGTCTTAGCAAGAAGAGTATCACATACAGGGTGCTAAGCACCTGTAAGCGTGATACTTGTATTTAAGCAGAGCTTAAATCTACAGGTTTGTTAAGATAACTAGCTGATTTGCAGGATAAAAATAACCTAAAGAGGGAGGGCAGAAGATTGATTCTACCTATGCCAACCAACCCCGCTACGAAGAGCGTCAACGTACCTGCGGCTACTCATTTTCTGCTGAGCAAAGAGGCCAAGCGGCTGCAGATAAGCCAGGCTGATTACACCGGCGCGGCCGTGCGCTACTTCGCGGAGCGCGGGCTACACCCGGTGGAGGATGTGGCCCGCGAAGGCCAGTTGATTATGCAGCAGGTAAAGAAGCTCGGGGACCGGGTATTTGGGTATCTGCAGGAGCAGGAGCGTAGTCTGCTGCTACCAATGCTGGAGGAAATGCTTCGTAGCAGGGTGACGCTGGAGCGCGTGCTGCGCATGAATGAAATCCTGGTAAACAACCTGACTCAGCAGCTAAGCGGACTTAATGAGGCGCAGCTGAATGAGCAGCGGGAGGGCTTAAAGCAGCTGCGGGCGCAGAACGAAGACATGATTGAGCGGCAGGCAAAAGAGGCAGTAGCTGCCGCTCAACAGGCGGGCGCAGGCAGAATAAATGATGGCGATACGGTGGCAAAAGAAGTCAAGAATTAAGCACGTAGCCACCGATGTATATCAAGCTAATCAACCCAGCGACGCACGGAAAAGCGGCTTACAGCAATAGCGGAAGCAGCGCGCAAACGCTCAATTATCTGAAGCAGGAAGCCGGACGCGATGGAGAGGAAGCCACGTTTTTCGGGGCTGACCGCGACGACCTCAGCGCGGCCGAGGTGGGGCAGAACATCGATTCCAACGTGAAGGGACTGCGGGCCGGCGAGGCCAAATTCTACTCCCTGGTGATTAGCCCCAGCGAGGCCGAGCTGACGCATATTGGCAACGACGAGGCCAAGCTGAAAGACTATACCCGGCAGGTGATGGCGCAATACGCCGCCAACTTCAAGCTGAAGGATGGGCGGGAGCTAGGCAGCCAGGACCTGGTGTGGGGAGCCACGCTGCACCAGCAGCGCAGCTACCGGGGTACCGACCCGGAGGTGAGTGCTGGCCAGGCCAAGATAGGCGAGCAGCGGCCGGGGCTACAAACGCACATTCACGTCATCGTGAGTGCCCGCGACGCGGAGCAGAGAATTACGCTCAACCCCGGCGGACGCCGCAGCCGCTTCGACCTGATGCAGTGGCAGGCGGCGGCTGGCCGGCAGTTTGAAAAGCAGTTTGGCTACACGGCCCAGGCCCACGAAAAGCTCCGACCCAAGCAGCGCGATGGTAGCCGGGATGCCGGCCGCGCAGTCAGGATTGGGGAGCGGGTGGCCGCCCTTAACCTGCGCGTGCTGAAAGAAGAGCGACTGGACCCGCAGCGGGTCCAGCAGATTGCCCAGGGCCGCGAGTACGACAAAACATTTTACCGCTCCCTGGCTACCGTCGAGCGGCGGGCGCAGCAGGGCCAGCCCATTGATAACGCCTACCACCTGCTGAGCACGGGCCGCGAGCGGCCGGCGCCGCAGCACGCGGCCAGCACCATGCTCCACGCCGTGCAGCAGGCGGTGCGCTCCAATACGGGCCGTGAGGAAAAGACCGAGCATCTGAGCGAGAAAAGGGGCCGCAACAGCGCGGAGCTGGACATTGAAATGTAGCGTGCCCACTCGCTCCATCGCCATCCTACCCACCTAAATCAGCTTTCAAGCCTATGACCAGTCAATCACCCCGGCCGGCGGCCGGTACCCAGGGCGCGGGCCTCTTTATTGTCCTGCTGCTGCTGGCCATTATCGGCGGCGATTACTATGTGCTCCTGCACGGCCCCGAGATTGCCGAGGCCCGCCGGGCGCAGCTCATCCAGGCGGCCGGCATACCAGCGGACAGCCTGACGCCCAAAGAGCGGCTGGCGGCTACCACGGCGCGCATTGCCGAGCGGCAGCGCCAGGCCCGCATTGCCAAGGCCGAAGCCGCTGCCCGACCGGTGGTAGGGGAGGGGGCGGCTAGCAGCGCGGTGGCCATAACGCACTCCACCGACCAAGCGCTTACTAAGACCAAAGTCGGGACCGACGCGCTAGCCAAAGCTGGTAGCGGCATGGGAAGCAAGCTGCTGGTAAAAGCTGCCCAGTTCTACGTCCCGGCCGGGGTGTACCTGCGGGCGCTGCTGCTGCTGGCCGGACTGGTTCTCGTATTCGTGCAGAAAGCCCCGCAGGCGAAGCCCGGGCAGGGCAGGCGCAACGTCATCAACCGGCAGGCCCTGCGCGTCGTGGCGGGCCTGTGCGGGGGCTTATTCTTGGCAGCGGGCTACTTGCTGCTGAACATGCACCACTACTCGCCGGGCTTTATCGAGTTTGGCTATCCGGGAGCCGCCGTGGCCGTGCTGGGCAGTGGGGGAGTAGTGGGGCTGCTGTGGGCCATGACTAAAAAGCCGGCTTTCGGGCTGAGCACCGAGCGCCGGAAGATGAAAAGCCCGTCTGCCGTGCACTTCCCCACGGCAGACGGGGGCTGGATTACCGTAGCCAACCCGTACCGGGGCACGCTGGTACTAGGCGGGGCGGGCGCGGGCAAGACCTACTCGATAGGAGAGCCGCTAATTGAGCAGTTTGCCTACCAGAACTTCGCCGGGCTGGTGTACGACTTCAAGTTTCCGGTATTGGCCGAGGCGATGCAAAAAGCCCTGGTACTGGCCGAGCGCCGCAAGGAGCGCGAGCAGCAGCAGGCTGCCAGCTACGCGGCCAGCTTCCAGGGCCGGCTGCAGGCCCGGCTGACGGGCCTGTTCAGCAAGCCCGAGCCGCAGCCGGCGGCGGAGCCGCCCGTGCAGCTACACATCATCAACTTCCGGGACCTGACGCGCAGCGAGCGGGTGAATCCGCTGCGGCCAGCGGATATGCCAGTGGTGGCCTTCGCCGAGGAGTACAGCAAGGCCATCATCAACAACCTGAACCCGTCGAGCATCCGCAAGATGGAGTTCTTCGATACCAGCTCCGTGGCGTACCTGACCGGCATCATCTGGTTTTACAAGAAGCATTACCCGCAGTACTGCACCATTCCGCACGTTGTGGCGACGGCCATGTACAAGGACTACACCCACGTCCTGAGTATGCTGGAAACAGATTTGGAGTGCGGCGACCAGGCCCGAAGCCTTATCTCGGCGGTACAGACCCGCGCCGACAAGCAGGTGGGCGCGGTGCTGGGCACTCTGCAGGTGAACCTGACCAAGATTAACAGCCCCGAGGTGGTGTGGGTGCTGACCCCGGACGAGGCAAACGGTGAGGGCTTTTCGCTCGACCTAAATGATAAGCAGCGTCCCAAGCTGCTGTGCATCGGCAACGACCCGACGCTGAAGGACACGTTTTCGCCGGTGGTCAGCTGCGTGATTACAGTGGCGCTCAAGCTAATGAACCAGCAGAATAAGCACCGCAGCTACGTGTTTCTCGATGAGGCCGCGACGCTCTACGTGCCGGGACTGGAGGTGATTCCGGCTACGGCCCGCAGCAACAAGGTGGCGATGGTGTACATGACCCAGGACCTGAGCCAGATGACGGACGCCTACGGCAAGGAGAAGATGCAGGTGATGGTGAGCAACCTCAACAACCAGTTTTTCGGCAAGGTCAACTCGCTGGAAACGGCCAAGTTCATTTCCGAGCTGGTAGGCCGCGAGGACAAGGAGATGGTAAGCACGAGCACCGGTACCAGCCAGGGCAGCGGGGCGCGCAACAACTCCACCAACCAAAGCACCAGCTTCCAGGAGCGCAGCCTGGTTCGGGTACAGGATACCATCGGCCTGCAGCAGGGCGAATTTATCGGCCAGACGGTGGAAACCGGCAGCACCTTTTTCCAAGGCACCATTGCCCGGGCCGACGTTACGCCCGAGCGGTTTCCCCTGCACCAGATGGTGAGCTTTGGCGGCCCGGGGGAAGACCCGGCCAGCGCCCTTTCGCGCACGGTGCAGGAGAACTTTCTGCGGGTGCGCCAGGAGGTGAAAGAAACTTTGGCCAAGCATGTAAACACCTTAGCAGCAGGGACAAAAACTGAGGCCTAAAACCGCTTAAAAGTGACAAATAAGGCCGTTTCAGCGTTCTACTAGTACCCATTCTATTTCCGAAAAGCCATGAGCAAGACCTTCTTTGCGCCCGCCCCGGCCGGCCTCAGTGCCGAAGAGCTAGCCGCCCGCCAGCAGCGCGAGCACGACAGCAACAACGCCATTGCCACGATGATGAGCAACGGTCCCGCGCCCAGCCTGGAGGCTCTGGCCCTGATGCAGCGCCATGTCGACGGCGAGCTTACCATTGAGCAGGTCATTGAGCTAACTGACGAGATGCTCAGGGCCCGCTACGCGGCCAAACCCGGAGCCGGCACGCCCACCAGCCCAGCGCAGTAGTGGCGGTGCTTAATGACGGGTTCAGCGACGAGAACGGCGTGCGGCTGAACAAGCTCGGAATTACCAACAATGAGGATTTAGCGCAGGCTGAGTCCGATTCCTCCATTCCCCGCCTGAAGCTGCTCAACACGCAGGGCGGCATTCAGGGCGGGAAGTACGACCAGGCCCACCTGAAGCAGGTGCACGAGCGGCTGTTCAGCGGCGTGTACCAGTGGGCCGGCGAGACCCGGGCCGACCGCGGGTTTCAGGGCCATAAGGATACCCGCGTCACCGGCTTCCGCGAAACCATGACTTACGCGCCCCACAAGGAAATACCTGAGCGGCTGGATGCTATCGGGGCGCAGCTTAACCGCGAGAATAACTTGAAAGGCCTCTCGGCCGAGAAGTTCGCCGAGCGGGCGGCCTTTTATCTCGACCAGTACAACCACGCCCACGCCTTCCGGGACGGCAATGGCCGCACCATCCAGGCCACCTTCACCCAGCTGGGCAAGGAAGCCGGCTACGACGTGGACTTCAACCGGGCTAGCCCGGAGGTTTTAAACCGCAGCCGTGACCTGGCCATCGTGCGACAGTACCCGCCCGCCGAGGCGGCGAAGAATCTGCAGCCGCTGAAAGAGATGTTTCAACAAATTATCACCCCAACCCCGGGGGCGATAGGTGAGGAGTTGCGCGACCCCCGCCAGGCCGTAACGCCCACTCCGGAACTGAGCCCGGCCATGAAGGCAATGGATGCCCGGCGGGAGTTGGAGGTGACCGGCTACCGCGTGGCCAGCGTAGTGGCCAACATGCCCGGCCCCGGCAACCGGGAGCAGGGCATCCGGCTGGGGCAGCAGGTGGAGGCCGTGAACCTGGACCCCAAGGCTATTCAAGGCAAAAGCATCACCGAATTTCAGCAGGCGGCGGACAAGATTCTCAAGCACCCGGCCATGAAGGATACCCCGCTCGACATAGCCGACGCACAGCGCCTGAAAGCCGCTTCGGTGCAGGTGCTGCAGCTTGCCGAAGGCAAGGAGCTAGTAGCTCCGCCAGCGCAGCGGCAGCCCGCGGCTTCGGCGGCAAGGAGTAGTGGCCAGCCGGTGCCCGCAGCCCCCAGAACACATGCTGAGGCCCAGCCCGTATTTGCCACTGCCGCCCGCGAGGTGGCCAAGGCGCTGGAAGCCCACGGCCAGGCTGCCGCCGGGGCCGGCCTGCGCGAGGTGGCGAAGGACGTAGCGCGTAACCCGGTAATTGTCGGTCCCAACGCGGAAAGCTTCCTCCGGTCACTCGACGCGGCCGAGAAACTGCCGGGGTTGGGCAGCAGCAAGCATCTGGAGGACTTGCGCAGCTCCGCCAAGGTACTGACCACCTCCCCGGTAAAGGAGCGCGGCAGTTCCGACATCGGTCGTAGCAGCGGTGGCATCGAACGGTAAGCCTCGTACCTTGCTGCTATGCAGGACGACGAATTACACTTTCTGGAAGAGCAGCTGGCCGGCACTGAGCTGCTGGCTTGCGTGACGTGCGGGGAGGATACGCTGCACGCCCACTTGGAAGTGCTGGAAGTTTATCCCGTAGGAACGGAGTTGCTGATGCAATGCACGCACTGCCAAACCGAGCGGAAATGGATGGACTGGACGCCAACCAAGCCAAAAGGCCAGGAGAATTAAGCCAGCCTTTTACCGAAGTATCTGGTTTTAGAGTTAGTAGGGGTTTGTGTCATCTATAAGTAGCCCGCCATAGCGTGGGAATGCTACTAGATACGCGGAACTAAGCTTATAACTTGCCAAACATGGGCTTCTACAATATGCAGAAGTCAACACCCACATCACAATCACATTCTCACCGATATTAAGAAATGGACGAAGCGAATAAGAATCTTATAGCCGACCAGCTATCTACAATGCTGGGCGGTCTTGGAGATGTGCAAGCTTATATAGAGCAATACGAGTCAGCGCCCGAACCAGGACTCTTGTTAGAGGGGACTTTATCATTTACGCAAGTCGAACGGCTAACAGAAGCTATTATCGTACGCAGTGGCCGGCCAGGACTACTTATTCAAAATGGCACATTTCAGTCCAGCGCATCTTGGCAAAATTTAGCAGCAGTTGCTTCAGTCTTGAATCCATGCTTTGCCTCGGTAGGACGTATTGAGGCACAGGCAGGAGACAGAGTATGGACAATAGGCACAGGCTGGGTGTTTAACAACCATATTATTACCAATCGCCACGTGGCCGCAGAATTGTTTCAACTCAGTCCAGTTGGAACGGGTAACTACCTGCCAGTCTGGCGTGATTCTGGTCGCCGTATTACCAACGGTGCGCCTGATATTGTCCCAATCAAGGCATTTATTGATTTTGGGGGCGAAGCAGGGGGTAGCGTTAGTTCGGCTGGTCGGTTTGAGTTGAAAGCGCCTATTCACCTACCTGATGAGACAGCACCGGACTTAGCTGTTCTGACTGTCCATTCTCGTAGTGCTACCGGTGCTTCGTTGCCTAGTTCACTTACCTTGTCTGCTGCAGCCATTGCCGCGCAGCAGCCAATAGCTGTTGTAGGTTATCCTGCCGAAGTATCGGACCGCAATCCAGACCCCCAGTTGCTCCACGCTTTTTTCCAAGGACAAATAGGGGTTAAGCGATTACAACCAGGCTTTACCACTGCCGTGAGCGCAACTCAGATTGAGCACGATTGCACTACCACAGGAGGCAATTCAGGGTCTCCACTTTTAGACATTCAAACGGGGGAAGTAGTAGGAGTACATTACTCAGGGGAATTTATGCTGCGAAACCGAGCGGTAGCAGTAGAAGAGCTACGCAGGGTATTGCATAAACTCGGCTTGCTGTAGGTATTACACTCTGAGAAGCCCCGCGATGAAAAGCGGGGCTTTTTAGTGCGTGAATTATTGTATATTATACTAATAATAATTGTATAAAATGCAACTATGAAAAAGGGTGTATTGTTTCAATTAAGAAGCAAAAACCCAATTTATAAGCTTAGTGCAATGAAGAAGATTACCTCATCCGCTGCTGCCATACTTCCGGCTGGACCACTTTTATTCAGCCTGCACAGCAGCCAGATATTGGCCGGTGACGAACTGGGGCAGCCATTCTGGAAGCCCTTGCCGCCGCGCCTGTTTGTGCAGGTACAGGCCGGGCAACCCGACCAGTCGCGCATCGTGGCGCTGTGCGGTACCACCGGCAAGCGGTTTCGAACCCATGCCTACGAGCACGGCCCTTTTCAGCTCGCGGACGGGCGGCGACTGGCCAGCGTGAAAGCCCTGGGCGACTATTTTGCCCGCCAGCACCGCGCCATGTTCCCTGCCGAGGGGGCGGCCATGCTGCTGGGAGTCGACGGCAGTATCCAGGAAGTGCGACCCGTGAAGGGCCGGACATTCAAGCTGGCGCAGCTGTATGCGGCCTTGGAATGCGGCTACATCGACGTGCACCATCCCCAGCACGGAGCTTACCAGGACTGGATTCTGGTTTTCGACGACGAGGGCAAATTCAAGGAGCGCCCCATTAACCCGCTGGCCACGGCCCTGTGGTACGAAACCTATCCGCTTGACCAGTACTCCCCCGTGGATGTGGTGGCCGGTCCGGTCCTGCTCATGCGGTCTGAGATGATGAGGTAATGCGCGCAGCATCCCGGTTGGCCAGTGGCCGGCCGGGATGTTTTGCAAATAGGCCGCTTCCCACTGGCTTCGCAGTAAGTGCAATTATACTTCGTACATTGTGCATAGAATAGCTATGGCTGTTTCCGTTCCCATCGACCACTTCACAACTGGCCCGCTACCGCTGGAAAAAGCCAAGGCTTGGCTAGCACTCGTTCTCAACCACCCGGCCTTTTCTGCCGAGCGCCGGCAGAAGGCAGGCCAACTGATGGCCGCCACGTCGGATGCCCGGCAGGTCTGCCGGTGGGCAGTGCTAGCGCTAGTGGAAAGCGAGCGGTGGGAGGATGCAATGCTGCTCCGCGAGGAAGCGCAGCAGGGCAGCCGTTCAACTTTCCCGCGCTGCTGCCACTAACAACGCGCCTGTACGTAAGCCGAACCTACTACCTGAATTACCATCCCTGACCCCTCTACTATTGGAAAGCCTGCTTCGCATCCCCGGTATTCAACAAGCCGAACCCTTCTACTTTTTTGATGACCAGGCCCAGCCCGCCCGGTGTGAGGTGCTGGTTCACCCAGCCCACGGATGGACCATTGCCCTTGACCTGCCCCAATTCTTCTGGGACCGTATTGCGTTGGGCGTTGTGGACTTGGCCGGCAAGCTCTGTGAGCAGTATGCCATTGCTCCGCCGGCGCTGGTGATGCTGGTGCGCTACGCTGCGCCGTATGACAACCGCTACTACCTGCTGCGATTCGTGCACGGCGACGAGAGCATATTCGGTGGCTTCACCTTCATCGGCCCAATGCGCGAGCCACTCGAACCGAATCAGGTAGAAGAATTGCTAAGCCAGGTGCGGGCCGGCGAGCCGCCCCAGCGCTCATTCCGCGCCATTAAAAACCCTTTACTTCCCTTTCCCAGCAGAAAGGAGCCTTTCTAATGACACGTCACCTCATCTCCATCCAGGCGCAGGCTGCCACCGTTACGGCCAGTACCCTCGCCGAACTGCTGCAACAGACCGGTACCAAGATTATGCAGCTCACGGAGGGGCTGGATATCAACCACCGCACGGCCCAGCGCCGCATCAAAGAGCCCGAGACCCTGACCATAAAGGAACTGCTGGCGCTGTCTGCGCTGCTAAGAGTGCCCGAGCAGCAGCTTATCGACCTCATCCGTGATGAGTATCAGAACCGGCCGGCGGAGCCGAGTGTGGACGCAAGCGAGGAACCTCCACAATCTATTGTAGCAAAGAAAAAGCCATCCAAAAAGGCTTCAAAGTCCTGATTCAGCCAGTCGCAGAAACAAGTTATGCCCAGCTACGAGCCATCCGTGATTACACTTCCCGCCAGTGAAACGGCGCATTTAATCGAAAGGCAGCTTATCCACTCCAGGCCGGCTAAGGAAAGCCTGCTTAGCCGCGACCGATACTATTGCTTTCGGGCGGGTAACAGCGAAATGCAGAGAATCTATAGCATTGTGCACGTTTTATCTAACGTGGACCCGATACTCGCCCTGCAGCAACTCAATCAAGTTGTCTTTCCCAACTCATTTGGGCTGGCTGAGGACCAAGCTATCCGCCTGAAAAACTATCTGAATGGGATAGAGAACGGCATCCGGGCAGAGCGAATTAAGCCTTACACGTACCACGAGCCGCAGGTATTCTATTTCCTGGCAACCGAGGAGGACGATACGCTGCCCCCGCATACGCGCCCGGCAAAGCCAACCACAGGACCAATAAACTACACCCGGGATGAGTTGAAGGCCGGAGGCATGTTGCCTGCCAAAAGCTAGCGCCTTCGCAACTAAGGGGTAAGGCTGTCTCAATCCGTATTCCACGTCACGCAGTGAAACACGCCCCCTTGCTTGGCTACCGCTCTGCCATCAAGCGGGATTATTTTAAAGTCGGGGTAGAGTTCCTGTAAGCGGCACATGACTAACTCATCCTCTGCTTGGTGGTAAACTGGAATAACCAACGTCTTTCCTACACTCAGATAGTTAATATATTCGCCCACCGCCGATGTGTAATCGGTATTCTGGTAGGGATTGTAGGGTAAGGGTACACAATTGAAGCCAGCGCGTCGTAGGGCCTTCAGCAGGCGCTGCCAGATGGCGGGCTCATGCCTGCGGTAGTCATTTACCAGGGCCGTTCGCTCATCGAGCAGCTGTACCAACCCGTCAGCATGGCCGGTGAAGTCGTCAGGGTGAGCCGGTATCAAGTCAATCCGGTCTACTTCCAAGGCATCGGCCAGCATGCGCAGCAGCCGGGAGCGGGGTACCGTGGGATTTTCGCGCAGCACCTTATCCGACATAAGCACCCGGCCGAACCGGCTGACCACGTTGCCACCGTCGACTATAAGCGGGCTACGCCGGAGCGACAGGCCCAGCTGGTTTGCTACTGCAGCGCCGTCGGTGATGGTCGTATGCCACCGCTTGGGGCGCAGATAGTCGGGGAAGTAGCGAAACTGCATCAGGTGGCCGCTTGCGGTAGGCACGGGCATAAAATCCCGAGCCCAGATATCCCGGGTTCCAGGCAAGATAGCGACTGTCGCCCCACTTTTAAGCAGCGCATCAGTGAGGGCCGTCGCGGTAGCGGGGTGCCGCTGGGCGAGGGTATCGGCCAGGTAGAAGCGGGCAATCGGGTTGGCCGCAATCACAGCCAGCTTGGCTTATAGCCCAGAATGCGGCGCACTGTGTCAGCATCCATGCGCTGCTGCTTGCAGATGCTTTCCTTGTTCTTGAGGCGAGATAAGTAGCCTTCATCGGCCAGAAAGCGGTAAGGCCGCGTCACGTAGGGAAGCACTGTGTCTTCTTCGTCAGGCCGAAAGGTTAGCCCTACGCGGGCCGTGCGCCAGGCCGCAGGCGGTGCTTCCGTCGGGGTAGGATTCTCCTCCAGGGAAAGGTACGTCGCGCCGTTCAGCGCGCTGCCCCAGCTGGCTACCAGCGCTCTGGTCAGCAGTTGCGGACCCATGATGTAGGGGTAGGAGGGCGTTACCTCGTCGGTAGGGGCAGTGCTCAGCAATTGAACCCCCCGCAGCAGAATGCCACCAAAGCTGTTGCTGTCCCGGTCGCCAAACGTAAGGTCTAGGCTGGTAGCCTTGTTGAAGTACCAGTGCAGAGGCTTTAGCTGTTCCGCGTCTCTGTGTACGTAGGGGTCGGGGTGGTTTCGGCTGTGATAGTAAAACTCCAGCTCCGTGATGCGGAAGATTTTGGTTTCTGTCCGCACCACCAGGTGATGCTGAAGCGTGGCGGCTATCTCCGTGAAGAAGTAATCGATGTCTTCGGGCTGAGCCTCGTGAATCTGCTGCGTCAGGTACTGAAGCCATTCCTTCGGCCGGCTGTAGTTGCGGCGGTCGGCGGCCAATAGGTACTCGCTGAACTCAGCGGCAAAAGGCACCTGCTGCTCAATGAGGTAGCGAGTTTGCGGCAGCCGTCCTGCCAGCGCAGTGTGATAGTAGTGGCAGATGAAGCCTCCCAGTTCAGGTGACCCCGCTACGCGTAGGCCTTCTAGCAGCTCGGGCAACGAGGCTTGGTCCGTGAGCCAGCACTCGTCGTACAGAAAGTAGGTATAAGTCGATGAAGACAATTCAGCCTCGGTGATGACACGGCTGGCCGGTAGATGGGCCGCTTTGCCGGCTTTTAAAGTCTCGATTTCATGGGAAGAGAGCATGCGTAACACTGGGCTGAATTGTAATAGATGCCACAACATTACAGCGCGAATACATCCGCTCCTAGCGAATTGCGAGCATTTTAAAAATGAGTTAAGTATCTGTTTTAGTGGCAATTATAAAATTTATTATTGCTGTAATAGCAATAATAAAAACTGCCGCTTTTGCTCGCGCCAACTCTTCGGAAATAGTTGGCGCATCCTTTCAATTCTGTGCTTAGAGTTGGTCAAACACCGTGAGGCGTGCCGCAATGTGGCGCATGGTGTGCATCACCTCCTCAAAGTCGGGCGCGGGCCGGTGCAACAGCTCCGGCAGCTCGCGCTCGTAGGCGCGGCGGGCCAACTGGAGGTTTACCGCTTCCTGCGCATAGGCCCAGCACTCGCTCAGCGGCCGGCCTTTCCACTCGTGGGTGGGGCCCTTCACGCCAGCTGTTACGTCGTCGGCCTGCACGGCGCGCAGTAGCGCAAACAGGTCTTCACCCGGCAGCAGCGCCTGCACGTCGGGGTGGCCGGCGAGCTGGTGCAGGTCATAAAGATGCCGCACCTTACTGCTCACGTCCACGGCCGGGTCCGGCTCGTACGAGGCCCGCACCAGGGCCATGATTTTTTCGGCGAACGTGCGTCCTAGGCTGAGCACCTGGAAGGCAAACGGCCTCAGCCCGAACTCCTCCAGTTCCGCTTCCAGGCCCCGCGCCGCGAATACGTCAGCGATGTAGGAGTTGAGGGGTAGCTGCACCACCGGATGCGGCTCGCCGAAGGCTGTTATTTCCAGCAGAATATCTTCCCCTGCCACCGTGGAGATGTGCGGGAATGTGCGGGGGTAGCGGTGATATACCCGCCGAATTTGCCCCAGCTTGTTGTTGCCCGGCACCTCGGGCAACTCTTCGGGGGTTCCGGCCGCTACCGCCGCATGGTGCACCTGTCGAATGAGGGCCTTCACGGCGGCCCCAGTGCGGCCGCCCAGCAACACGGCTAGGTCCACGTCTTCCGAGAACCGTTCAATGAGCCGGTACGCTTTCGACAGCGACGTGCCGCCTTTGAATACAACTTCCCCGGCCACAGGCGACTCGGCCAGGTTGCGCAGCACCCAGGTTACCCAATAGTCCTTTTCCACCAGAGCCTGGCTCAGCCCGGTTTCGGTGGCCGTCAGAAGAATGGCCTCCCGAAATACGTCGGGCTGGCGGTGCAGGGTCATTGGATTCGCCACAGGTCGCGGTTGGGTAAGTCGGCCGCGGACAAGCCGAGGCGGTAAACGGTTAAGGGATTCAGGCTGGCGCGCAGTGCGGGGATGAGGGCTTTCTCGCCGATGTCTTCCAATAGGGCCCCGAGCAAGGCGCGGGTAGCGGGGTTATAGGACAGGGCCAGGGTGGCCAGGCGGCGCTTGTCGGCCGCAGGCAAGCGCCGCACCTTCTCCCGTAGCTGGATAATCAATTTAGCCGGCCGGGCGTCGGGCACGCGCTTGATGCGGCGCAGGGCATCGAGCAGCTGCCGCAATTCCACCTCTTCCGGGCGCGTAGCCCCGGCGTTGCGCACGTAGCGCACCCGCACCGTGCCGATTTGCTTGGCCGGCTTGGGTCGGGGCGTGGCAATTTCGATTTCCCGCGGCACCTGGGTCGTGAGCCCGAGCCGGTTAAAGATGGCCGCGCCGGTGGGGTATTCCAGTCCCCCGGTCGCAGCCGGCTGCAACAAGGATTCCAGTACCTGCTGCTCGCTGGGCGGCACCGGCCCAAAGCGGCCGGTGGGCGCGACCCTGTAACGGCCCTTGGCCACGCGCTGAACCTGCCCCGTGCGCGTCAGGCGGTTCAACGCCGAGGCCACGGCCGGCGCGCTCAACCCCAGCTGCTCAAAATCCGCGAAGCGCACAATCTGCCCCGGTGTCAGCTGCTGCAGACGCCGCAGCAAGCGCTGCTGGGTAGGAGAGGTGCGGGAACGGCTCATGAGGAGTAAACGAAAAGTGAAGATACATCATCACCCGAAACGCAAAGTTTTTTTGATTAAAAACTTTGCGTTTATCTTCATAAACGGCTGACTACAAATGAAAATAATAACTAGCTTATTTGGGATTGCCTCTTGGTTGAGGAATCGAAGGCGAGGTTATGAACGGATGAGACAAGGCGGCTGTAGATGCCGGTGCCGCGAGGTAATTTTACCCGGCACTTTAAAGGCTCCTCCACATTTACTTTTTCCGGTACGCCCAATGCAACTACCAGCCCCGCTCATCCTAGAAGATTGGGAAGATTACCTTACCGGGCTGCACCCAGAGCCAGGACCGACGCCACCCTTTAGATTGGTGGTGGAGGTCGAAAGCTGGCCGCACGAGGCGGCAGACCTGTTTCAGCGGGCCAGCCCAGCCCGTCCCTATCCCCACAGCACCGGTGCTAACCCGGACGAACGCACGCGGATGAGATGGGCACTAAATGGCATGAGGAGTTATCTGACCGAGAAGCTGGAGGCCTTGGTTCAACGCTATTACGCGGTGAGCGGGCACCTCCCACTGCCAAGCGACGAGTTTATCGTCACGGCTGATGCGGAAGAGGACAGAAGGTGGGCCGGGGTCTATGCCGTCAAAAAGCGCATAACAGGGTACAGGGCTGATAATACGGTCCTGGTAAGGCTAATTGTGGCCGAGCTGGAATGGGAGGAAGGGGTGACGGGCTTCTCGCACAGCTCCACCTAAGTCTACGCGCTGAGAGCGGCACCAGACACCGGGTGAGGCTTGTGCCTACTCACTCTCTCCCAAGGGTATTGCTAAGATTCATTTACGGCTGGGTAGCGGCGCTGCTTGCTTGGGCTGGAGCTGCTGCATTTGTGCCTCGAGCTTCTGCAGGCGGGCATTTACCTCATCAGAGCCGGCGTTCGCTTGGTAGGCGATGTAGGTGGCTATCATCGTAACAGCCAGGCTGAAGCCCGCGACCCAGGCACTAATCTTTGCGATGCGGGTACTGCCTACGGTGGCGGCAACGCCTTGCCGATTTAGCTCAAGCTGCTCGTCTTCCCGCTGGCGTTGCTGCTGTTGTTGGGCCGCTTGTTGCTGGACATAGGCCCAGTAGCCGCCCGGGCTCTGGGCAATGCTTTGCCCTTTTGCGGTCAGTTCGGAAAGACGGTTCTGATTCGGGCCGTCCGCATTTCGGACCAGGCCTTCTGCCTGCATGACGTCTCGCAGAAACCGACCATCCTCTTTCGAAATGCCCAGTTCTTTGTTGCCATCATAGAGGAAAATGATGCCGGTATTCCCGTTGATGCCGACCAGCATCTGGGCCAGGATGTCGTGGATGACCTTTCGTTGGGCAGGCGTAACAATCATAACCAGGAGAGGAAATCAGCCTAATCGACGGGGTTGTCGAACAGGAACGTCTGCCAGGATTTACCGCACTTGCGGGCAAATACGCTCTCGAAATGCGCCCAGCTGCCGCACTGCTTCATCAAGTCGATGGCTTCCTGGATAAACTCTTTGAGCAACGAGGAGCCCTCTGCCGTCAGGAGCTGGAAATACTTATGCAGCAAGTCGCCGCTCAACGTGCGCGGATTCCTGGACCGCAGTTCGTCGACCATGCCAGTCGGGAAGCGGTCGTAGATGAGCTTGATGGTCCAGGCCCCCACGATTCCTGGCCGCTTACGCAGGTTCTCAGGGTCCGTAGACCAGCCGTGCAAGCGATAAATTTGCTCGTAAAACTCCATGGGAAAGGTGACGACATAGGGCTGCAATTCGCCGATGTAGCGGGCCAGCCGTGGGTTGTTAAGCTTGAACTCGGCTAGGAACCGCTTTTCATTCTCTTTATCCAGGGTCTCGTCCAGTCCCGCGCTTTCCACCAGCGCGGCAGCGGCGGCATACATTTCGTTTAGCTCCTCCTCGCGGCTAATCGCGGGCCGCGTGGTTTCTTGGGGTTGCGTTGTGGGGGCTAGTTGTTTTTGCTTGGCCATGTTAGATGCCTTTGAAGTATGCTTCTTGCGTTTGTTGAGCGATTTCCTTGAGAGCTACTTTGCTCTGCCACGGATTGCCGGGCAGAGCTAACATGGCCTCGCTTTGCTTGGGGATGAGGGGGGTGTATTTCGCCCAGACATCCTTGTCGCTATCCTGCATTTCCCAGCAATAGCGGATGTAAATGATGCTCGGGTGGATCTGGTTTACCCGTGCAAACTCTTCGACAAAGGTCTTGTTGTTGATATGGGGCTTCACCTGCTCCATCTTGGCGTTTTGCAGCAGCATGTTGGCGGCAAATTCATCCGCCTGGGTTTCCTTCATGGAAAACAGGTCCAGCTCTCCCGTAATGTGGTAGGTGAGGCTCTGGATTTCATCCCAGTCGAAGAGGATGTGGTGAAGCTCGTGTAGCAGCGCAAACCAGAGGGTGGGGTAGTAATTGCTGTAGGGCGTCAGAACAATCCCAGGCTTGTCCTTGACCGCCAACGTAGCTCCACGGGCATAAAGTTTTGCATCGTAAGGCCGCATGATGACGGTTACCCCGAGCTTAAACAAGTCCCGAATTACCTGGAACAGGCCCTTCTTGACATTCATCGAATGCCAGCGGATGTGGGGGATGTAGGCTTTGAGCTTGTCGCGGTCGTACGGGAAAAAGTTGTTGATGCCGCTCAGGACCTTCGCGGAGCGTGCCGCCCAAAAGTCTTTCTCAAACGTGGTTTTGGACTTGGGCTTTCCGCTGCTGTAGGCGATGCCAACGGCCTCCTTCTCGTAGTCGAAAATGCTGGTGTAGCCGAAGTGCTCTACGATGCGCTGCTCAACGTGCTGCAGGTCCTTGGGGTCGTCAATGAGCCCAATCTGCTTGAGATAGGGGAGGTTGAAGCTTCGTCGGATAAATTCCTCTTTCTTAGAGGTACTTACCTCGTAAGCGAAATTGATTTCCAGATTTTCAACCAGCTCGGTAATCAACTCATTGAACGGCACCTGCAGGAAGTCCGCCAGCCGGGTGAGCATGAGCAGGTCGTGCCGTTTTTGGGTCGCGTCGAGTACGCCATTCAACGCCCGGTGCTCCACTTTCAGCAAGGCCATGGCCGCGCTAAAAGAAAGGTTCTCCTCCTTCAAGCGGGCGTCAAAGAGCTTTCGTAAGTCCATGTTCGACTTCTTCAGTACTGTTTCGAGGAGCTTGTCGATATCTTGGTACTTATTATTGTAGTCCTGCATTTTGAAGAGTTAGGTAAAATTACCTAACTCAAATGTAGGCTATAAAACTGAAATCGCAAGCTTTGGGTTGCTTGTTGGTAAAATTACCAAGATTGCTGGCTGCCTTAACACTTCTTCATGATGGATTCTCTCCCCACCGCCCACCAGCATACCCTGGACAGCTTCATTAAGGCCTTTCTCCCACCGCGCGGCAACAAGCGGAAAACCACCCGCAATGAATTGCAGCGCGTTCACTTAACCCTGCATAGGGTGCTGCAGAAGTATTTCGGCTTTGGTGTTACGCAACAGCAGGTGCTTACCGCATTTGAAAGGCTAGGATATGCCATTTTCGCTAAGAAAGGGGAGTGGAACCCTGATAAAAAGGACTGGGCACCTTCGGCTAAAGGAGAAATTACCCGTGCTGGAGGCCCCTATGAGGAGTACAGTGCAGGCTTCTTGTACGTGGATGTGGAAGCCGCTAGCATCGCACAGTTATGGCTCGCGACAACCACATTGCCAGCTGATGCTAGTTCCGAAAAAGCGCACCAACGCGAACTACTCGTTGAGCGCATTCACGCCTTTAAGCAGATAATCTCCCGAGCCTAATGCCTATAATTATTTGGTTATGTAGCTCTTCGATAACATTCGATATCGAAGAAATAGCTTGGGAAGCAATCCATCACTAGCTGCTCGGGCTGATAGGCAAAGAAGAAAAGCGTTTAAAAAAGCAGCCTAGCCAGCTTTTGGCCCAATGATGAGATAGAGTACCGGTGTACGCTCACGCCGGCAGCGTTGCCCCCGTCTAGCACAGATTGATACACCAAGCCCAGTGCTTCCAGGGCAAGTATTGCGTCACTGCCCGGTGTGTCCTGCTCGAAGCGTTTTAGCAGTGACAAATCGGGCAGATAAGCACGGTCCACGATGCCGGAAAGACGACCGAACAAGTGGTAGTCGGCGCGACCCACCATGAACGCTCGAAATAGCTTGCCCAGAACAGCGGCTTTCTCCAAGTCATCAAATCGGTCAAGCAGAAGGATGAGTTTCTCTCCTACCCGCTTTTTAAAGCTAGGGTCGCGGTCAAACTCCCGTACAAACTCATAGCGCTCATCGACGGAGACCGAGTGCAGCTCCAGCAGAAATTTACTGAGCTTGCGCAAAAACAGGCGGTCATGGATGCTAAAGCCGGCTCGGATAAGCTTGACGGCGCTACCAAACACGGGAAAGGCTTCGAGCACTTCGGCCGCATCCGTCATAGAATCTAACAGTGCCTCGGCCGCATCGGCGGTCAGGTCGGTGATATGGTCGGAGGCGACCTCATCCATAAGGGTGAGGCCAAGCGTACTCGTGGACAGCGTAGTGCTCATGAGGTCAAAATGGGAAGGTCGTAAGTGGCTACAGATTGAGCGCCTGCTGCACCAGCTTCTTTGCCTCAGCTGCTTCCTTCTTCTCCTCGGCCTTGGCCTGCTTGGCATCCTCCAGCGCTTGCTTGCCCGCACGAACGAACGCCGCGTTGCAGTACCGAAGCTTATCGTCTATGTGCCGGTTCGAGCGGTTTTTCAGCTCCCAGGCGCGCAGCAGTTCCAACACCCCGGCCTGTTTAAGAATGGGAGCATACTGCACAATGTTGCGGTCCGTTACCTTCCACTCGCGCAGGCGCTGGACGATGCTCCCGGTTTCGGTGTGTTGGAGCCAAGACTCCGGGATGTCCTTGAGCGCCGGTCCTTTCTTTAAGTCAAAGCGCAGGCGGATAATCTTCTTTCGGCCTTTTACCGCCCGCGTGATTTCGTAGATGGGGGTGAAGGTGAATTCGTAATCGGTGCCCGCTAACTCTTTCAGCGGCTCCTTCATGGTGTAATCAATCAGGAGCTTGGTTTTAGGGTACTTCAGTAAGGGGTTGCCCTCCTTGTCTTTCTTGACTTGCCCGCGCTTGTCGTATTCATACCAGCAATCCATGTACTGCCGGTACTCATCCACGGGGACCTCCCAAAACCCTTTGTCCTGAAAGGCGGACAGAATCTCGAAGAACCGCATGCTGTACCAGCTCTTCAAGTTCATGTAGCCGTGCAGCGGAAACTTGCTGTAGTGCGCAGCCTTTACCAGGTAGGGGGCTAGCTGCGGATTCAGCAGGATGGTGATAACCCCGTCCTTGTAGCCGACACGCCGCTCCTTGGTTGTGTCCAAGAGGTGGCGGAAGTACCATTCCGAGCGGTCTATGCTCTCGAATTCCCACTTCACATCAGCCAACTCGTACAGGGCCCCCTTAATTTTTGAGTAAGCCGTGTCGATTTCAATATCCGTGCCCTCCAGAATCGAGGAAACGTGAATCTGGTAGAATTCACGCAACTGGTAGTCATTGTCCCGAATCTGGTCGATGACCCTGGCCAGGATGCGCTTGCTGTACACCGAGATTTTCTTCTGGTGAGCAAACGTGACGTTCCAGTGTTGTTTGACCTCACCGCGGTACTCCGGCTCGTATTTGAGGTCCAGCTCCAGCATGGGAACGGAGGAGGAACGCGCTACACGTTTGTCAGCCATAGGAGGTATCGTTGGTGGTAGTGTTAACGGGTAATGCAAGATAACGGCAAAAAAGAAAGTAGCAACTCAAAGTAGGTGCTGAACTTACCTTTCTAAGGTGCCCGTTCACCTACCAAAAACTTACCCTTTTCATACCTGAGGGGCAATATGACCTATCCAGAACTTACTTTTCTGCCTAACGACGTTTCGCTTAACGGCTCCTAAGCCGGAGCTGCGGCTGCAGAAGGAAGCTTATGGTACCTGTCCAGAACTTACCCTTTTGCCAATTGAAGGAATATCAACCCATTTCCTTACGCTTCCTGACACCTGTCCAGAACTTACCTTTTGGCTGCTAACCAGTGTGGATAAGTACCTGTCCAAAACTTACCCTTTGCCTGTCCAGAACTTGCTTTTCAAGTCCGGTAACCTGTCCAAAACTTACCCTTTGGTACTATCGAGCCTGTCTGTAACTTACCTTTTACCTGTCCAGAACTTACCTTTTGGCGGTTTACTCCTTATAGTAAAACTACCTTGTAGGTTTTTAACTAATAAGTAAAAAACGACTATTTAGTCTACCGGAACGGAAAAGCATTTAGGGTATAAAAAGAGGGAATAGGGCAAAACAAAACAGTCCAAAAAAGCACAAACCACAAATCACGGGATTGCACTTTTTTACTATTTTATACTATTATTTTTATAAGGCTCATGCTTTTACAGTTCTACTTAGACGGGCATAAACTGTCTCCGTTTAAGTCGGGGCTCATTCTTCGGTCTGGAAGCGCAAAATTTGACCCAACGGAGGCTCCAGGTGCCACGCTTAGGCATGAAGGCAGGCTTACCCTTCGCTATGGTGCTGCCATCGCCATAGGGCCAAAAGCGACTGAAAGTACGCCACCGCGCAGGTATGCTGAATAGCCTCATTTGGCGATAACTAGAGGAGCAGAGGCCTATTGCACCGGGAAAGGCCGCAGTACATTATATACTCATCTCAGAACGAGAAGCTTAGAACTGCCGGCCGCAGCATTATAGCTTCTCTACGTGCACGAAGCGAGCTACCGTTGACGATGAACAAAAAAGCCGGCCCCTCAAGGGCCGGCTTCTTGCCGAGGCTTCTAGTGCAGCCCCAGAAGAGTCGCCACCCACTCACAACACGCCCGTAGCACGTGGAAATGATGGTCTGCAAACCTAACGCTGGTGTTCAAGAGCATGAACAGGGGCGCGTAGGCTTGAAGGGTGGTACCGATGGTTTTCCACCGGGAGGCTGTGCCCTTCCTGCGGGAAGGGAATTTTTGGAGAAGAGCCATCACGAGGTGCGTTAGGCGTTACCAATCTCCCGCCACACATACAGCATTCAGCTTACAGCATGGCATTGGGTTCAGCGATTCCGAGACCCGGTTTCATTCTCATGTTGGAAATCGCCGCAAGGCTATTCCGACCTACTTACATCATTCATCAGCGGGACGGCCCACTCGGGCCGTCCATAAAAATACACACTAGAATTGTGTTGACCAAACTAGCCCCGCCGTTTAGACTTGCCAGGAGTTTTTGGTTACTATTCAATCTAGTAAGAGGGACCAGCCAGCATTTTTTAAAAGATCACGGCTGAATATATATTCTAAAAAATAGTTTTGCATCACCACAGCCGCGCTCAATAAACAGATTGTTTGCGCCTATCACACGCCCAACTATCGCCCCTTGCCTAGATGAAAAGAACCTTGGTAATCGCTTATTGCACGATTTATACCATTGCCGGGGTAGCCTATTCGCTGTTTTGGTATCAACAGCTGTTTACAGGGCTGTGGCAGGAGAGGACCTTGCCATTTACCGGGCATTTGGAAATCACGTCAAAACTAGGCTTGCACGGAAACATCAACCTAGCGGACAATTTTGGGTTAGCTCACGGGTACGCGCTTTGTGCAATAATCGCCCACCTGATAAGCTTACCGTACGCCATCAAGTTTGTGACGGTCCATCTGAAGGATATGGCCGACGAGCTAGAGGAAGAGTTTGCTAGCCAACTGGTTAAAGGGTCAGTAGAATTGTTTATCTGTTCACCGCTGATGGTTGTGGCGTTGTTGCTCGCGGCCATCATGTGGCCAATCGGTCTCTATCTTCTGGTCAGTCATTTCGCTGAGAAATGGTTCAGTAGCCCAACCGCCCGTAAGCCTGTTTAGGAACGAACACTCTGTTATTAATCGACCCTGTCGGGGGGCGACTTAGCCTAGGAATTTCTGTTAAATGCGATCTAAGTACTCCGTTACAAGACAGCTACTTGGAAAGCGGGTCGGCATCAAAAGTGGTCAGCTCCGCCTGAAAACGCTTCAGCCGGCCCTGGGTGGCCAGGAAGAACATGTAGCGCATCTTGCCCCGCACGGGCCCCACATCAAAGCCTAATTGCCGTGCTTGGTAGCCAAAGACGCGCAACAGGTAGCCAATCAGCTTCGGTTCCTGCTGCGTTAGGGGCCCGTAATACACGCGGTCTAGCTCCTCGCGGGTGACCGGCAGATTTAAATCTGCGCAAATCTCCAGCAGCCCAGGCAGTCCCGCCGGCAGGTAGGAGCGCAAGTGTCCGCGTACTAGTCGCAAGGCATCCTCATACATCACGCCCAGGGACGCATCAAATGCCGGAAAATCGGCTTCAAATCGTTCCGCGGAATCTTCATCGAACATCATCAGACGCAGGGTAGTAGAGAATAGTGGAGGAAAGAAAACCCGCCGCACCATTACGGCGCGACGGGCTTTTGTGAGCTCTTACGAGGCTGTAAATTTACGGAACCCACCGACTCGGGATATGCCGCGTTCTTAAAAAGGGCCCACCGTGACCAGCCTTGATGAGCCATACCCCAGGTATACCAGGTCGCGCTCGGAGGAAAACGATTGGTTTACAACGCCTCTGTTTTTAGGTAAAACAAAGGAAGGACTAGCGGTTGTCGCACTGGGCCTGCACAGGACCCTGGAACCACGAACGGTGGAAGCGCTCATCATCGACCGACAGGATGCTCCCGGTGAGCAGCCCGTATTGCTTGGCCGGCTACTGAAGTTTGACCCCTACTTTGATTTGGTGTTTGACCAGGCTGCCCTGCGGTACCTGCAGCAAGCCCATGGTGTGTGGGTAGCAAAGCCTTATCGCGCCCGCCGTTGACCGCCCGCAGCGAAGTAGCAACGATGTGTCGGCCATGAATAAAAGTCCAGGACTTTACCTGGTACGATTACATTTGCCCGATGCGTTACTTGTTTGTACTACTACTGACCCTGTGCGCAAATTCTGAAGCCTTTGCCCAAAGCATCCTGACTATAGCGGAAGCCAGAGGTTTTCTGGCAAAGAGTCAAAGCTCGATTGAGGCGGTCCTTACTACGAAAGGCATCAAGCCAAGTGAGGGGACAGAAAGCATTGCTCAGGAATTTGCCCAAAATCTCTCTCAGCTAACCAACAAGAAGCTTTTGGGGAAGGGCTACCTGCACCCGGGCAATTATGCCATCATGGATGTCTTTAATAAATCCGGTGCTTGCGTTGCCTTTCAATTCGGCACCAAGCGTCCCAAAGCAGGTGAGGTAAAAGCATTGGCAACGGCCTTGCTGAACGCCGGATATAAGAAATGGGAGGACCGGGAGAGTGAAAACGGGGAGTTCAATATTCGGTCGTACACCAAAGGCGATGTCATGTTTACCCTATCGGCTTATTACAACGGCGGTTACACGCTGACGGCGTACCAGCAATCTGCTTTTGAATAGTCCACATCCCACTTCTGGTCACCCAGCCTTATGCCTGTCGCCTATCCATCCTTGTTGAGACCTACGACCACGGAATCATTGACCGGAAGGGGTCAGGTGCTGACGGTTCCGAAAGTCGAATTGCAGCTACGCCCGTGGCTTGGTGACCCCATCCGCAACACCTTCGGCAATAAACCGCTGATTGACTTCGGTGGCCGTCCGGTTTTTGCCGAACTCTGCGTGTACGAGCTGTTCCGGCTCGCCGGCTGGCAGGCCCGGTGGGTGGAAACCTACGGTGCCGGGGCCATGACCCCTCACCACTTTACGGCGTGGGCGGAGGCCGGCCTCGCTGGCCAGCAGCACGACCCTATACCGGACCCGGCAGTGCGGGACCTGCTCCATCAAATGGCGCAGGCCAACGGCAACAGCTACGCGGGGTGTTGGGATGTGGTCGGTTGGAACGGCCAATCCGTGGTGTTTGCCGAACTCAAACGCCTTAAAAAAGACCGGATCCGCGCTACGCAGCCGCGTTGGGTGGAGGCCGGCCTGCAGGTAGGCCTGCAGCCCGAGAACTTCCTGCTGGTGGAGTGGGACCTTGCCCAGGTATGAGGGTCCGGAGACCTCACCAACGCACGCGCTGCCCGCTACAGCCGGGCCAGCAGTTTGCTCAAGTCGCGAAACCGGGGGGTCGTATCGTTCCAGCTGTAGTAGAGCACCTGGACCTTCCACCGGTTCAGCTGGTTTACCACGTCGGCCGGCAGCTTCTCCGGCAACACCAGCACCAGGCCGGCGGCCTCGGCCGCGCTGTAAAGGAGCAACTGGCCCAAGCCGGTGCAAATGCTTTGGGTGCTCACCCCAGTTTTTACTTCAAACAACACCCGTAGCCTGTTGCCCTCGGTGAGCATCAGGTCCCGGTGGCGGTCGTTGCGGACCTCCCAACCGTGGCGGGTGGCGGTTTTGCCCAAGCGCTTGGCCAGTTCGTTGACCACGAGCCCATGCGTCAGCTCCGATGGCCCACTCGTAATGCGCGTGCCGGTTCCCGTCTTTTCGGTGGTAAACCCTTTGGTATCGATGGGCAGCAAGGACGCGGCAATGCCGCTCAGCCCCGAAACGCTTCCCAGGGTTTTTACCCGGTGTACCTCCCACACGAAGGTGGCAAGCTGCTGGGCAAAGAAGCGGGACCGCAGCTGGCCGACTACAAAACACTCCGTTTCCTGACCGTCCTCCTCGCGGAGCCACACATGCTCGGCCCGGCATTCGTTGAGCATCAGGCTAAGTCCCACGCCCGTTTTGCCTCCGCCGAGGTGGCCTCGGTGGATGACCACGGGGTTGTCTGCCTCGTCCAGCGCAAAGGCCGCGCCGACGCGGCGGGGCTTGAGAGCGTACTCCTGAAAATTGATTTGCACGACCATGGACGGGCTTTTGCCCACCCCGAAGGCATTCCACTGCAGATTTCCCGGACTCGTCCAGACATCTAGTTGGGGCGAATAATCCGCATCCGTCGCGGCGGTACCGCCCCGGTGCCCAATGTGAAAATCCGGGCGATGGACGGGAAAAAGGGTTTTGCTCTCCAGCAGCTGCCGGAATTCTGCGTAGAGTTTTTTGACTTGTTTCGGGTCGCTGATAAGCCGTAGCATGCAGAATGTCTAAGGGGCGAAGGGGTAATCAATAGGGCGGCAATCGTTAACGGCCAACACAGCGGCCGCAGGGGCGGCGTCCTAACTTGACGGCCCCTGGTTTCGCGAGCTTTTTTACCGATTGGGTACACCAGGTCAACCCTTCGCAGCGAGTCGACGAATGGTAGGCATAGGATGCCGACCCCTGGCAGATGTACACCGGCGTCGGCCGCGGTGGCGTCGAGACAAGTAGTAACGCGAGGAGGTAGGTCATCATAGGGCGGAGTAGTCATTTACCGTAGCAGGGCTACTTGGGCCCGCGCACTCAGCAGGCCGGCGGGGTACGGCGGAGCGCTTGGCGAATCTCCGCCGCTGCTGCTTCGGCCGCGCCTTTGGGTCTTCTCACCCACCCGGCGTGGAGCAGGTGCCGGTAGTCAGGGGAAATGGGCAAGCGGTAGAGGTGTAGGTATAAGAAAGCCATGTCATACCAGTAGTCGGTATAGGCTTCCGGAGGAGACCCCCAGTGATGGAAAGTGCGGTGCAGGTAGCTGTTGACGGCGAAGTTATCGTCCGCCCGCAGGTAGAGCTTTGCCGAGGTCTTCAAGTACTGCAGCATCTGGCCCATCTCCGCGTGCAGGCCCGCATCATCCAGTCCCGGCCACGTTTTTTGAGCGTAGGCATACCAATTGAACGCATGGCCCAGGTCGATGATGGTTTGGGTTGCTGCAGGGGAGAGCCCGGTGTTCATAGCCGCGTAAAAGGTCAGTTAAAAGCTTAGTGAACGGGCAGGCTCGTGAACATGAGGTAACCGCAGATGGGGGCAACCAGCAGGCCCAGCAAGCCCAAGGTGGGTGCCCCCACCCGGTTTTGCAGGCGACCGGTCACGAACATGAGGGCCAGACTGGCCGCAAAGAGCACGATCGGAGCCCACCAGACCACTTTGTAGCCATAATAAAGCAGGAAGCCATACTCGGCCACCATGCTGGCTAGGCCTGCAATGGAGACGACTGCCCCAACGGCCTGGCTGGCGCCCCGAAAGTCCTTCGCGTAGAGCTGGAGGTTATGGGCAAAGAGGGTAAACACCAGAAAGGCCAACGCATTGGCCGTGTTGAAATGGTCCATCAGGGAGCAAAGGCGTTCGGGCGAACGAGGATCTAAAAGTTGCGGCCCGGCAGGTAATGGGCGCAGGATAAGCCGGCGAAACTACGCATAATCCCGGTTTCGCACACACGGACTACCAGTGACTGTGCGGGCCTTTAGGTCGCCCACAATGGCCAGGCGCGGACAGGTATGTGAGCCCCATTTGCATCTGCTTGATCCAGCGCGACAAGTTTTGGCGCCGTCGGCGGCCACCTTCGTGCAAAACGGATGAAAGAGACCCCAACATGCCCCTTGATTCCTGCCCTCGCCAGCGGGGCAGACCAGGCGGACCTGCTGCTGGCGGCCTGGCGGCAGACGGCTGCTGCCACCCCAGCGCTCCAGCAGATGACTCCGGCCGCCGACCAGCAGTTGCGGGCGGTCGTGCAGCTCATGCTGGCTGAAACCGGCGATGTGAATGTGGATTACCACGACGTGTGGGAGGTATTGGCCAGCGCAGCCGCTCTCCTCGTTGGGATGGTCAGGACCAGTGGCCCCACCCGGGCGGAAGATGCCGGGCACCGGTTGTGGCGGGAGGCCGCTCAACTAGGCGATGACGCGTTGCCGGCCCGCCGCATGTTGCTGGTGATTCGGAGCGGCACCGAAGCCGAGTTGTAAATGGACGAACTGACCCAACTCGTGGAATACCTGGTAAGCCAGGTAGACCATCAGGCAGAGGTCATTTTTGGACACAATCTGGAGGCCGGGTTGGGCACCAGCATACAAGTACTGCTGCTGCTAAGCCGGCGCTAATCTTTTTCCCCATTGCCCCATGTTGCGTCGTTTGCGCATTGTTGCCGCTGACTCCGAACCCACGGCCTGCCTCGCGCAGCACCCCCGGCTGGCCACCGTTCCCCCTTTGTGCTCGCGGTAGCACGGCAATACCCGAACCGGGGGGTTAGCCTGGTGCAATTAGCGGTCATCGGCGAAGCGGGCTGGCATGCCGCGCAGCGCCACTACGGCGTCGATGCTGCGGGGCTTGCGCGGTGGGGCACCCGGTGGGTGCGGGAGCACATTCTGCAGGTGCTAGCGGCTCACTTGGGTGAAAACCCACCCTCCTTCTAAAGGGGCTTTGCCCACCGGTCTCAATCCTTATCTTGCACCTTCCCTTACCCTCTTTTTATGGCCGCTGAAACATTTAAATCCCTTTTTGAAAGCGAAGATTTTGCCTACCAAGTCCCGAGCTACCAGCGCGCCTACGCCTGGCGCAAAGACGAGCAACTCAAACAATTCCTGACCGACCTGGAAGAACAACCGGCGGGCAAGGATTACTATCTGGGACACTTCCTGCTCGAACGGCACCACGCCACCAAGCCGCACTTCAACGTCATCGACGGCCAGCAGCGCATGACCACGGCGGTCATTTTCTTCAGTGCCCTGGCGCAGGAGCTGCAGGCTCGGGAAGACCGCGGCGAAGCCCTGCTCAACAGCGAGGGCGACCCGGTCGAGCCACGGCGGATACGGGAGCGTTACCTGACATTTCGAAATCGTGCACGTTTGAGTACGGTGCCCGACGACCACCATTACTTCGAGCAAGCCATTCTGCACAACAAGCACGATGCCAAGCCCAATAAGCAGCGGCAGGCCCAAAAGCGGCTGCAAGAAGCGTCATCCTTGTTTCAGAAACGCTTCCAAAGCGAGGAAACGGCAACCCTGTTGCATTGGCACCAGCTTGTAGAAGGCGCCCGCATCACCAAGTACGAAGTCACGGATAAGGTCCAAGCCACTCAGATATTTGCTTTCCAGAACGACCGGGGGTTGAGCCTAACGGGATTGGAAAAGCTGAAGGCCTACCTCATGCACCGTTCATACCTGGACGATGCTACCGAGGAAGTAGAAAAGACCATCAGCCATGTAGAGGGCCGCTTTGGGGAAATGTACAAGCTCAGCGAAGAAATTAGCGTCAATGAAAACGCGGTGTTCTCCTACCACAATGCCGCTTTTGGTCGAGGCGATGATGCCTTCGAAGGCGTCAAGCAAGCCCTGAAAGATGTGCCAGCTGAGCAGCGTCCTAGTTGGATTCGGAATTATACGGAGATGCTCCGCGATTCTTTCCATACTGTCCAGGCGGTCGACTTGCTAGCACGGGGCTACAGCAACGTAACAGGCGTGCTGCACTTGGATGCGAGCAGCAGTTGGCCACTGCTACTGACTATCCAGCGGTACCATTACAGGGACGAGGACGAGAAATTGCGGGAGCGGCTGTATCGCTTAATGGAAATCATCCTGTTTAAAAAAGCGTATTCTGTCAGCAACTACCGCACAAACGACTTTCATAGCCTAGCCCGTAACTATCGCGGTGACTCGCAAAAGCTTATAGCGGACCTGAAATGGCGTGCAGCGCATGGTTTTCAGCCCTATTGGTCATTTACGAGTGATTTCAAACGCCGCTTGGTGAGCGACAATCACTATGAGCGCACGACCCGCTATCTGCTGTGGAACTATGAAAATCATCTGCGGCAGGAAGTCAAACGCCAAGGCATGGCGGGCGCTGACTTGTTGAACTCGTGGGGCCGTACCGATTGGCGGCAAACGCTGGACCACATTACCCCACAAAACGGCTCTTATTCACCTGAATTCGTGGAGAAGTACCTTCATAACCTGGGAAATCTGGCATTGATGCCGCAAGGCCCTAATTCCCGTAAAAGCGATACCAGTGCCGAGGAAGCCGAAGCGTATCAAATTACGACCAGTTTAGCAGACCAAGAGATTGCCAAGTTAATGGGTGCCAGCAATCAGTGGGGGGAAGAAGAGATTAGGGAACGGGCTAAGCGCATCGTTGCTTTTGCTGAATCTCACTGGGTTGATGTGGACTAAGGTTTACTGAGGCTAGGACCAGCACACCTGAATGACGACCCACGCCCATTTTTTGCGTCAACTGCTGCTGGTGCTGCGCTTGCAGCAACTGGGCCGTGCCGTGCCCTTTGCGGAGCTGCGGGACTATTTGCTGGAGCAAACCGCGCTGCGGGATTTGGCGGCGAATTACTCGCAACGCACGTTTCAGCGTGACTTGCCCCATATCGCGGAGCGCTTCGGGGTGACCATTGCCCACGACCGACGCGCGGGGGGCTACCGCATTACCACCGCCGACCCGCTGCCCGCGGGCTACCAGCGCCTGCTCGATGCCTTTGAGCTGCAGGAGTTCCTGCGGCTGCCGGCGGCGTTGAGCCCGTTCGTGCAGTGGGAACAACGCCGGCCCCAGGGCACGGAGTGGCTGCAGCCGTTGCTGCGGGCTGTGCAGCAGCGGCGCCAAGTGCAGTTTCAGTACCACAAGTTCTGGGACGAAGCGCCCGCGTCCCGGACCGTGGGGCCGTTGCTGCTGAAGGAGTTCAAGGGCCGCTGGTACCTGCTGGCCTTTGACCCAGCCCGGCAGGGGCTGCGCTGCTACGGGCTCGACCGGATGCGGGCCGTGGAAACCACGGCCCAGCGCTTTGAACCCCCGGCCGGGTTCAGCGCGGATACCTACTACGCGCACTGCTTTGGCATCATTCGCCCGGACGATGAGCCGCCGGCTGAGATTGTACTAGCCCTGGAACCGACCCAGGGCCAGTACCTCAAGTCGTTTCCCTTGCACCCGTCGCAGCGGGTGTTGGTCGACACGGACGAGGAAGTACTGCTGCAGCTGACCGTGTACAACACCCACGACCTGCTCATGGAACTGCTCTCGCTTGGGGACCAGGTGCGGGTGTTGGCGCCCGCCTCGCTACGAGCGCAAATGAAGCACATTCATACTGCGGCCTTGGCAGAATGCAACACGTAGGAAACGAAGTTCCCTACTAGATTTAAAACCAGTATCTCATGATTTCGATTGCCGCTTGCACAGGCTATAAGTACTATGGGGGGAAGCTGCCCCTGACCAAAGACACGCCCTGGTTCGCGTACCGGGACAACATGACCTATTTAAGCGTAGGGTTTAGCGATTGGGAGAGCGACCAGCACATGCTCCGCTTTGTAGTGGAAAGCCATGTGCCGTACATGGATTTTACCTACTTATCCGGCCACATCGAGCAGTATGTAGAAAACAATCAAACCCAATTCATCCACCTGCTATTCATGCAGGATGACCATTTCGACCAAGGCGCGTTGAAATTTTGGATAGGACTGGAAATGCCCGAGGTAGACCAGGACGAGCACGGGCCCGAAACCGCTATTGCCCACATTGAGCGTAAACGGGCCTTCTACGCAGCAGAATTGGCCCGGCGAGAGGCTGAAATTGAGGCCGAGGAACAGCGAAGGGAAGTACAAACCCAGGGTCGAAACGAACGGCGGTTGATAAAAGAGGCCAAAAAGCTACTGGGTCCTAGGTAGTCAGCTTCCCAAAGTCATGTTCTGCTTTCAGTTCACGAGTAGCAAATCTTCCAAGCGGGTTGTGAAGGCCGGTCAGCACCACTGTGCCTTGCCTTCCCACGGGGCCAGGGTACTGCTTGCTGTCGTAGCCTAATGGTGAAAGGAGGAAAGGCCGAGGCCAGGCGCCCGGCACCCCATCCAAATAGGGACTAATCGGAGGAACACGAAGTATAGCTTTGCTAATAAAATCAGTGCATGATAGGCTAATTTAATTGGCAACGTGACTGCTTGCCTTCATCAGCTTTCCGGCTACCTTTGATACTATCCCGCTTTGGCCTTTTTCAATAGGAGCCTTTTTTGCCCTTTATGCTTAGTTTCGACTCTATCCGTCCCCGGATGTTTTTACGGGGTGTTTTGTCTGACCAGATTGTTCAGGTAATTGCCTTGGAGCCGGCGGGTCCCGATGCCGCTACATTGTATTTCAAAGGTGCAGATGGCCGGCCGAGCGAGCAATTTTTATCCCGCGCCGACGAAGCGAAACTGGATGAAGCAGTTGCGGAGCAACGACCTTGGACGTTTACCGGTGACGCTTCCCAATTCACCTTAGCGACGGAAGCACACCGTATCCGCTTAGCGCACCTTTTTGACCCCATGATGGCGGTTCACACCTCCGATGTGGAGCCACTACCCCACCAGATAACGGCGGTATACGAGTCCATGCTGCCTCGTCAACCGCTTCGCTTCGTGCTGGCCGATGACCCGGGGGCGGGAAAAACCATCATGGCCGGCCTGCTTATTCGGGAGTTAACCATGCGGGCCGACGCCCAGCGCGTGTTGATTGTTGCACCCGGTAGCCTAGTGGAGCAGTGGCAGGACGAGTTGCTGCAAAAGTTCGGGCTGGAGTTCACCATCTTCTCCCGCGACCTAATTAATCAGTCACCTACCGGCAACGCCTTTGCCGGCCACGACCGGCTGATTGCCCGATTGGACCAACTGAGCCGGAATTGCACCTCGGGAAAAGACGAGCCGCCTGGCCCGTTGGAAGAGTTGCTCGATGCCTCCCATTGGGATTTGATTATTGTGGACGAAGCCCACAAAATGGCCGCGCACTGGAGTGGACAGGAGGTAAAGCCGTCCGACCGGTACCGCCTTGGCATGAAGCTGAGCAAGCTCACGCGGCACTTTCTGCTGATGACGGCCACTCCGCACAACGGCAAGGAAGAGGACTTTCAACTCTTTATGTCGCTGCTTGACTCGGAGCGCTTTGACGGCAAATTTCGGGATGGGGTGCACAAAGCGGACGTGTCGGACCTGATGCGCCGCATGGTCAAAGAAGACCTGCGCACGTTCGACAACCGCCCACTCTTTCCGGAGCGCAAGCCCTACACGGTCCTCTACGACCTCTCACCCGCCGAACAGGCCCTCTACGACGCGGTGACGCAGTACGTGGAAAACGAGATGGACAAGGCCGACCTCATCACGGATGGGCGCCGGCGCAGCGTGGCGGGCTTTGCCTTGACTTCCCTGCAGCGCCGCCTGGCCTCCAGCCCCGGCGCTATCTACAAGTCGCTGCGCAAGCGCCGGGAACGACTGGAAGAGCGGGTAGCGCAGGAAACCGCCCGCGTGGGCGCCGAAGGCAATCTGGCAGGTGGCTTTGCAACGTTCGACCTGCCGGATGATTTGGATGAAGACCTGCCGGCGGGCGAATACGAGGAGTCGGAAGACGACGCCTCGACCCGTACAACGGCCGCTCGCACGGTCATGGAGCTGGAAGAGGAAGTTGCTCGGCTGTTGGTGCTGGAAGAGCAGGCCCACCAGCTGCGCGAGTCGCAGCAGGACTGCAAATGGGAAAAGCTATCCGGGATGCTGCAAAGCAACCCGCTTATCAACGACGAGTCCGGTCGGCCCCGTAAGCTCATCATCTTTACCGAATACCGCGACACGCTGCTGTATCTACAAGACCGCATCCAAGGCCTTATCGGGGACGCGGAGGCCGTGGTGGTGATTGACGGTAGTACCCCACGCGATGTGCGCCGCCAGGTGCAGGACCGGTTCCGCCAAGACGACCGGGTGCGGGTGCTGCTGGCCACGGACGCGGCCGGGGAAGGCGTCAACCTGCAGACGGCCCACTTGATGGTCAACTACGACCTGCCCTGGAATCCGAACCGCTTGGAGCAACGCTTTGGCCGCATCCACCGCATCGGGCAAACGGAGGTCTGCCACCTGTGGAACCTGGTCGCGAGGGGCACCCGGGAGGGCAGCGTGTACGAGCGCTTGCTGCTGAAGCTGGAAACCATCAGCGAGGACTTGCAGGGCCGCGTGTTTGACGTGCTCGGCGAAGTGTTTGAAGGAAAGCCCCTTCGGGAACTGCTGGTAGAAGCCATTCGCTACGGCGACCAGCCCGAAGTGCGCTCCCGCCTGAACCGGCAAATGGACACTGCCCTCGACGAAGACCATTTGCGAACCGTTATCACCCGGAACGCGCTGTGCGAGGAGATATTTGGCACCCAGCGCTTGCACGAAGTACGGGAGCAGATGGAGCAGGCCGAAGCCCGCAAGCTGCAACCCTACTTTGTACAGGACTTCGTCAAGCGGGCTTTCCGCCGCCTAGGCGGCGAATTGCGGGAGCAGGAAACCGGCCGCTACAAAATCTCCTATGTACCTGTTTCTCTGCGCGACCACGACCGGCAGTTGGGAAGCGCGGACCGGCGCTTGGTGCTAGAACGCTACGACCGGGTTTGCTTCGAGAAGAAGTTAATGCGGCCACAGGGCAAGCCGGCGGCAGACTTGCTGCATCCCGGGCACCCCTTCGTGCGCGCCCTGACGAGCTTGACGGTGCAGCAGTGCCAGCCAGCCTTGCGCCAAGGCGCCGTGTTGGTGGACCCCAACGACGACGGGGAACAACCGCGGCTGCTGTTTCTCATGGACCATGTCATCCGCGAGGCCGATGCAACGTCCGGCACGGAGCTTTCGCGCCGGCTGCACTTTGTCTCCATTGCCCCGAACGGTACCGCCACGGCCGCTGGCTGGGCCCCGCACCTGGATTTACAGCCTTTGCCGGAAGAGCTGGAAGCCTTGGCTGACCCATATCGTCAGCAAGACTGGCTAACGCGGCCGGATTTGGAGCAGCTGGCCCTCAAGTATGCGGCTGCGGAGTTGGTCCCTGCGCACCTGCAGGAAGTCCGCGAACGCCGGGAGGCCTTTGTTGACAAAACCTACAACGCGGTTTACGAGCGTCTGACCCGCGAACTGGAGTATTGGGATGACCAGGTGGCTAAGGCACAAAGCGCACTCGAAGCTGGTAAAACACTGGCCCCGGCCAACCTGGCCAAAGCCCAGCAGAACCACGAGTCCCTGCTCTCCCGCCGCAGCCAGCGCCTGGCTGAGTTGCGCCAGATGCGCCACGTCGTCTCCGCTACGCCCGTGGTGATGGGCGGCGCGCTGGTGCTTCCCGCCGGCTTGGTAGCACGCCTCACGGGCCAGGACGAATTTGTGGCCTTCGCCGCCGACGCGGCCGCTCGTGCCCGCACCGAAAAGCTTGCCATGCAGGCCGTCTTTGACGCTGAGAAGGCGCTGGGACACATTACCCGCGACGTTTCCGCCGCCCGCTGCGGCTGGGACATTACGGCTACCCTGCCGACTCCCGTGTCAGGCCGCCTTCCTGCCGAGCGGCATTTAGAGGTTAAGGGCATTGGCATCGGCAACGACACGGTGATTCTGACGCGCAATGAAATTCATTACGGCTTGAATCAACACGATAAATTTGTCCTGGCTTTGGTTCTGGTGCATCCCGACGGAAGCACCCAAGGCCCATTCTATGTACAGCAGCCCTTCACTTCCCGTGACACCCCGGCTGAAGGTTCCGTGCACTCAGCCTATCAACTGAAGCACTTCCTCGCTCGGGCTGTGTCCCCGGCGTTGTACTACGATTCTTTTCCCCTCTAGCACGCTTAGCCTCTTTCATGGCACTCCGCATACCCCGCAAACTCATCGAAGTAGCCCTTCCCCTTGACGATATCAACGAGGCAGCTGCTCGTGAGAAATCCATTCGTTTCGGTCATCCCAGCACACTACACTTGTGGTGGGCACGGCGTCCCTTAGCCGCCGCCCGGGCCGTGATCTTTTCGCAAATGGTGAACGACCCCGGCGGCCTACGCGGGTGGGGAGCCTACCCAGGGCAAACCAAAGAGAAAGCCCAGCAGGAGCGAGAGGAGTTGTTCGATATCATCCGTGACCTGGTGAAATGGGAGAACACGAACAACGAGGCTGTACTGGAACGTGCTAGAGCTGCTATCCGAAAGAGCTGGAAGGAGACATGTGAAATGAACAAAGGGGTTGCGGGGTTCGACCCCGAGCAACTTCCTGCGTTTCATGACCCGTTTGCAGGTGGTGGTGCTATCCCGCTTGAAGCCCAGCGCCTAGGCCTTACCAGCTATGCCTCTGACCTGAATCCGGTTGCTGTTCTCATCAACAAGGCCATGATTGAGATACCGCCCCGGTTTGCTGGACAGACTCCTATCGGCCCGGTGCAAGCCAAAGGGAAGCAAGGGAAAATCAAGGAGTTCTCTAAAAAATGGCATGGCGCACAGGGCCTAGCCGAAGACGTGCGTCGATACGGGGCTTGGGTTCGCAGTGAAGCAGAAAAACGAATCGGTCATCTCTATTCGGATGTAGACTTGCCTTCCATATATGGGGGCGGAAAAACCAAGGTCATAGCTTGGCTCTGGACCCGAACAGTGGCCAGCCCCAGCCCTGCCTTTAATGGTGCCCATACGCCCTTAGTCTCCTCGTTTTGGCTGTCCAAAAAGAAAGACAACTTCGCTTGGGTCGAGCCAATTGTAGAGGGAAGCGAATTTAGATTTGAAGTCAAAACCGGTAAAGGTGGGCCCGTCATTCAAGAAACGGTCAACAGGAAAGGCGGTATATGCTTGCTCTCGGGCAGCCCCATCCCGTTTTCTTACATCCGTGCCGAGGGGAAAGCCGGTCGAATTGGCCTGCGCTTATTTGCTGTCGTAGTCGAGAGTTCAAAAGGTCGTGTCTACCTCTCTCCCCGGCCGGAGCATCTAGCAGTTGCCAATTCTGCCATTCCTAACTGGATTCCAGATACCGAACTGCCCATCAATCCACGCGACTTCAAGACGCCCAATTACGGTATAAAAACCTTTGGGGAATTGTTTACGGCGCGCCAGTTGGTAGGACTCAACACGTTGACCGAACTGGTGCAAGAAGTGAGGACCACAATTCTCACTGATGCTATTGCAGCAGGGTTGTCCGATGACGGAATCGGTCTTGAGGAAGGAGGACGCGGAGCCAAAGCGTATGCCGATGCAGTGGCTGTGTATTTAGGAATGGGGATCAGCCGGCTTAGCGACATTTGCAACGCCTTTTGTCGGTGGGAGGTAACTAAAACCCAGGTGCGTAATCTGTTCGGCCGGCAAGCCATTCCTATGATTTGGGACTTTGCTGAACCGAATATTTTCGCTGGAAATGCCGGAGACTTTGAGGTGAGTTTGGGAAGTTTGGCCAAAGTGTTGGAGCGCCTGAATGCACCCAATGTGGGTTATGTAGCGCAAGCAGATGCCCAAACCCAGAAAATAAGTCGGGACAAAGTCGTTTCTACTGACCCGCCTTATTATGATAACATCGGGTACGCTGACCTATCCGACTTTTTCTACACCTGGTTAAGGAAATCTCTCCAGCCCATCTACCCTAAGCTTTTCGGCACGATTGGAGTGCCGAAAGCGGATGAATTAGTAGCCACTCCCTACCGCCATGGAAGCGTAGCTAAAGCAGAAGCCTTTTTCATGCACGGCATGACAGAGGCGATGCACAGCTTGACTGAGCAAGCACATCCGGCTTTCCCTACAACCATTTACTACGCTTTTAAGCAGTCGGATACCAGTGCTCAGGGTACTGTATCAACGGGATGGGAAGCATTCCTTGCCGCTGTGATAGAGGCAGGCTTCGCCATTACCGGAACGTGGCCTATGCGGACAGAATTGGGCAATCGGATGATTGGGGCGGAAAGCAATGCATTGGCATCTAGTATTGTTTTGGTATGCCATCGACGCGAGGCAGTGGCCGCAGAGGTCTCTCGCCGCGAGTTCATGCGCGAGCTTCGATTGGCCTTGCCTGAAGCTCTGGAAGCAATGATTGCGGGTCGTAACGGCGTAAGCCCTGTGGCCCCGGTAGACTTGGCCCAATCAGCCATCGGTCCGGGAATGGCCGTGTTTTCTCGCTTCAAAGCAGTGTTGGAAGCTGATGGCACCCCCATGTCTGTACATACTGCCCTGAAGCTTATCAACAAAGAAGTGGATGGGTACTTTTTCACCGCTGAAGGAGACCTTGACGCCGAGAGCCGCTTTTGCTTAGCTTGGTTTGACCAGTATGCCTGGGCGCCCAGTGCCTTTGGCGACGCTGATGTGCTGGCTCGTGCGAAAGGGACCAGCGTTGCCGGGGTACAACTAGCCGGTGGACTTGAAGCCCTTGGGGGCAAAGTGCGTCTTCTACGTCCCACCGAATATCCTACTTCTTGGCATCCCTCATTGGATGCTCGTACCTCGGCCTGGGAGGCGTTGCATCATTTAATTCGGGTGCTGCGTCAGTCGGGTGAAACGCCTACCGGCCGCTTGCTGGCTGCAATGCCTGCATTAGCCGAGTCCGTCCGGCAGCTTGCTTACCGGCTCTATACCCAGTGTGAACGAATGGGCCGAGCAGAAGATGCCCGTGCTTATAACGAACTCATCATCGCGTGGCCATCGCTTCAGGAGGTGGCCCAGGCTCAACCCGTTGAAGCTACTCAAGCTTCCTTTGACTTTTAAACCAGTTGGCACAGCCAATTGAACCCATATAATCCCAGCGGTAATTACATGCCTACGCTCCGCCCTTGGCGAGAAATCGCTACTCCCCATCCCGACGTGCTCCGCGGCACCTTTCAGCAGGCCGAATTTGCCGCCCACTTGTACCGTGTGCACGACGGAACAGCATCGCCCGAGTATGGCGACCCCGTTAAATTTTTCGGGCTGACGTTCATTACCGAGGGGATGCGCTTGCTGCTGCGTAACGTGGTGCAGCGCCTGACCGGCCACGGTGGTGACCCCGTTATCCAACTGCAGACGGCGTTTGGTGGCGGAAAAACACACACCATGCTCGCCGTGTACCATTTGGTACGCCGCGCTGATGGGAAAGTGGCAGCCGGGGATTTGCCAGGTATATCCGCCATTCTCAACGAATTGGGAGTAACTGATTTACCCCATGCCCGCGTGGTGGTATTGGATGCGGGACATCTATCGGTTGACACGCCTGCTGTTCGCGCCGGTCAGTCGATTAATACCTTGTGGGGAGAACTGGCGTGGCAGCTGGGGGGCCAATCGGCATATGAGTTGGTGCGTCGCGCTGATGAAAGCGGTACGGCTCCTGGTTCCGAGGTCCTGATTCAGTTGCTGAAGCAGTCGGCACCGTGCGTGATTTTGATGGACGAGCTGGTCGTCTATATGCGCCAGTTCAGGCCTAATCAGCACTTTTCCGGCGGCGATTACAACAGCAACCTTTCCTTCGTTCAAAACCTCACGGAGGCCATCAAGGCGGTCCCAACGGCGCAGTTGTTGGCTTCGTTGCCGGAGTCGGACCGCGAGGCAGGGGATGACCGGGCAGTGGCAGCGCTTCACGCCCTAGAGCATGCTTTTAATCGCATCCAGGCACTCTGGAAGCCCGTTGCCACGGACGAAGCGTTTGAAATTGTCCGCCGGCGTTTGTTTACTCCCATTGCGGATGAAGCTGCGGCGGATGCCATTTGCCGTGCCTACGCCACTTATTACATCGAACACCCCGGCGAGTTTCCGGCCGAGACCCAACAGTCCAGCTACTACCAGCGGTTGCGGCAAGCGTATCCGATTCATCCCGAGGTCTTTTCCCGCCTCTACGAGGACTGGGCCACCCTGGACAATTTCCAGCGCACCCGCGGTGTGCTGAAGCTGATGGCGCAGGTAATTAGCCAGCTGTGGGCCGATAACAACCAGGACCCTTTTATCCAACCGGGCAACCTGCCGCTGGCTAACGGCAAAGTGCGAGGAGACTTTGTGCTGTATCTTCCCAACGGGTGGGACGCCGTCGTGGAGCGTGATATCGATGGCCCCCTTTCGGGCCCGCAAGACATTGACAGCCGGGATCCCCGATTTGGGGCTGTGCAAGCAGGCCATCGAGTAGCTCGAACCATCTTTTTGGGGAGTGCGCCCAACACGGCTGGTAACCAAACTACCAGGGGACTTACGCCGGAGCACATTATGCTGGGTTCAGCCATTCCAGGGCAAACGCCGGCCGTGTACACGGACGCCCTAAAACGACTGGCTGACCGCCTTCACCACCTCACCACCGGCAACAACCGTTATTGGTTTGACACGCGTCCGAACCTGCGGCGGGAGATGGAAGAGCGCAAGCGCCGCTTTGACGAGTTGGCTGATGTGCTGCCCGAATTGAAACGCATCGTCCAAAAAGCTTTTGGCCGGCCGGAGCCATTCGCGAGCGTGCATGTATTTGCCCCTTCAGTGGACGTGGCCGATGACGAGCATCTGCGCCTAGTGGTGTTGCCTCCCAAAGCGGCGTGTTCTCGTTCAACGCTAGGACCTGCTACCGATGTGGCTACGGAGTTCTTGGAGAAGCGGGGCGAAAATCCGCGTATCCGCCGCAATCGGTTGGTGTTCTTAGCGCCGGAGCTAGAGACGAATAGCCGCTTGTTCGACCAGCTCCGCAGCGTCCTGGCTTGGGAATCAATTGTGGTGGATTGCAAGGAGTCGCGTATCAATTTGGACCGCCTACAAGAGCAGCAGGTGGTGCGCAGCCGTGATGAAGCCCGTAAGGCCTTAGACCGGTTAGTGAGAGAAGCCTACCGTTGGTTGATAGTACCCTCTCAGGATGCGCGCCCGGGCAGCTCTCCCGGACCAGTGCGGTGGGAGGCACTACAACTCCCCACGTCGAGCGTGAACGGTCTCACGGTAGAAATCGAGCGCCTCTTGGTCGACAACGAAATGCTGTTGTCCTCTTGGGCCCCAGTGCACTTGGTGCGTCAGCTTCAGAGTTGGTTCTGGAAACCCGAGGAAGCGGCTGTAACAGGCCGGAAGGTGTGGGAAGATTTTAGCCGGTATCTGTACCTGCCACGCCTGCGCAATTCTCAAGTGTTGCTACACGCTGCCAACGACGGGGTAAAAGCGGGAATGGTAGGTGCTGCCCATGCTCAGGAAGGCGCCGAGTACAAGGGTTTTGTGTTTGAAGAAGGGGTGGGCCTCGGTATCGATCATTTATTGATTGAGCCAGGTGTGGCCAAAGCCTATGTGGAAACTCGTCGTGCTGCAGCTGCCGGTGAAGGCGGGAGCACTAGTTCAACGGGTGGGGGTGATGACAATGCTGAACCTGGTTCAAGCACAGGCAGCACTGGAAGCGGTGCTGGCGCTGAGACCGGCGAAGGTCTCGGCAGCACTGCCGGCGGTTCCAAGAAGGTACCGGTACGGCGGTACATCGCCAGTGTTGAGCTGGATAACGAGGACGCCAACAGTCGCTTTACGAAAATTATGGCGGAGATCGTGCGCAAATTCACACTCAATCCTTCCCATAAAATTCGCCTAACGCTCGACATTGAGGTGGAATCGCCTACCCCTTTTGACGACGATTTGCAGCGAACCGTGCGCGAAAACAGCACGACACTGAAAATCAACAACCACTCTTTTGAACAATAATTGGCACTGCCCTGAGTGCCAAATACACGCAGTTGCTTCTAACGCATGACAAAAATATTAACTCAGCTAACGCGTGGTGTATATGCAATAGCTCTGTGCTTGAGCATGGCTGCCTGCTCATCGTATAAATATGGGACGGTAACCGATGAAGTAACGACGGCTGAAAGCCCTGCCGTTACGATTGCGAAAGCCAAGGAATGGTTTACTACTAACGACGGGCGAATCAAGGAAGCCGACGAAAACTCGTTCACGGGGCTCATTGGCGGAGCTGTAACGTCGCACTCGGGCGCGATATGCGAACTCACATACAAGCAAGTGCCCGCTGGAAACGGGACGGACGTAACCATTACCACGGGTATTAAAGACGTGGTCATCTCCAGCAATCTGGTGATCACGGATGAGAAGGCGTTGGAAGAGGGTATTAAGCGAGATGTTGGAGAGCAGATCCATCAGCCGATGATAGACTCATTCAAAAAGTAGCTTCTAGGCATACGCCATGCGACCTGCGCTCACGTGTTTAGTGTTGCTGCTTGCCAACTCTGCCGCGTTTGGCAGAAGATCTTATGGCAGTGGGAACAGGTTAGAACTTGCCACCACACCTGAGGCAGTCAATTCTCTGCTAATTGGGGGAGGATGCATCCTTGTAGGATATATTCTCTTAAAAATCATCAAGTATTTCACCAAGAAGGATACCAAGTGGACCTATTTGGTGATCTTGCTTTACCTGGGTGGCGGAATCGCCCTGTTACCGCTGCTATCTTGGGTGGAATTGGCTTTTAATACGCTTATTCTGCTTGTATTGGCTGGCTGGGTAGTGGTGATCTTATATCATGTAATCAGGGCAATATTGCGGTGATTGATTTATCTGAGTGGGCACCTATTCCAACCGATTTATCAGTACAAATCAACGAACAAAGAACCATTACAGAGTTCACACCCAAGAATGACATTCTCTTTATGATACCTTTCAATGTTGGCGACACCGTCAAGCTTAAATCCGGTGGACCGATGATGACCGTTGCCGAGTTGGAAGGCGACGATGTGGTATGTGTCTGGTTCGAGAAAAGCCAGCAGCATAAACAGCGTTTCCCAGCCGCTACGCTCCGCAAAAGCGAGCCAAGCACGGGAACGACTATCCAACCAATCCGGCGACCCGACCGGCATTCGTACTAGGCGATGATGAGTGAGGAACAGCTCATCCGTTCCGAAGCGGAACGGTGTGCATACCAGTGGGGAGCTTACCAAGACAATTACGACGGGCACAACGAGTTCATCAGCTACGTGAAGCAGGAGCTGCTAAAGTTCTATGCCCCTGCTGATAAGGCGGTGTTTTTGGATGAGGTAACCCAAGGCATCCAAGACGTGCTCGACAAGCACATTGCCGTGTGCCCCCGGCACAAGGAAGGGCAGCCCTGCAACCGGGAGACCATGTTGGCCAAAGTGCTGTTCTTTCTCAAGCAGGAGGTAGCAGCGCTGCCTCTGGTGATTCATCCCAGTGAGGTTGCCAATCCGGAGCGCAGCACGGTGTTTATTAGCTACAGCCACCAAGACCGCGCACACCTGGATTACATTCGCCGGCACTTCCGGCCGTTGGAAAACCGGGTGGAATTCTGGGACGATCAAAAGATTCGGCCCGGCCAGGAATGGGAGCACGAAATCAAGCAGGCCATCAGCAAAGCCAAGGTGGCGCTGCTGCTGCTCAGCGCCGACTTCTTCAACTCCGATTTCATTCTCAAGAAGGAAATTCCCCCGTTGCTGGAGGCTGCCCGAAAGGACGGGGCTATCATCCTCTTCATCGTCCTAAAGCCCTGCATCCTGGACGAGTACCCGGACATCATGAAGTATCAAGGCGTCAATGCGCCCAGCCGGCCCTTCATTAAAATGGACGAGGCAGATAAGGAGGAGCTATGCGTGAATTTGGTCATGCAGATACGCGACACGCTTACGCCACGCTCATGAACAACACCACGGCCGGCGACTGGTACGAGCCAGATACCACTTGGCAAGCCTTGGGCTTTCCCACCCGCGAAAGCTACGTGGCACACATGGTTGCACCCGCCAAGTTCCACGGGGACGTGCACGAAGATGTCGTGAAATCTTACCGCACGGTCGAGCACCTGATGGCGCTGGCTTGGTACCACTACCCGATGTACGACGAAGCCATTAAAAAGCTGACAAGCATGATAGAAATGGCCGTAAAGCTGCGCTGCCAGCAGGTGGGCATTCCAATCACTGAAGGCAGGGACGATTCTAAAAACAGGCCGTTGGCTCGTCTTATTGATGAGTTATGCGCTCGTCTCCACGCGGCTGAGTTGAAACAACGCCTCCATGCTATCCGCGACATTCGAAATCGGCAGGCCCACCCGGAGTACCACAGCTTCGGAGGAATCGCCATGAGCATTGCGGTGGAGCCGCTTGTGTACACGCTTAATCTGCTTTTTGTGTCCACATAGTCCCTTTTTTCCCACGTATTTGCCGTACATGAGCCGATTGTATTTTACCCTCGTTTTTTTGCTTGGTGCTCTCTGCTGCCAAGCCCAAGAAGCAGCCACTTATGACGTAAGTTACAAGGGGGATTTGCTGATAATTTCTGGACGAGAAGAAACGCTAAGCCTGACCGATGAAAAAGCCTACGCGCTTTCCGAACTGCGCTTGAATAAAGCAGCGCGTAGCAAATTAGCTGCGGGATTAAGAAAGGGGCTTGAGTGGGCGGATATTAACAGCAGCAGAAATCTGACTTTTCGGAAGCTGGTAACCGAAATACCTTCCACGGCTTATACCAGCCGAGGAAATGGCCACAGTTACACGGGCACGGTATTGATGTTTAGTGGTTCACCAGCCGGTGAGTACACGATGTATTTGCTTGGCGATACCCGAGATGTTATTGCCCAACGCGTTAAAACCAATTCGGGTTATAAGACTGTTTATGCCCGCAAGCCGTTTGATATCGATGACTCAACCGGATTTGGTATCTTCTATTTTCACAATGCGAACGAGGTTAACAACTTCATTCGATTGTTAACAGCTCAACACGAGAACCTAGACGAGATCTTTAAATAACGTTTAGCGGCGCAGCATATTTAGATTGTAAAATGACGTTGTTCGTTAATTGAACGGCATCATTTTTTTGCTATGTAATTTCAAAGGCCTAGAGACTGCGCCGCGTTGTAGGCCACTACGTCTGATAGCCGGGTATAGCGACTGATGATGGCGTCGGTCTTCTGCTTTGTCTGGTTCTTGATGAACTCGTTGGACTGGCCGTTGAGCTTGGCCGTCGTGATGAAGGAAGCCCGCAACGAGTGCGCGGAGTACTGTTCGCCCAGGTGTTGCTTGACCAGGCGGTTCACGCGCACGTCGGAGAGGCGCTTCTGCGAAGGCTTGCTTTCGCCCGCCTTCTGTCCCCGGACCAGCGAGACGAAGACCGGTCCGGACGTGCGGCCCAGCACCCGTTGCCAGTCCAGAAACGCCCGCACGGGGCAGTAGCGCGGGTTGGCCGCGTAGAACAAAGCCTTGTCTTCCGTTTCCCCGGCCTGGTTGGTTTTGCTGCTCTGCAGGTGGACGACCAACGCGGCGTCGGTCATTTCGATGTGCTCCAGATCGAGGGCCACCAGCTCGGAGCGTCGGAACGCGCCGGCGAACCCCATCAACAACAAGGCCCGGTCCCGCAGGCCGGCGGCGGTTTCCAGGTCCAATGCGTTGAGGGCTTGTTTTAAGTGCGCCACCGTGAAGGCGGGGGCCTGTTTTTGCCGCTTGCCGAGTTCACGGGCCACCCCCTTGAGCAACACGTTCAGCGCCGGTGCGTCCACGGCGGAGGGCAACCCCATCAGCTGGTGCTTCTTGGCAATGGCGGCGAGGTGCCGGTGAATCGTGGCCAGCTTGCGGGGCAGGTCGGCCAAGTGGGCAACGTAGCCGGCTAGCGTGGCGACGTCAGCCGGGTACGGCGTCAGCTGCTGCTCGGCGCAGTACGCCTCAAACGTGGCCAGGTCGGTCGCATACGCCAAGCGGGTGTTGTCGGCGCCTTCGAGGCCGCGCACCAGGTAGCGGCTGACGGCCGCCGGCACCGTACCCGACAGGTCGGTCAGCGCCAAGGCCGGCACGGAATCGGTCACCACCGGCAGGTTGGCTTTTTTTCCCTTTTGTTTCATAGACTGCTGTAGAGTTTGACCAGTGCGAAGAACTGCGCTTTGTTTTGCTGTTCCGTTTCGTTGTCGATTACCACACACAACTTGACCGAACTGCCATCGGGTCGGCGGCTGTAGAGCATAAACCACGGATAGAAGCCGCGCCCGTCGGGCTTGATGGACACTTGCTTAACGCCCGCGGCTTTATACTGGGCGATGAAGTCTGCCACCACCTGCTGCTTGACTTCCGGCGACTCCAGCCGGCGCACGTGGTAGGTCGCCTTTTCGCTCAAGCCTTCGAAGTCAGCCAAGGTGCGCTGCCAGCTAAGGGGCGTGCCTTCGCCCTTCATGACGGCTTTGAAGACCCGCCAGACATCCTCGCTGTTGGCTTTCACCTGAAACTGGTACAGCGGAATTCCTTGCAACTCGGCCCAGCCGCCTTCCGGTAGCTGCACCTCGATCAAGGCTTCTTCCACCAGCGGAATGTTCCGGCGGCAGGTGGAGAACCGGACCTCGCGCCGTTCCCACGTGGGGTACTGCTCCAGAAACTCTACGACCAAGCTCATCACGTGCTCCGTGAGAATAACTTCGCTGATGTCGTAGGCCACGAAGCCTGACTCGTCGTCATCCGTTGGGGCAAAGTCGTCGACCACTCGGAAGTCGGCCAGGCGTGGCGGCGCGAGTTCGGGTAGCTCTTCTGGCGTGGGTGAGAAGCTGGGCGGTAGTTCCATAGGCGAAGCAAGATAGGCTTGTAAAGGTAGCACAAGTTTAGGTACGATAATGAAGGCTTATCGTACCTAAACTATCGTTTTTTCAAGTGCATTGATGAACCGTTCCTCACTCCTTATAAACAAGTGTCCATTGCGCCGCGTCAGTACCTTCTTTTACTCGGCTCTAATTTGGCCACGCGGTCAGCACAGGTCGGCAAAGGTGAAGCAGCTTAGAAATGATAGCAAATGATGGACGTATTAATGGCATATCAGTCGTTACCTGATACTAATGAGCCACGCTCTGTGACGTCGGGTGTCTGGTTCGTTTTTGGTTTTACGAAAAATTAACCCGGAATTCGGTCGTTATTTGATGGCTCAACCGCGCACCATTCCCGCTTATGGGAAAAAAACTACGACCTACCTCCGTTTCTACCCCACTCAATCCAGCAGGTGTTGCGGCTATTGGCGACCCCGGAGACGAAACACAGCGCAATTTTCGCTATCAGCACGCTTACGGAACCATCCTGCTGGTAGCCGCTGCCTCGGGCCTAAATCCTTACCAAGCGCTGTGGTGCGAGCACCACGAGGATTTATTGGCGGAGTTACCGGATAGCACCTACGATGCTTACCAGGTCAAGACCCGTCGCCCGGAGATAGGTGACTGGACGCTTACCGAAGAGCCCATACGTCATAGCCTCAAGCGGTTTGTGGATTTACACATTCAGTTCGGGGCCAATATTAATCGGTTCGTTATCGTGTCCAATGCCGAGTTTTTAACGGTAGGGCTCGACGTGAAAGATATTAAGAAGCTGAAAACTAGCCCACGCGCCTTCCTAAAGGTCTTAGAAGGTTACAGCAAAGCAAGTGAAGTTCAGGGGCCCTTCGCGGAAGTGCTGACGGCAATGGCTACCGACTTCGGCTGTGATGCAGAAGTTCTGTTTGCGGTCCTGAAGCGAACGGAACTGGTGAAGGGCCCTAACCGTGACCACTTCGATTCCGAAGTGGCGCACATTCATCTGCCCCAACTGGCCGACTGTAAGCTCCTGCCAGCGGCAAGCCTGAATGCCGTGCGGGATGAACTGATTCAGAAAGTGTACGGTGCGTCTTCGTTGCTGATTGAGGACCCGCGTCAGCACCTACCCCATGTCGCGGGGCAAACCAATCCGCGGCTGTTGGCGAAGCGAGTAGCCGTTTCAGTGGTTGCGGAATGTGTAGGTCAGTCGTCGGGTATGGTGTTTCGCTACCAAACTGGCGAAGCGACCCTGGTTATTGGTAACTCTGGCTCGCAGCGGGACAACTTGCGAAAGAAATTTGTGCGGGCAGGCCTAGTCGAGCAATTACTGGTCATGGAGCGTCGAACTTTGGACACAGAGGCACGCCTGATGTCTCTGGCGCTCGCCCAACCCGATACATTCGATGACTTGCTGAAGCAACTCGAAGGCGTGGTACAAGCCGAGTGCTCGGAGGCCCAGTTGGTGGCGCAAACCACCCGTACTACTCCGGCGGCCCCCTACGGACCGGCCATGTTGGTAAGCGTGTTTCAGCGGCTGAAAGCGATTGCCGACAACTCGCCCCGCAAAGTGAACAATGAGCCGTATGAGTGTTTAGTTGGCATTGCCGGCTTGTTGACCGAAGAGTGTACGGTGTGGTGGAGCGAAAAATTTAACCTCAACGTGGCATGAGCATTCGACTAATCAAAGCGGTAGCGGCCACGGAAAACGCCGACGAACTGCATCTGGCTCGTCTGTTACTACTATTGGGCGAATCGGACCAGCGGGCCGGCAGCACGATGGCGGGCATTATGAAGCTGGCCAAACTCGACTTTTTGCTGCGTTACCCCAACTGCTTGGAACGGCTGTTGAAGGTTAAGAACAAAAATGTCACAAAGGCCAACATCAAGGCCCATGAGCGCACGTCCATTGAATCAAAGATGGTGCGCTTCCGCTACGGACCGTGGGATACCCGCTACCGGCGCTGGATAGGCTTGTTAGTGGCGAAAGGGCTAGTCGTTTCCTATCTAAAAGGCAATACCGTCCACGTGGATTTAACCGATGCAGGCCGTCGCGTGGTAGGGATACTGAGCGAATCGCCGGCCTTTGCTGATATGCACCAGCGCAGCATCTTGATTTACCGCACGGTAGGGTCTATGTCCGCTACGGCCCTGAAAAACCTGATTTACGAAGTCTTCCCCGAAATCATTGACATGAAGTGGGGTGAAAATATCGCGCTATGAGTTATCCCCTGCACCTGCGGCTGGAAAAGCTGACCTTGGTTTTTGCAGCCTCCACTGAAGTGCTGCCCTTCGAGGACGTAACTTATTTCTACGGACAAATGGGGGCCGGCAAGTCCAGCATTGCGCGGTTGATAGATTATTGCTTTGGAGGAAAGCTTGACTTGTCGCCGGCACTGCAGAGCGAATTTGCCACTGTTTCGCTTTCGCTGGTGGTGAACGAGAAGCCTCTGACTTTGGAACGGCAGCGCGATAGTGACTACATCCTCTGCAGTTGGACTGATGAGCAGGGCAGCTACGACCGCATCGTACCGGCACGCAAGTCAGGGGGTGGCCCCGTCATTCCTGATACCGAGGTAGAGGTACTGTCCGACCTGCTGTTTTATCTGGTAGGCATCAGGCCGCCGCGGGTGCGCCGCAGCAAGATGCGCGAGGACTCGGAGTTGTCGCGCCTGTCGCTGCGGGACCTGCTCTGGTTCTGCTACCTCGACCAAGACGGCTTCGACAGCAACTTTTTTCAGCTCGATGGGGGCGACCCGTTCAAGCGCCTAAAAAGCTTGGACGTGCTGCGCTTCATCCTGGGCTTTCACCAAGAGCAGGTGGCGGAGTTGGAATCGGAACTGCAAGAACTCTATTCGCGCCGGCAGCAACTGCAAGGAGCGGCTAAGTCGCTTAAAGAAAGCCTGCTGGAAGCAGGCGTGGCGTCGGAAGAAGAAATTATCGCTAAAATTGGGGATTTCGAGGCCGAAGCAACGGAGGTCACCCGTAAGCTGCGAGAATTGCGGGGCCAACATCTACAGATTCCCCACGGTGCCGATGTGCTGCGGCAGCAAGCTCGCGCCTTAACGAATGAAGTAGCGGCGTTGGAGGAAGCAGAGCCCCAGATTTTGCGCACCATCGACCAGGACAAACGCCACATCAACGAAATTCTAACCTTGGGGCTTAAGGTGCAGCGCGTCGCCGCAGCGCGGGCCGTGCTGGGCGGGGTGGCGTTCGAGGCCTGCCCGCGGTGCACCCAGAAACTGCCCGAACGGTCGGAGCACGATTGCCCGGTGTGCGGCCAGGAAGAGCCCAAAGAAGGAGCGTCTAACCTCACGCCCGACGTGTTGGCCAGCGACAGCAAGGCCCGCATCAGCGAGTTGGAGGATTCCATCAAACGGCATGAGGACCAACTGGTGCGCCTGCGCCGCCGGAGCAGTGAGATTGAGCGAGACAAAGAAGCAGTGGACAACTCGCTGACTCAACTCATGCAGAACTACGATTCCGCCTACCTGTCCACGGCGCTGGTTTTGGAACGCCGGGCGGCAGAAATAGGGCAGCAAATCAATGACTTGAAACGACTCGTTCTATTGCCTCGCAAGGTTCAGGAGTTGTTTCAGCAAGCCGATGAGTTGCAGGGCCAAGAGGTAACAATTAGGCGGCGGCTTGAAGCTGCCCGCATCGGGGCAGAGGCAGACATGAGCAATGTGCGCAAGCTGGAAGCCTTTTTTCTGGACTGTTTGATGCGGGCCCAAATGCCTGGAGTGTCGGGTGATAACATTGTAAAAATCAATACCAAGACCTTTCTGCCTGAAGTGACCGAGCCAGACATGGGCGACATTACCGTGATGTCGTTTGCAAACCTGGGCAGTGGCGGCAAAAAAACCTTGTTCAAGGCGTGTTTCGCTTTGGCAGTGCATCGGCTCGCAACGGAAGTAGGCGCCATGCTGCCTTCGCTCCTGATTATAGATTCGCCGATGAAGAACATCAGCGAACGTGAAAACCAAGCTCAATTTGAGGGTTTTCACACTTTAGTCTATGAGTTGCTTGAAGGCGAACTGCTTGGCACGCAGGTTGTCCTGATTGACAAGGAATACTTCCCCCGAGGTCAAGATTCACCTCTGACCTTTGCAGTTAGGCACATGATGCCGGACAGTGAAGAGAACCCGCCCTTGATTCCTTACTATCGGGGTTTGTAGCAAGGTTTGAAGCGCTGCCCTACTCAGGGTGTTGTCAAACAAATAGGGCAAAACCTCCGGCTCGTCGGCAAAACCACGCACTTTCAGCAATTATCGCTCTGCTGGACAATACGTTACTCGGAACGCGGGCAAAGCAGCGCCAACAGCCGCGGCAAACTGTAGCTGAGCAGTTCACTGTGGCACCGGAACAAGCCTTTATGCTAGCCATCGAACGCCCCGTCCTAAGACCTGAGCGCAGCAGCCGAGGCATCGGTATGTAGGGGGCAACCTATCCTGAATACAATGTACACCTCAAATAGTAGCTTTAAGCACACCTACAAACGAAGCGTATGACCATCCCCCCAATTGCCGTATGGTTTGAGAACGGGCAATACTATTGTCCCACGGACTTATCGGATTTGGCACAGCAAATCCATAAGATGAGTGTTTCCCGAGATGACTTGATGGACAGAGCATATCGGTTAAAAAACAGACTGACCTTTATTTATCGTAAAGGTGATGTAGGCATTGACCCAATTTTTGAACTGGATTCGATGCGTCCTGCTAACTACAGTTCGACCACCTATGCATTTTTGCGAATGTCAGATGACAATGAATGGGAGGTACGAGACGCAGACAACAACGTAGTTTCTTTGAAAGCTGTAGATGGAGCTCGCGACCTTGTCAACTTCTATAAAAACGAAAGCGCGTTTAGGAAGCTTCTTCCTAACTCAGGATTATAGTTGGCTCTAATGGGAGTGTGAGTTGACTTTTATGCCTGAGTTTGGAACAGCAATAAAGACCAGAGCCCAGAGCGCTAAATAGTGTCATTGTTTTAGGGTTATTATTGCAACGTGGCATTCAACTCCCGCTCCTAAGAGGAAGCCGGATAGAACTGGTGTTCATTTCTTTGAATCAGGTCCCATCCTGAAAGTTCGACCTTTTCCTCTTCTAAGGGGTAGTCACTGTATCTAACCCAATAGGTATAGATGACCCGACTTTCAGAAAGCTTTGTAGATACGAGCGCGATAAAGGGTTGCGACATGTAAGCATTCGCAGCTATGCTCCACACATCGACTTTACTAATAAACTCTCTTAAGTGGGTAGTCCAACGGATACCAATATTGTGAGATATGGTACTGGGTTTCAGGTGCATATATTCTTCACCGCGCAAGTATCTTAGATAATCTACTTTGCTTTGCCATACCCACCTTTCCTCATGTGCTTTCAGTAGTTCATAGCTCCATGGTAACCCTGGATTGCCGCTAAGTGTTTTCCAATCCCATTTATCAACATATTGGCCGATCATTTCGGGTGTCCAAGGTAAGTCCGGTCGCGCACTTAGTGCCCGAAAGTCTACTCTCTTTATGAAGCGTTCAATTAAAGGGATATCCCATATAATCCCTTCATTCAAAGCTAATAAGCTCCAATTCCATCGATCAACAAACTCTTCCAGTAACTCAATAGACCAGGGTAGATCTTCTCGCTGACTTAAGCTAAGTTTTGCAGGAACGGAGAAGTATTCCCGAGTCTGGCCAGCGTAGATCTGGTAGGTTTCATCTACCCCAAAGTTGAGTTTGTCTGCGTAGGTGCGGATGAAGCCCACGGTTATGTCCCGTAACCTATGCGGTACAAATTTCCAGAAGGATCCATCATCAAAGGGATGGGCATTGCTACAGTATCATAGATAGGGTGCCGTTTTTCTTGGCGCGTAGCAACAGTACTGCTTGTAGTAGCATGTGTTTGCACTTGCTGTAGCACTTGGTTCGGCGCCGGAAGCGGGCCAGGTAGTGGCGCAGCAGGCTGTTGCAGCTTTCCACGGAGGTGGTTTCGGCCTTGCTGCGGTAGTGCAGGTGGATGGGCACCAAGGCACGGTAGGGGCGGTAGAAGTCGGTGCACACGAGTTGGAAGGAATGGCGCGCCAGCGAGGCGAACAAGCGCGCCCCGGTGTGCTCGTCACGGGCCCCGACGACGGCGTCGAGCACCTGCCGTCGTTCCCGGTCTACCGCGAGCCAGACCCAGCAGGCGTTTTTTTCTGCCCCACGTAGCTGTGTAGCTCATCCACCTCGCCAATGCGCACGGCCTGGCCCGGCGCCTCGGCCGCCTGCTGCTGGGCGCGTTGGCCGTAGGCACGCACCCAGCGCAGGATGGTCACGTTCGACACCTCCAGCACCCGCCCAATGGCGCGCAAGCCCATGCCCTCCAAGTACAACTTGAGCGCCAGCTGCCGCTTCTCGTCCGGGTAAGCCAGGCCACTACCGCCGGTGTAGTTGTAGCCGCAGGCCAAGCACCGGTACCGCTGCTTGCTCCGCATTAGCCCGTTTTTGCAGTTCGAGTCACTGCCGCACCGAGTACATTGCATACGGTCAAGTTATCTAAATCTACGCAGTGTAGCAATGCCAAGGGATGTATATCGTCCACGAAGCTTATTCTCCAAGCCCCTTCTTCTGCGGGCTCTTTTAGGATATCCCACATTATCCCCTCAATGTATTCCGCCTGTGCGGCGATGAAAGGAACAATGTCAGGTATTGAAACATAACAGAGGTACTTACTTCTGTCGTTATTGCGTGTAAAAACCGAGCCTATATCAGAAGGGCCAGGGCGAGGATTTAGGCTGAGATTTACAGGGTTGTATTTAGCGTAGTCCGGGTGTTGGAGAACCTGCGGTTTTAAGAGGACTGTTAATGATCTTGGCATAGGATAGGAAGAAATCGTGCGTGAGCTGGTTATGGCCGGACCAAGGACACGACGGCCGGGGGCGGGCTCCCGCCGGCGGTGGCCACCAATTCTTTCAGGGCGGGAATCCACCGCCCGGCCCCGTGGTTGTCTTTCGGATTGATCAACACCAGGAACTCGAACAAGGCCAGCGCCTCGGCCCACCGCTTCGCTTTGCGCAGCTCGACGCCCATGGCGTAGTATGCGGTCAGCACGAAACCGTTGCCGGTGGACTCGTAGAGCAGCACGTCCCGGCCCTCCGCGAAGGCCTTGGGAAACAGCAGCCTAGCCTGCATGAACGCCTGCATCAGGTAGGTCAAGCCCAGGCCTGGAGTTCGGCTGTTGAGCAGCATGCCCAGGTGCGACACCGCGTCCAGGTGCAACTCCCCGCAGGCGGCCATGATCTGCCGGTACAGACGCTCGGCTTCCAGCGGCGCGGTCGTGTGCAGTGCTTTGGCCTTCTGAAACAGGGCCTCGTGCTGCAGCACGACCGTCGGATAGACTACCCGCCAGTGACGCGGCTGGTATTCAATCATGTGCAGGTAGTCCATGCGAGAAGCTAAGGTGAACGGGGTGCTTAAAGTTACGGAACGGACAAAAAATACCCCCGCGCTGGCGAGAGCGGGGGGACTGAAATGACATTCGGTGACGTGAATTCCAGACGATTACCGGGGGCTGCCAGGGCGGGATACTAAAATGCTGGCTCGTCGTGCGCTCTTCAATGGACAGGTAGTCCAAGCCCGGTGGCAGATGCCGGTTAAACAGCCGTCGAGCAAATGGCGTAGCGCAGGGTCGGAGGTTTTGCCCTATTTGTTTAACAACACCCTAATTACTATTCACCGATTACATACACCGGCACGGCTTGCGCGTCGACACCCCGGCCAGTTTTCTTCTTGACTTCCTTGCCATCCAGCAGGATAGCGCAGGTGATTTCCGAGGCCGCCGTACCGCCGTCGATACTGGCCAAGATGGTCAGGTTGTCGCCCTGCTTCATGGTCCGCTTAAACTTGTAGCTCACCGGCAGTGGTGTGTTGCTAAGCGTCGTATTGCCGCCGCTTTCGTTGGTGTAGCTCAGGTAGTCCGAGGTTGGAGCATTGGAGGTAACCTTGTATTCTACCTGATACTCTTTCGGGCCGGAGGGCGTGGCATCGTTGTCTTTCGAGCAGCTCGTGACCAGAGCCGCGCAGCTCAGCAGTAGATAGGCAAGTCGTTTCATAGGTCAGAAGGAGTGATTAGCGAAAGTGATACCGCAGGCCAATGCTGGCCAGGCCTGGCCATTGGTCGACCAGCGGATTATTGAACAGGTAGCCTTTGGTGCCCGTGGCCACGAGCGAGAGCCGGTTGCCGAGGAAGAAATCCGCTTCGGCTCCTACCTGGGGGCCGTAAGTGAAGCGTTGCGGCTCTTTCGCACCGGACATTACCTCCCCGGTACCGTTCTGGTTGGTCCACTCGTAGCCCGCGCCCGCACCCACCAGCAGGTGCACGTAGGCCACCTCCCCGAGGCAGAATAGCTGGGGCGAGAGCAGGACCCGGCCCTGATACACCGAGTATTCGCCGCGAGTAGTCAAGGTGCCGTGCTCATAGCCCCCGCTCAGGCGCAGGGCCAGGTGGTTGGTGAGCATGGGCGTATAGCTCAACTCATAGTAGTTGCCGGTTTCGGAGCGGCCGAGGTGTGCTCCCCAGGAGGCCAGGTGCTTGACGTGTCGCTGGGCGGAGGCCGGCAGAATACCGACCCCCGCGAGCAGAAGCACCACTAACAGGAGCTTTTTCATAGGATGTTAGCGCGGCCGTGCACGGTCCATTTTAATCAGCGCGTTCCGGCTGAGGGTCGAGGCGTACACCGCTTCGGCGGCCTGGTGGGCGGGGCCGGCCTGCGAGGCTTCCATGAACAGCCGGTCGCCCTGCTCGCGCAGCTGCATGGCCTTAATCAGGTTGTCGTTCGAGGAGTTCAGGGCAGCTATCCGCTCGCCCTCGGTCATGGCGTAACGGCCCGGATTCTTCAGCGTGGCCTGCATTTCCACGCTTTGTGCGGTCATCTCGTCGGCAATCTTGTAGTAGTTCACGGCCATAGCCAGCTTGCGCTTGGCCATCATCTCCTCGGCCGCAAACAGGGAAACCGTGGACTCCTCGCGCTTGGCCTGGTACTGGTCGCTGTTCATGTTGCCGTTGGGGTCGGCCGAGCTGGTGCCGAAGCGCGAGAACACGTCGTACATCGTATTCACGTCCTGCATGGGGTTGGTCAGCTGCAGGGCCTGTCGCAGGCGCTGGGCCTTGGCGTAGACGGGCATCATCTGGTTGGTCTGGCTGCGGCCGGACATGGCCAGGGCCCGCGCAAATAGCTCCTGCGGGTTGGAGAGCCGCAAGTCCTGAATGCTCTGCACCTTCCGCAGGTCGGCCTGAACCTGCTTTTGCAGGTCGAGCCCCTCCTGGGTGAGGCTGCGAACCTCGCTGGTGATATCCTTCGTGACGCCGGCAATCTGGCGGGCGTCCTTTACTACCTGGTAGTTCTGCACCGTGGAGGACCACTGCTGCAGGCGCTTGGCAAACTCGCCAATCTGCACGCCCATATGCAGCGGGTCATTAACCACCATCTGCGCCCGGGCCTGACCGGCCGGGGCCAGCAGCAGCGCAACGGCCGCCAGGGCCGGAAAAAGTGTCTTTTTCATTGTCGTGGAATTGGTGAAAGAATTAGCGTCCCGACGCCGTGACCGGCCCCATCTGGCCGGCGGTAGCCGTGGTAATCAGGATGGGGTAGCCGTCGGGCAGCAGCACGTCTCGCAGCTTGGTGCGGGTTTTGGGCCGGCTGAGTACGCCCATGGCCACGCGCCCGCCCACGCCCACCACCGAGTTGGCCGCCGAGGCGGAGCGGTCGATGGCGGTGCTGACCTCCTGCATGGACTGCTGCTGCAGGTCCTGGCCGGCGAGGCTGGCATCTTTGGCTACCCGCTTCACGGGGTCAATCATGATGCCGGGCATGTAGTTGTAGTCGTAGATGCTGGCCGCGACCCGGTTGGGCCCGAGGCGGTTGACTTCCAGCATCACGTTGTTGGTACCCACGGTGGCAACGGCGGCGAAGACGGTATTCTTCGGGAAGGTCACACCCGACACCACGGCGTCTTCCTGCAGCCGCAGCAGTACCACGGAGCCGGTTCGCACCTTTTGCTCGCCGTTGATGACGCACTTGAAAAAGACGTCGGGCACCAGCTCCGCCTGGCTGCTCTGGGCCATCATCCGGGCGGAGCCCGCGACCTTGACGGTATTGAAGCCATCCATGCCGGGCGCGCTGGCGCGGCTGGCCAGGGTCTGCGCGACGGCCCTGGGGTCGCGGTAGCGCTTGCCGGTCATGCGCTCGTAGGCAGCGCGGGTTTCGGGCGGAGACGTGCTCAGCATGGCCAGCACGTCCGGGTCGGTTTCAAACGGGGTGCCGTCCGTGTCGGTCGCCGGCAGCAGCGCGGCCCGCGCCCGGCGCGCCGCGCCGGAGCTGGTCCGGCGGGCCACAGTACCGACTACCTGGCCTGGCCGCCGCCGGGGTACCACCAGCGTCTGAGCATGGTACGAGCCCGTTGCGGGGTCCTGAACCGTGGCTTCAATGGTGTCCACGTCGGCCGCGGCGAGGCGGCCTTCCTCCTGCCGGCGGCGCGCTGCCGCCGTGAGAGCTGCCGCCCGCTGCTTCCGCCGCTGGGCCTGCCCCATCGTATCGGCCACAAAGGCTTCCGCGACCTCGTCGGTATTTGGGCGGGTGGGCGTGCTTTGCGCCTCCTGTTCCAGTCGGCGCTGCTGCTCTATCTGCGCGGAGGGCGAAACCGGCTCTGCAGCCGCTGTGGGGGCCGCCTTAATCTCGGGCTCGATGTTTTCCGAGGCTGCCGCTACGACTTCCTTCTTCTGCTGCGCGGCCTGAGTGGCGGAGCGCAGCCAGAGAAGCAGGCCCATGCCGACCAGCAGCACCAGCAGGCCGGTTAGGAGTAGCCAGTTGTTGCGCAGCGTTTCCAGCGGCGTGGCTTTGGACTGGCCGGCGGGGGTGGGCCGCTGCGGGCCGAAGTGCTCCGCGTCGTCGTGCTCCGCTGAGCCCATGGCTGGGGGTTGGGTGTGGGGATTTGCGGGTTCCATAGCAGCGGCGTTAGATGGTAGAGGCTCGATTGATGACTCGCGAAGGCACTGGCAGCACCAGAACCCGCGCCCCGTTTAGCTCCCGCAGGGTCACTTCCAGGTAGCCCCGGTCTGTGGCCGCGTAGAGCGGAATGGCGTAGGTCAGGTAGCCAGTGGTGCGGCCCGTAACCACCTGATTGGCTAGGCCGCCCGAGGGAGCCAGCGGCCGGCGCGCTTCGTTCTTCTTGCGGGCCAGAAACTTCTTATGGGCGTTTTCCACCAGCTGGAAGTCGGTGAAATCGACGTTGTAGTCAATGGCCGAGTGGTTAATGACCTTGAAGCGCAGGTAGGTAAAATCCTTGTCGTTGCGCACGTTGGCCAGCGACAGTACCAGGTCGTTGTCGACGACCGCCACGGCCTGGTGCTCTTCCCTGGTTTTGCGCAGCTGGCTGAGCTTGCCCTCAACGGCCGCTTTCTTCTCCCGCTCCTTGTCCAAGGCCAGCTCATTCTCCGGGGCCGCGCCGGCCGCCGTGCCCTCGCTAGTGCCGCTGCTCACGCTCAACGCGCCGTCTTTCTGAAAGTCGTACAGCTGCAGCACTGGCCGGTTCACGTACACGAGGCGTCCCATCCAGTACTTGGAGCCGTAACGGATAAGGATGGGCGTGGGCGGCGCGGATTTGCGGCGGGCGCGCACGAACACCGCGTTGGCTTCAATCTTCACCAGGTAGTTATTGGCCATGCCCACGTCGACCAGCGAGACGGGGCCACTAAAAACGAGGTAGGTAGTGGAACTGTCTGACACGGCCACGTCCAGCAGCACCGGGGCCGCCAGTGGTGACGCGGCGGGCCGCGGCACGGCCGTGGAGGATTGGGCTGACGTGGCCGACGCCAGCAGCAGGGGCAGGCTCAAGGCCAGCAAAAGCTTGGAAAACATAGTGCGATGCGCTTGGAGAAAGGATAGAATTAGTTGCCCGCTGCGGGCGAAGCCGGAGCTGCTGTCGGGGCAGGCGCGTCGCTGGCTGCGGGAGCCAGGGCCCCGGCGCTGCGCTGGGCTTCCAGCAGGGCCCGCTGCCGGTCGGCTTCCTGCTCTTTCAGGGCCTGTAGCTCCTCCCGCGACACCTGCGGGTTGTAGGGGATGTAGTCGAAGTTGGTGATGAGCATCCCGTAGGGGTTGGCATCAGAGCGGTTGGTTTCGGTCAGGTTGAACTTGGCGGCCAGCGGCAGGGGCTCCTTCTGCTCGCCCCCGATGAAGATGCGCTGCTTGATGTACACCCGGCCCGACCAGGGGCGGTGGTTCATGTCGATGCTCACGCTGTCCACCGTCACCACGTTGCGGGCGGCGTACCGCTCGTAGTTCTGCAGCACTTGGCCCCGCGTGAAGCCGTCGTAGATGCGCCGGCCGCCGCGCCCCTCAATCAGGGGCAGGGCCGCGTCCAGGTTGGTTTTGTAGGTGTATTGGTCGTGGCCGAACATGGTCTGCATGAAGTTGCGCACCAGGTTGCGGGCCTCGTAGGGCGTGTGGGTTTCGGTGGTGGGCGCGGAGAGGGCGGCCACCGAGCCGGTCTGGCCTACCACGTACACGCGCCGGCCGCTGTTCTCGTAGGCGCGGTACACCAGAAAGCCCGCCGCCAGCGACACGAGCAGCAGGGCCAGGACGCTCCCCATCGCCAGGTTGCGCATGGTGGAGAATGAGGTACTTAGGTTTTTGGCGGAGTCCATTAAAAGGGCTGATTAAGTCAACAGGAGGAGGTTTTTAAGGCCGGGGCTTTCTTCCCCACTGCCCCTAGTTGGCCAGGGGCAGATACACTTGCTTGTCTTGGTAGGGGTACACCAGCAGCCGCTGAGCATTATCCCGGTCGAGGTAGGTGTAGAGCACCCCTTGCACCGTGATGGGCTCCCTGGGCCGCACCTGCACGACCTTGCTGCCCACGCTCATCTCCGAGATGTAGAAGTGCATCAGCGAGTCTTTCGGCGTCTGCAGCACCAGCAAGGCTGATTTAGGCTTGGTTTCCACGTAGCCCGTAGGCTTCCAGCGTAGCACTGCCTCGAACGGAATCTTGTAGCCGGGGCCTACCTTGGGGTAGCCTGGCTTCACCCCGATGCGCCACATGGGCGGCAGGCCGAGCGTGATGGGCTGCAGGGCCTGCCCTTTCACCGACACCAGCTCCAGGTAGCCTTCGGCCGGCAGCAGCTGCTCCACGCCGGCCCGCACGTCAACCGCCGAGGCCGGACGAGCCGGGGGCAGAGTGTAAGCAGCTTTTTGAGCCGCCATGCGGGCCTGTTCAGCGGGGCTTTCCGCTTGCGCTTCCAGCGCGTCGGCGAGGGCCGCGTTGGCTTTTTCTTCTTTGGATTGACAGGCAGTGGCCAGGCCCAAGGTCAGCAGGGCCAGGTAGCGGGTGGGATAGTTCATCGGAAAGAAGGGGATTGGTTAAGCCGTCCACAGCCCGGAAGGCCGTTGCCGGTAGGAAGGATTGAGGGCATCGGACATGGTAATGGAGGGCAGGCCCGCCGAGGCCGAACTGCCGCCGCTTGGGGCCGGGCTGGGGTCGGCTGAGCCGCCGCCCGTGCCCCCGCCGGAGCCGCCTCCGCCCGAGGTGCCGCCGCTGCTCATGGCCCGGCCGATGGCCCCGGACACGCCGTGGCCGCCGCCGGCCATGCCAGCCGAAACACCGGCCGCCGCCGCTGCCGCCGAAGTAGCCATGCCAACCACGGAGCCCACGAACCCTTGCGCGGCTGAGGAGCCAATAAACAGGCTCGTCAGGTAGGGTACCATGAGGTAGAGCATGATGAAGGCTACCGAGACAATCAGCTGGCGGGTATCCGATTCTGCCGCCACCGGGGCGGAGAAAACCCCGCCGAAAGTGGTGTTGGAAGCCGTGTAGAAGGTGTAGAGCAAATCCAGCAGGGCGAACGAGAGGCCCCAGAACTGCACGGCCAGGAAGTTCTGCAGCCACTTGATGGCGAGTTGGCCAAAGGCCGGCACTACCGACAGGCACAGGGAAATGGGGCCGCACACGAACAGGAAGCCTAGAATAAACTGCTGGATGAACTGCATGATTTGCCGAATCAGCAGCACGACTTCCCCAGTCACCAGCTGCAGCAGAATGTTGGTCAGGCTGAACGAGGTGATGGTTTTAAGTAGGTTGGCTATTTCCTGCGCCCCTTGCTCCACCACCGTTTTCTGCGAGAGCGTTTCCGAGGTGCTGATGGTCGCGCCCAGCGCCGAAGCGGCCGTGGAGCCGTCGGGCGTGGCAAACATGCGGGTGAACCCGGCAATGCCCGAGCTAAGCGTATCAATCAGTTCCTTATAGAAGAAGAGCAGGAAGAATATCCATACAGCCTTGACGATGGGGCCCCAGTCCATGGCCAGCCCGTTGCCCGAGATAAAGCCGCGCCCGATGGTGTAGAGCAGGGCAATGAGCATGAAGGTGGGCGTGATGTAGCGGCAGGCGCGCAGCACGATTTGCAGGGTCTGGTCGCAGGCGCTCAGAAAGCCCGGGTCGGCCCCGTAGGCGACCATTAGATACAGACTACTCACTGGGCTAGGACACCCTTGCGGGCCTGTTTATCCTCCACAAACTGGTCGACGGCGTAGTCCAGTCGCTGCACCTTCACGGGCTCGTACTGCGGGTTGCCGTCCGCATCCAGCTTCGGCCGGCCGTTTCGGTCCAGCACCGGCTTCAGGTTGGTCTGCTGATAGAATTTCACCAGCCGGTTGAGGTGGTTGCGCTCCACCGGTTTGGAGGTGAGGATAGCATCCAACTGGGGGGAGGCCTCCACCCCGAATATCTTGCCCTTGGCGCCCTGCTTGATGAATATTTCGCGCAGCACTTCGGTGGAGCGGACTGACTTAATCAAGTCCATCTCGTGGCCGGTCAGGCCCAGCGGGGCCTGCAGCTGGGCCAGGGAGTCGGGGTTGACGTGGCGCAGGATAATCTTGGTGGCCGAGTTGTTAATGATGGCCGGCCCGATTTTGCTGCTGGTAATCTCGGTGATGCCCTGGGTGATGATGGTGACCGAGCCGTTGGTTTTGCGAATGGTGCGGTACATCGACTCGATGAATTCCGAGAGCACGCCCGAGAGCATGGTCCAGGCCTCGTCCAGGGCGATGTACTTGACGTCGTCGGGAAACTTGCGGAACAAATCCAGGCTCAGCTCAGTGATGAGCATGGCCACCACCGGGTAGAGGTCGGGGTCGGCCTGCACCTTGGCCAGGTCAAAGCAGATGAGCCGGTACTCCGATAAGTCCACGTCGCGCTTGGCGTTGAGCACCCGCTCGTAGCGGCCGCCGGTGATGTACTGGCCCAGCACCAGGAAGAACTGGTGCATGTCGATGTACTTCAGGTTTTTCTGGTACTGCCGACGCGCTCCATCGAGCGGGTCGGGTTCCACCCCGTCGCCGGGCACGGCCACGGGCTTCTGCATTTCCTGGTCGTACTGCTCCACGAAGCGGTAGAAGCTTTCCATGCCGGGAAACTCCTCGTCCTTCTGGTTCAGGCGGGGGCTTTCGTTCAGGCAGGCATAGTACTCAATCAGGAAGCGCGAGAGAATCGTGCGCTCCGACTTGTCCAGTCCGGTATCCTTGCCGCCCTTCCACAGGGCGGCGAGCAGGGCCAGGTGGAAGTTGGTTTTCTCGTCGTTGTAGAGCCACTTGCCCGAAGCATCCCGCGGCACGACGAAGGGATTGAACTCGATGGGCCGCTGCGGGTCGTACTCGAAGTAGGTGTTATCGAAGTCCCCGCCGTTGAGCGACTGCAGCACGTTGCGGTAGGTGCCGCCCACGTCCATGATAATCTGGCGGGCGCCCTTCTCAAAGCGCTGCACAATCAGATTGCCGAAGGTGTAGCTCTTGCCTGAGCCCGAGGGGCCGATGACAATGGCGTTCTGGTTGTCCAGGGCCGTGTTGAACAGGTTTACCTGCACCAGGTTGCGGAACCTATCGGTCAGGTACTCCCCCACCGGGTCGGTCTGGTAGGTGGCCGTCCAGTGGGTGTAGCACGCGCCCCGGTCCGACGAGCAGGTCAGCCAGCGGTCCGGCACCTGCCAGGCGTTGCCGGGCAGCAAACCAAAGAACACGGGCAGCGCCAGGTAGCTTTCGACCACGCTTTCCGTGCCGAACATGTAGCGAAAGGCCGCCGTGGCCCGCTCCACGTTCTCGCGCCGGCTGTTATCGTTGGTGTCCCAGAGCAGCAGGGATAGGTGCAGGCCCACAATCTGCTTGTTTTCGGCCCGCACCTCGGCGGTGAACTCCTCGACCTCGGCTGCCCGCAGCGCATTGTCCTGCGTGGAGAGAAACGAGAGGGAGGCGTTGAGCTTACGGTCGGTATCCAGCGAGCTAAGCTCGGCGCGGGTATCCTGAACCAGCAGGGCCTGCGTCAGGATGTGCGGGCACTGCAGGACGTGGGTGAGCGGGTAGAGCATGGGCGCGGTGACGCCGTAGCTGTTCTTTACCGCTGGGTGGGCCTCGCTGCCCTGGCCTACCATCGAGAGAATGTTTACCCGGTGCTCGCCCACGCTGAGCGCGCCCATGTCGTTGCCAATCTCGCGCTCCTGCCGGGTAGGCTGGCCATCGAAGCTGAGGTTGAAATACTGCAGGTAAAGCTGGTGCATCTCCCGGCCGCCTAGGCGCTCAAACGCAACGCCGCCCAGGTTCTTGATGCCCTGAACAAATTCCACGGCGCTGGCCTCGGCCAATTCCAGGGTCTGGACGAGCTGCGCGAAGGGGTTTTTCATCAGCGCTTCGCCGGCGCGGGCCACCAGGGCATTCACGGCGTTGGTGCGGGGCGCTTTTACCGCCACCGGCGCGAAGGAGATAAACAGGTAGGACTTCTGAAACAGCACCAGTCGCTCGAAGAAGTGCTTATTCATCTTGCCCTCGAAGTAGGTCTGCTGGGTCTTGTCCTCGCGGTAGGGCCGGTCGTAGTAGATGTCTGTTTTCTGCACGATGGTGCCTACCGGCAGGGGCCGCAGCACGCCTACCAGCGCGGTCTGGAATGCCTCGTAGTCATCCACCGTCCAGCTTTCCATCTCGGCTGGCTCAATGGCGAAGCCCACCGCGACGCGACCGTCCTTGAACACCACCTTGTCGCCCTCGAAGCTGTGCACGGGCATCACGGCGTCAAACGCGGCCGT
>NZ_BAAGWC010000019.1:0-79498 GCF_054780555.1 Hymenobacter daeguensis
CGCGCTGCCCCAGCCGCTCCGATGGCCCGGCCTGCCCGGCGAAGCTCGCGCCCCGCTGCCTGCCAGCCTGCAGCCAGCGCCCGAATTGCGGGCGCTGGCCACCGGCCCGCAGCAGGCGGTAGCGGCTGCCAGCCGGCGCGTTGGGCTGGGCTTTGCCGTGGTATCGGTGGTGCCCGAAACCTTCCGCTGGGTTTTGCAGGGCCACGCATCGGTGTACGCATCTTTCTGGAGCCGGCTCCTGGCGGCTGCCGTGCCGCCGGCTCCAGCCGCTGCCGCGTGGCGCACCGGCACCCGCTGGCCCCGGCTGGGCCAGCCGCTCACGCTGCACTTCGCGGGGGCATTCCCTGAGCAGGTGCCCACGGCAGCCCCACTGGTTGGCGGCCCCGCTGCCCGCCTTCCGCTGCGCCAAGACGCTCGCCTGCCCGAATGGAGCACCGGCAGTTATTGGCCGGGGGCAGCGGGCTGGCACCAGGTGCGCGGGCCGGGCCGCACGGCGCACGCGTTTTATGTCTATCCGGATACGGCCTGGCTGGGACCGGAGCTGCGGGAGCGGCAGCAGGCCACCGCCGCCCACAACGCGGCCCTTGCAAAGTCGGCCCTGGCTTCGGCAGGGCCAGCTCAGGCAGCCGAGCCCTGGCCGGCCGAGTGGTTTTTCGGGCTGTTTCTGCTGGCGGCCGGCTACCTGTGGCTGGAAGAAAAGCTGTAGCCGGCCATCTTCCAAAGGCTGAAAAACAAAAAAAGCCCGCGCAGCTGCGCGGGCTTTTTTGGGGGGGGGCAACATACGGCCGGCCGGCTACTGAAATTCCAGCATCGGCCCGGCCAGCTGCTTAGTTTTTCTCGATGCGACGCACGGCAACAACACCGTTCTGGCTCACTTCGAGCAGGTACACGCCGGCGGCCAGCGCGGCCGGCAGGCGCAGCTGCTTGTCGGCCGCCAGGGCGGCCGGAGCCAGCACCACACGGCCGGTCAGGTCGCGCAGGGCTACCGTGGCGGCACCAGCCGTCGGCAGCTCAACCGTGATGCGGTCGGTGGCGGGGTTCGGGTACAGCGCGAGGCCGGGCAGGGCGTGCGCAGCCGCAGTAGCCGTGCCGGTATAGCCGGTGATGTTGATGTCGTCGATGTTGATGCGGGGGTTTGTGGCCGCCACCGTATTGGTGCTGCTGATGCGGAAGCGTACGTTGCCCGCGCGGTTCACCGTGAAGGTGTAGGGCGTGAGCGTGGTGGTGAGGGCAGCAGGAGCACCGGCCACCGTGGTGTAGGTGGTGCCGCCATTGGTGGAAACCTCCAGAATGAACGAAGCCGTAGCGTCGGAGCCGTACAGGGCCGCGTTAACCGTAACCACGCCAGCGCCGGTGGTCTTGTCGAAGTTCATGGCAATGGAACCGCCGCCGCGCACGCGGGCCGACTGCACCTGGTTGGCTTTGTCGTTGAACTGGTTGCCCGTCAATGCTTCGGTGAAGGTCCAGTCGCCGCTGCGCAGCGTCACAGTGCCGACAGCGTAAGCCCCTTTCGAGCCCTGCTCAAAGTCTTCGTAAGCCACCGTGGTTGCCGGTGCCACAACGAGGAACGACAGCGGAGCCGAGGTGCCCCCGGAATTGGTAGCCGTGATGTTGTAGGTACCCGCCGCCGGCACGCCGGCCGACGGAATGGTCACGTTGTAGCTCGAGCCGCTGGTGCCGGCAATGGTGCCGGTGTAGTTCACGCCGTTGAAGCTAATGGTGGTGCCGGCTACCAGGTTGGTGCCGCTCACGTTCAGCGTGAAGCCCACGCCTGCAATAGCGCGGGCCGGGGTGAAGCTGGTGATGGTGGGGGCCGCCACGGTAGGCGTCACCGTGAAGCTGGTGCTGCTGGTGGCCGTGCCACTGGGCGTAGTCACCACAATGGGGCCGGTCACGGCCGTAGCGGGCAGCACGAAGGTGATGCTGGTAGCGCTTACCACCGTGAAGCCGGTTACGGCAATGCCACCCACGGTCAGCGTGGTGGCACCGGTGAAGTTGGTGCCCGTTACGGTCACCGTTACGCCGGCCGCGCCCGTGGTGGGCGTGAAGCTGGTGATGGTGGGCGTGGTAGCGGCCGGAATAAACGTGAAGGTACCCGTGCTGGCCACCGTGCCGCCGGGCGTGGTCACGCCGATAGCACCGGTGCTAGCCGTAGCAGGCACCGTGAAGGTGATGGTAGTAGCGTTAACCACCGTGAAGCCGGTAATGGACGCGCCATTCAGCGTCACGGCCGTAGCGCCTGTGAAATTGGTACCCGTGATGGTTACCGTAGTGCCGGCCGCGCCCGTGGTGGGCGTGAAGCTGGTGATGGTGGGGGCCTGCACCGAGGTAGCAGCCACCGGGGCCAGGGCTACGCCCCGGAAGGCAATGTTGGTAGCAGCCGTGGCAATGGCCGTGGGCAGCGTGGTGGTTGAGGGAGCGGCGTTGTAGCCGGCGTTATCCGTCAGGGTGTAGAGGCTGCCGCCGCCGGCGGCAGTGCTGGCACCCACGGTGGCGTAGAGCGTCACGGTGCCGCTGGCGGTGGTCGCCGTCAGGCCGCGCAGGGCCGTGCCCGAACCAATGGTGCCGTTCGAAACCCAGCTGCCAGCCACCAAGCTATACTTCTGGATGCCGCTGGTGCTGGTGCCGTCATCGGCCACGTACACCACGTCAACGCCGGCCACGCTCGTGCTCAGGTCGGCAAAGTAGAAGCCGTAGGGGCTGCCCGCGCCGGGCAGGCCCGGCAGCAGCGTGGCCGCCTGGCCCGTGGTGGTGGGCAGGCCCGTACCAATCTGGTTCACGCCGATGTAGGGGCTCGAGCCCGAGGTAATGTAGAGGTTGCCGCCGAACACGCCGGCCACGCGGGTGTTGGTCGGGGCCGTATTGAGCTGCACCGTGGCCGTAGCCGCCGGGTTGGCAAACGGCACGTAGCGCACGCCGCTCACGCCGCCCAGGGCGTAGAAGGAAGTGCCGTCGGCCGAGGCCGCGCTGCGGATGCTCGTGGCCGTGAAGGCATCGCTGATGGCGGTGCTGGTATCGAAGGTGCCATCGGCGGCAATGCGGCCGATGACGCGCGGCGTGGCGGTGGAAGCCGTGCCGGTGATGCCGGTGGTGCCCACGGCCGCATCGTAGCCGGTCAGAATCAGGTATTGGCCATCGGCCGAGCGGGTCAGGGCCAGCTCAGAAGTGGAGGTGCCGCTGGCCGTGAGGGCGCGCTGGGGGCTGGTAGCCGTGGTGGGCAGGGCAATGGTCTGCACCACGGTGCCGGCCGGCGTGTACTCAACCAGGAAAACGGCGGTGGCCGTGCTGCCCAGGGTAGCGGTGCCATCGCCTACGCGGGCCACCACAATATTGCCCGGGGTGAAAGGAGCCGCCGAGGCCACTGCCGGCCACAGCAGGGCCATGGCCGCCACGCAGGACTTCAGGCGTGAAGTAAAGAAATGTTTCATAGTCGTTTAAATTGGGGCAAAGTGAAGATGAAAAGTTGAAAATGAATTAAAAAAAGAACAATGGCCGATACGGCCTTCAAAGATAATGGCCCGAAACGGGCCCGGAAAGTTACGGATTTATGTACAGCTGATGAAGAAGTCCCTGCCGGCTATTCCCAGAGCGGATAATGCTCCAGGTGCACCTCCTGCTCAAAAAAGATGCGCGTGCTTTCCTCAAACGAGCGGGTGAAGTCGGATACGTAGAAATGGTGCGCGGGGGACGTGGCAGCCGCCGGCGCCAGCAGCCCGTGGGCCGCGAGGTAGGCTTCGGTGTCGGCGGCCACCACGTCGGAGGCATCCAGCACGTCGACCCGGCCGGCGTAGTAGGCGGCAATCTGCTCTTTGATGAGCGGGTAGTGCGTGCAGGCCAGCACCAGGGCCTCGATGTCGGCCAGGGTGGCGCTGCCCAGGTAGCTGGCAATGATGTCGTCGGAGATGGAATTTTTGAAAAAGCCTTCCTCAATCATGGGCACCAGCAGCGGGGTGGCCAGCGAGTGCAGGTCTACGCCCGCGTCGAGGTCGTCCACCTTCTTCTTATACACGTTGGAATTCACCGTCTGCTTCGTGCCGATGAGGCCCACCCGGCGGCCGGCGTAGGCCCGGCCCAGGTGCGCCACGATGGGGTCAATCACGCTCAGCACCTTAGCTTTCGAGCCCACGTATTCGCGCACCAGCTCATAAGCAGCGGCCGAAGCCGAGTTGCAGGCAATGACAATCAGCTTGCAGTGCTGGCGCAGCAGCAGGTCGCAGATTTTGACGGAATAGGCCTGAATGGCGGCCGCGCTCTTGTCGCCGTAGGGCAGGTGGGCGGTGTCGCCGAAGTACACGATGCGCTCGTGGGGCAGCCGCCGGGCCACGGCCCGCGCCACCGTGAGGCCGCCAATGCCGGAATCGAACATGCCAATGGGGCGGGTGGCCAGGGCGGCCGGCGCAAGGGGCGCAGCAGGAGCACTATTCATGCGGCAAAGGTAGCCGCCGACGCGGGCTGGTTTGGTGAAATGCAGGCGCGGCGCGGCGCAATCAGCCACTACCTCTATTGCATCATCGAATGTTCCTACTTATTGAAAACCCTCGCTATATTTCCGCTCCCATCACGCTCACTTTTTTAACCATGAGCACCATTCTGGCCGAAATCGACCTTGCCTTGGCCGCGCACGATGCCCGTCTGGGCCGTCCCGTGGCCATCTACCTCGGCGAGCGCAAGCTCACCCAGCTCACCCTCGACGCCGCCCGCGCCCCCCTGCCCGAGCTCAGCACCGATGCCGGCCGCCCCCGCGCCTACCGCCACCTCGAGCTGCTGCGCGACGAAGTGAACCTCGACGGCCTGCGGGTGATATAAATAAGGTTATGAGGGTATGAGGGTATGAGGGTATGGGGGTATGGGGGTAAGAGGGTATGAATTTTTCTTGACTCCTGCCCTCACACCCTCCTACCCTCCTACCCTCCTACCCTCCTGCCCCCATCCCCTACTGCAGCAGCGGCTGCAGCACGCCCCACACCGTGCGGGCCACCATGCGGTGCCCGGTGGGCGTGGGATGAATGCCGTCGGCCTGGTTCAGGTCGGGGTGGCCGCCCACGCCTTCGAGCAGGAAGGGAATGAGGACGAGGTGGTTTTTAGTGGCTATGTCCTGGTAAATGGCTTTGAACTCGCTGGCGTAGGCCTGGCCCATGTTGGGCGGAATCTGCATGCCGGCCAGCACGATTTGCGCGCCGGGGCTGCGGCGGCGCACCGTGTCGATGATGCCCTGCAGGTTTTCGCGGGTGGCCGTGAGGGGCAGGCCGCGCAGGCCGTCGTTGCCGCCCAGCTCCAGCACAAACACGTCCACCGGCTGGCGCAGAATCCAGCCCACGCGGCTGCGGCCGCCGGCGGTGGTTTCGCCGCTCAGGCCGGCATTTATTACTTCGTAGCCGAGCTTGAGCGAATCGATTTTGTCCCCAATCAGGGCCGGAAAGGCCTGGTCGGGCTCCACGCCATAGCCGGCCGTGAGGCTGTTGCCGAAGAACAGCAGGCGCTTTTTGCCGGTAGCGGTACCAGGCTTGGCCGTGGCCGTCGGCGTAGCCGCAGCAGCCGGCGCTTTGGCCGTTTCGGTGGAGGAGTTGGAATTGCAGGCCGGGAGGGCCAGCGCCAGCAGGCCGGCGAGGGCGAAGGGAACGAAGCGCATGAACAAGGTTTTGGGCACGGAAGCGTAAAGGTGGAAAACATCGGGAAGGTTTTCGCGTCTTTGGTAACGAACGAAGGGAAGCGTAGTTGTGAAGCGAAGGGTAGAGGCGCATGCTTGCGCCTCATCGTATGCGCCGCCCTCCCGTTTATCCATGATTCTGTTCAACGACAAGACGCAAATATGCGTCTCTACCTCACATCCATGTCCATCCTCCGCGTCGATAGCCTCACCAAAACCTACCCCAGCGCCGGCCAGCCGCTCACGGTGCTCCACGCCGTCAGCTTCGACTTGAAGGCCGGCGACACCTTTGCCATCGTCGGGCCGTCGGGCTCGGGCAAAACCACGCTGCTGGGCCTCTGCGCCGGCCTCGACCGCGCCACTTCGGGCAGCGTGTGGCTCAACGGCATTCAATTGGATAACCTCAGCGAGGACCAGCGCGCCGCCGTGCGCAACGAGCACGTGGGCTTCATCTTCCAGAACTTCCAGCTGCTGCCCACCCTCACGGCCCTCGAAAACGTGCTGGTGCCGCTGGAGCTGCGCGGCCAGCGCGGCGCTTCCAAAACGGCCCTGGAGCTGCTTGACCGCGTGGGCCTGGCCGGGCGCGCCGGCCACTACCCGGCCCAGCTCTCGGGCGGCGAGCAGCAGCGCGTGAGCCTGGCCCGCGCCTTCGCCAACCGCCCCGCCCTGCTCTTCGCCGACGAGCCCACCGGCAACCTCGACCCCGACACCAGTGAGCGGGTGGTGAACCTATTGTTCGACCTCAACCGTGAGGCCGGCACCACGCTGGTCCTCGTGACGCACGACATGGAGCTGGCTGCCAAAACCCAGCGGACGCTGCGGCTGCGCGGCGGCAAGGTGGTGGATGGTGTGGCTGAGTCAGTTTCGGAAAAAACGATGAACTAAAATCTTGGGCGCTGGTACCCACCATTCCGCATTCAATCTATCAAATTGGCCATTAACGCTCAGCAGGCATCTTTTTCTCGTTGCGAGTATTGAAGGAATGCCTCTGACCAGAAAGGTGAAGATTGGGCTTTGTATTACCTGCCGGGCCATGTCCAGCCGCCTTGCGCTTTGAAGTGATGCCCTCGACTGAAATACTTTGCAATTCAACCCGACGGTTAAGCTGTCGATTTTCCGCATTATCGTTGGGTGCTGCCGGCCGTTCTCCGCCATAGCTTGTGGTGATTCGCTGCTTGACAGAGACACCTTTTTGGGCTAAGTAGTCATCGGCAGCTTGGGCGCGGCGTTGCCCTAGTTGCACCTGATACTGGATACGGTTGGGTTGGTTGCGGGGGACTTCACGCGGTTCAGCATGCCCCTCAATGGAAACTCCGAAGCCAGAGTGGTTTTTAAGTACTGCTGCGATGTAGTCTAATCGGGTTTTGGATTCCGGTCGGAGTGTAGCCTGATTTGTGTCGAAAAAAATCATGGGCGGTAAGTTATCGAATTCATCGGTGCGCTCCATCTTATAGTCAGCATAGAAATACTTCCGGATACCGCTCGAATTAATAGGCATCTCAGGAACCAGATACTGCTTTTCGCCCACTTTGCGACCATCTTTATTCAAGGTCACTTGGTAGGTCTGCCCAGTCTTCAGTTCCATCTGATATGACCCGTCGGGCTCCGTTACCGTGCGCAAGCGCTGCTCTGTAGAGTCAGCAAATGCTTTCTCAAAAATCAATTCCACGCCCGGAATTTCCGTTGTGCTGTCCTGGGTACTGAATACTCTTCCTCTCACTATAGCTACCCGTTCTGTTGTTAAGGCAGCTATCGGTGTAGGCGCAGTGCTACTGGCAGGCATAGAAACCTGAACTGTATGACAGGCATGCAGGCTTACCGCGCACAGCAGCAGGGCCAGCGCCAACAGGCCATTTAGAGAGCTGCTTTTTCTGGATTTTCGCATACTCAGCACGGTGTTAGGGCGTAGATAACAGTTGAGCGTTGGCACAGCGACAAACTGTATCCCGCAAGATGCAGCGCCAAGTGGTAAAATGTACCTGCCGCTTGTCCGTCTATAATTCTGTACTGGTAGCCTTCCGCTTATTATTTTCCCTTCGTGACACCCACTCCCCCCCTCCCCGCCTCCCGTCCTGCTACCTCGTGGCTATTCCGCATGGCGTGGCGCGACAGCCGCCGCAGCCGGGCACGGCTGCTGCTATTTATGGCCAGCATTATTTTGGGCATTGCGGCGCTGGTGGGCATCAATTCCTTCGGCGATAACCTGGCCCGTAGCATCAGCGAGCAGGCGCGGGAGCTGCTCGGGGCCGATTTGGTGCTGAGCGCCAACCAGCCCTTCGCGCCCAAGCTGGAACCGACGTTGAGCAGCCTCGGCACCGCCCGGACGCAGGAAGTTTCGTTTGCCTCGCTGGTGCAGTTCCGGCCGGGCCGGGGCACGCGGCTGGCGCAGGTGCGGGCCCGCTCGGGCGGTTTCTTCTACGGCGATTGGGAAACCGAGCCAAAGACGGCGGCGACTCGGTTTGGGCAAGCCGGAGCCAAAGCGGGGGCGCTGGTCGATGATGCGCTGCTGGTGCAGTTTGGGGTGAAGGTGGGCGACTCGGTGCAGGTGGGGCAGCTCACGCTGCCCATCATCGGGCGGGTGCTGAAGACGCCGGGGCAGTCGGGCATTACCACGGCGGTGGCGCCCACGGTATTCATTCCCGAAGCCCTGGTGGGGCGCACCGGCCTAGTGCAGCGCGGCAGCCGGGTGAAGTACACCCGCGCCTACCAGTTTGCCCCGGGCACCGATGTGGCCGCCGTGCTCAACCCCCTGCAGGCCCGCCTCGACGCGGCCGACATTGACACCGATACCGTGGCCGAGCGCCAGAAAAGCACCGGCCGCGCCTTCGCCGACCTCACCCGCTACCTCAGCCTGGTGGCCTTTGTGGCGCTGCTGCTGGGCTGCGTGGGCGTGGCCAGCGCCGTAAACCTGTACGTGCGCGAGAAGCTGGCTGCCGTGGCGGTATTGCGCTGCCTGGGGGCCAGCGGCCGGCAGGCGCTGCTCATTTATCTGATTCAGACGGCCGGCCTCGGGCTGGTGGGCGCGGTGCTGGGCGCGGCCCTGGGGGCGGCTGTGCAAACGGTGCTGCCCCGGGTGCTGGGCGACTTTCTGCCGGTCGATATTACCGTCAGCGTGTCGTGGGCAGCCGTAGGCACGGGCCTCGTCACGGGCCTGCTGATGGCGGTGCTGTTTGCGCTGCTCCCGCTGCTGAGCATCCGGCGGGTGTCGCCGCTGCGGGTGCTGCGCACGGCCTTTGAGGACGACACGGCCACGCCCGACCCGTTGCGCGGGTTGGTTATCAGCGTCATCGGCCTGTTCATTCTGGCTTTTGCCTACGGCCAGACACGCGACTGGAAGCTCACGCTGGGCTTCGGGGCGGGGCTGCTGGCGGCCTTTGCCGCGCTGGCCGGCCTGGGCCGCCTGCTGATGGCGGCCGTGCGGCGCTTTTTCCCCAGCGGCTGGGGCTACGTGTGGCGGCAGGGCCTAGCCAACCTCTACCGCCCCCAGAACCAGACGCTCACGCTGGTCACGTCCATCGGGCTGGGCACCTTTCTGCTGGCCACGCTTTTTCTCACCCAGGCCCTGCTGCTGAGCCGGGTGCAGGTAGCGGGCCAGAAGTCGTCGGCCAACCTGGTGCTGTTCGACATTCAGCCCGGGCAGCGGGCCGGCGTGGAGGCGCTGCTGACCGCGCAAAAGCTGCCGGTGCTGCAGCGCGTGCCCATCGTGACGATGCGCCTGACGGCCATCAACGGCACGTCGGTTTCCGTCATCAAAAAGGACACGGCGCGGGGCATTCCGGCCTGGGCCCTCACCCGCGAGTACCGCGTGACGTACCGCGACTCGCTGAATTCCTCGGAAAAGCTCACCGCCGGTACCCTGCCCCACGTTGGCCCCGATGGCCTGCCGCGCATCTCCGTGGAAAAAGGCTACCTCGAACGCGCCAAGCTTAACCTCGGCGACACGCTGGATTTCAACGTACAGGGCGCGCCCATGCGGACCGTCATCGGGGGCACGCGCGAGATTGACCGCAGCCGGGTGCAGCCCAGCTTCCTGGTAATTTTTCCGGCCGGGGTACTGGAGCAGGCCCCGCAGTTTCAGGTGGTGCTCACGCGCACGCCCAACACGGCCGCGCTGGCCGCCGTGGAGCAGCAGCTGGTGCGGCAGTTCCCCAACGTGTCGGCCATCGACCTGGGCCTCATCCTGTCCACGCTCGACGACATCATCGGCAAAATCTCCTTCGTGATTCGCTTCATGGCTGGCTTCAGCATCCTCACTGGTTTGTTGGTACTGAGCAGTTCAGTGGTCATCAGCCGCTACCAGCGCGTGCGCGAGAGCGTGCTGCTGCGCACGCTGGGGGCCAGTCGGAGCCAGATTCTGCGCATCACGCTGGTCGAGTACGGCCTGCTGGGCCTGCTGGCGGCGCTGGCCGGCATCGGGCTGGCGGTGCTGGCGGCCTGGGCGCTGGCCGTGTGGGTGTTCGAGGCCAGCTTCGGGCCGGCAGTGCTGCCACTGCTGGGGCTGGCGGCGCTGGTCACGGCGCTCACGGCGGCCATTGGCCTCTTCAATAGCCGCGACGTGCTGCGCCGCTCACCGCTGGAGGTGCTGCGGGCCGAGGGATAAGGCGCAGCGCCAGCACGCCGGCGATGAAACCTACGAATAGGTTTAACACTATCAGCACGCCGAACCCAAGCCAGCTGATGGAAGTATTGGACGAATCTAGGTCCAACAGCTGCAAGAACAGAAAGACGCTCGTGCAGGCAGCGCCCACGGCGGCTGCCAGAGCCGGCGCGCGCCACCAAGGCTGCCACCACTGGCCGCTGCCTTCCAGACGCATTTGGCGCAATACCAGCCACCAGCTACCCACCCCCAGCACGATTTCCAAAAGCCAGAAAACCGTGCCGACTATGCCCAAGTGGTACTGGCCGGGTGCTACCAGTTGCGCAAAACTCCATTCGGCACCCACTCCGAGTAACTGGCGCAGCCCGACAATGGCAACCCCCAGCCACAGCAGCTGCCCGAGTTCCCCGGCTGCCCGACGGGCCTGCACTACTCCGAGCAGCCAAGCCCCCAAAGGCAAACAGAAGTAAGCGTACGGATTAAAACGACCAAACACCAGCCATTCGCGTGTCGGAAATAGCCCTAAAAAAACACTTATCCCCAGCAGTACCAGCAGCATAATCGGCGCTTTGCGCCAGTAGGCCACCACCATCAAACCCAGAAACAGCAACGCTACTAGCGCCAGCATATCGGCCAGGGCCTGCCCCAGGCCGAGGGCTCCTAAAGCGTCGGCATAAGCCAGTTGTGGCAGCAAAAGCATTACCAGCAGCCAGCAGCGGGATGAATGCAGTTTTTCCACAAATACGAATGTAGGGAACGACTGCGCGAAGTGCATCACCCGCCCAGTTAATGGCTGACACGACGTGCACCGCTCGCCGCTGGAGGTACTGCGCGCCGAAGGGTAAGGCTATGACAGCAGCCGGGCCTGATGCGCCGCGCTGATAAGCTGCGGGGCATTCTTCAGTGTGGCCAGCACCAGCTCCCGAGCCGCCTGCTTCAGCTCGTCTTTGCTGAGGTCGTGGGCTTCTTCCCGCACCAGCTCGCTTAGGGTTTTGAAGGCGTGCAGCAGCGCTTTGTGGCGCGGCTTTGCGGCCAGCAGCTCGCCATACGCCCGCGTCATCTCCTCCTGAATTTTCACGCGCTTGGTGTGAAATATCGAGTCGTTGGCTACCTGTGGCTGAATGGTTTCGAGCAGCTTCAGCAGGGGCAGCAGCCGGGTGGCCGTGGCGGCCACGGCCCCGTCGAAGCGGGGAGCCCGGTCGGTTGCGGTGGCCAGCGGCTGGTGGTTGGCCGTCAGGTCCTCGGGCGCGGCATCCGTGGGCGGAAAAGAATCGGACAGCTGGGGAGCCATGCCTTTTAATTGAAGGTTTCGAAAGGCTTCCAAGGTACAACGGCCATCGGTTGATTTATGCGGCCACGGCCTCAGATAAGCCGGCGGCCGTTGGGTACCGGCCCGGCCACGGCGGCCAGCACAATGTGGCCGTCGGCATCGGCCAGGCCGGTTACCAGCACCTCGGAGCGGAACTTCCCGATTTGCTTGGGCGGAAAATTGACCACGGCCAGCACCTGCCGGCCCACCAGCGCTTCGGGCGTGTAGTGGTGCGTGATTTGGGCGCTGGACTTTTTCACCCCGATTTCCGGCCCGAAATCAATGAGCAGCTGGTACGCCGGCCGGCGCGCCTCCGGAAAAGGCCGCGCCTCCACAATGGTGCCCACGCGCAGGTCCACGCGCTCAAACTCGGCCCAGGTGAGCGCATCCGGCTTTCCATCGGCGCTCATCATTGTACCGCGAAAGCCTTGAGCAGCTCCAGCCGGGAGGCCACCTGCTTTTCCCAGAACGCCTGGCGGGCGGCGTTCAGGCCGTGGTTGGTTTCCATATCGTAGCGGTTCTGCTCCCGGTCCCACTCGTTGTACACGCCCTTGGTGAGGTTGTTGAAGGCCGGCTGCAGCTTCATGCAGTCGGCTTTGGTGGCGAAGGCGGCCAGCTTCTGGCGCATCACGCGGGCGTAGAGCTCGGTGATGTCGAAGTGGAGCTGCTCGTGGCGCAGCAGCGTTTCAGTGGCTTTGTTGGGGTCGCGAAACCACGACGTGTTAGGGTCGAAGGTGGCCGTGACCGTTCCGGTAAATACGTAGTCTTTGCAGGCCGCATTGGCTTTGAGGTCGCTGGAAGTCGTTGCCGCCAGCGGGTCGCCGGGGCGCGGCCGGCCCAGGTAGTCGGCCACCGTGAGACGGCGCGTGGCCGACCACGCAATGGGCGCGGCCGGGGCCGGCTTAGCAGCGGGGCCCTGGGCAGGAGACGCCGGGCGCGGAGCAGTGCCGGGGCCTTGCAGCAGCACGGCCAGCAGGCCCAGCGAAGTCAGAAAAGAAAGCATAAGTCAGTAAAACAGAGGCGAGCAAGCAAAGCCGCTTGCGCAGGGTGCAACAGCGGCGCCGGCGCAAAAATTGCGCTTCGGCCACAATAGTAGGCACGGCCGCAGATTCGGCCGCGCTTACTGCGCCCTGGCGGGCAGCGGATGCGTAGCCGCAAATGCCGGCGACGTTTCGCGCCGAAAGCGGATGATGAGCACGCCGGCCACAATGCTCAGCCCCACCAGCAGCCCCGCCCACACGCCCGGGGCCCCCAGGTGCAGCCCGAAGCCCAGGAAATACCCCAGCGGCAGCGCCACCGCCCAGTACGCCAGCAGCGCCACCACCGAGGGCACTTTCACGTCCTCCAGGCCCCGCAGCGCGCCCAGGCCCATCACCTGCAAGCCATCCGAAATCTGAAACAGCGCCGCAATGAGCAGTAGCGTAGCCGCCTGCGCTACCACGGCCGGGTCGTGGCTGTAGAGCAGCGGCGCAACGTGCCGCGTAGCAATGAAGAGCAGCCCCATGGTGCCCATGAAGGCAAACCCCAGCAGGTAGGCCGCGAAACCGGCCTGCCGGGCCTCCGCCAGGTTGCCGCCGCCCAGCAGCTTGCCCACCCGAATGGTGGCCGCCGCCGAAATGCCGCTGGCCGCCATGTAGGTGATAGAAGCCAGGTTAATGGCTACCTGATGCGCGGCCAGCGGCACGGCCCCCAGCCAGCCAATCATGATGGCGGCTGTGGCGAAAGCGCCGACTTCGAAGGCCATCTGCACGCCGATGGGGGCACCCACGTTCAGTAGGCGCAGCAGGGTGGCGGCATCGGGCAGCCAGCGGTGCACGGCGGCGCGGTAGGCGTGCAGGCGCGGGGCCAGCAGCACGTAGGCCGCCATGAGCACGGCCATGAGCACGCGGGCAATGAGCGTAGCCCAGGCCGAACCCATCAGGCCCATGGCGGGCGCGCCCCAGTGGCCAAAAACCAGCGCGTAGCACAGCATGGCGTTCACCACATTGGCCAGCACCGACAGCCACATGGCCTGCCGCGTGAGGCCCAGCCCCTCAGCAAATTCGCGGAAGCCTTGGAACACCATGAGCGGCAAAAACGACCAGCTGATGACCCGCACCCAGGGCGCGGCCATAGCCTCCACCGCCGGCGACTGGCCGAGGAAGTGCATAAGCGGCGGCACCAGCTGCCCGATGCCCGCCAGCGCCAGCCCGGCCAGCACGCTCAGCCACACCGACGACACCAATAGCCGGGCCAGGGCGGGCTGGTCGTGGCGGCCATCGGCGGCGGCCACCAGCGGCACGCTGCCCATGCTCAGGCCAATGCCCAGAATCAGGATGACGTTGGTGCTGTTCACGCCCAGGCTCACGGCAGCCAGCGGCACGGTGCCCGTGCGCCCCACCAGCACCGAATCGACGAAGCTCACCATGATGTGCCCCAGCTGCGAAAGCACCACCGGATAAGCCAAAAGCAAGGTGGGGCGCAGGTGCGGACGGATATTTTGTAGCATTAGGTCAGGTAAAAAAGGGCCGGCAAAAGTACGGCGACCCTCGCTGGCGCTTTTATGCGCCCTCCGCAATGGGCTGGCTAGGCCACGGCCGCCGCAATGGCGACCAGAGCCTCCTGCAAAGCGGCCGCATCGACGGCGTAGGACAGGCGCACGAAGCCGGGGGCCCCGCAGGTAGCGCCGTCCACTACCTCCACGCCGGCTTCGGCCAGGCGGCGCACCAGCGCGGCCGAGGCTTCGGCCAGAGGCAAACCGGGATTTAGGAAACGGGTGAAATCGGCAAACACGTAGTACGTGCCCTCCGGCGCGGCCACGGGTGCCGCGCCGGGCAGGGCCGCCAAAGCAGCCAGCAGTCGCTGCCGCGTAGGCCGCAGCTGCCGGCAGAGGGCCGCGCCAATGGCCTCGGCTTGCTCGGTGGCGGCCAGCGCGGCCACCTGGCTCGACACCGGCACGGCCGCCCCGGTGCTGAACTGCCGGGCGGCCAAATCGCGCGCCAGGGCCGGCGGGGCCACCAGGCAGCCCACGCCCCAGCCCGTGAGGGCCAACGACTTGGAGAAGCCGCTCACCACCACGTGCCGCTCGTGTGCGCCGGGCACGGCCAGCAGCGTGGTCATCGGCTCGGGGCCGAAGCTGATGCCTTCGTAAATCTCGTCGCTGAGCACCCACAGGTTGGGGAAACCGGCCGTCACGGCCAGCAGGGCTGCCAGCTCGGCCCGGCTGTACAGGCGGCCCGTGGGGTTGTTGGGGTTGCTGATGATGAGCAGCCGCGTCGCGGGTGTGAGAGCCGCCTGCAGTGCTTCGGGCGTGAGGGCGTAGTGCTCGGCGGCGGCCAGCGGCAGCAGGCGCAGCTCGCCGCCGGCCCGGCGCACCAGGTCGAAAAAGCCAAACCAGTTGGGCGTGGGCAGCAGCACCTCATCGCCGGGCTGCAGCAGCTCGCTGAGCACGGCAAACAGGCCGGCTTTGGCCCCACTGGTAATAATTACCTGCTCGGCGGTCACGTTGGCCGCGCCGCGCCGCCGGTAGCGCCGCGCCTGGCCTTCGCGCAGGGCGGGCAGGCCGGCGGCCGGGCTCACGGCCAGCGGAATGCCTTGCGCCTGGGCATCGCGCAGCACTGCCTTGGCGGCTTCGAGGGCCACTTCGGGCACTGCAAAATTTCCGTATCCGGAAGCTAAACTGACCACTTGAGGGAATTATGAATTTTAAATAGCGGGTAGCAAATGCCCACCAACTTGCCCAATGCACGAGCCCTTCTCTTGCGAATTCTGTTTGCGGCAGCAAATAAAGCCATGGATAAGGTCTGCCGCAAAGAATCCGCCGTAATCCGGAGTACTCACCAGCACTTGTTGTCAGACGGCCAGCACCACGTCAGCAAAATCGTGACTAGCGTCGGTAAAAACGTCCACCACCCGCAGCCCGGCTTCGGTAGCCAGCGCTTCAATCTGGGGCATGGTAAACTTATAGGAATTTTCGGTATGAATGACTTCCCAGGCGGCAAAGTCGAAGGTTTCCTCCAGGGCAGCCACGCGCACCTGCTGGGCCCGGGTGCTCACCAGAAACGAGCGCACGGCCCCGTTCAGGGGGCTGTAGTCGGTGTAATGCTGCCAGTGGGCGAGGTCGAAATCGGCGCCCAGCTCCCGGTTGAGGCGGGTGAGCAGGTTGAGGTTGAACGCGGCCGTGACGCCCTGCGCGTCGTCGTAGGCGGCGCGGATGCGGCGCGGGTCTTTCTGCAAATCGAAGCCGATGAGCAGGCGGTCGGCCGGGGTGAGGGGCGCGGCCAGCTGCCGCAGGAAATCGAGCCGCTCGGCGGGCCCGAAGTTGCCGATATTGGAGCCCAGAAACAGCACGGCCTTGCTGCCGGCCCAGGTGGGCAGCTGGGTGAGGGCGGTGGCATAGTCCTCCACCACGGGCGTGACCCGCAGCTCCGGCAACTCCTGCTGCAGGGTGGCCACCAGCCCCGTCATGGCCCCGGCCGAGATATCGACGGGCGCATAGGTAAAATCGGGGCCGGCCGCCAGCAGCTCGCGCAGCAGGAGCTTGGTTTTGGCCCCATCGCCGGCCCCCAGCTCTACCAGCGCAAAGCTGCCGCCACCGGCCGGGCTCAGGGCCGCCGCAATGGCCGCCCCGTGCTCCCGGAAAATGGCAAACTCCGTGCGCGTGGGGTAATACTCCGGCAAATCCATGATTTGCTGGAACAGGCGGCTGCCCACGTCGTCGTAGAAATACATCGACGACAACGTTTTGGGGGTGCGCTTCAGGCCGTCGGCTACGTGCTGCGCCAGCTCGGTCAGTACATTTATCATTTCGCAATTACCATTTAACAGCCGTGAAATATGCGGGCCCACGGGCGGCAGACTCAGGCGGTGCTTTGTCGGTGGGAAAAAAGAAAGGTTAATGGGCACCCGCTAATTGCCGGATGCGCCCCGTGCCAGCCGGATGCCCGTGAACTGCCAGCGCTTATCGGCATGGAAAAAGTTGCGGTAGCTGACGCGGATGTGGCTTTTGGGCGTGGCGCAGGAGCCGCCGCGCAGCACCAGCTGGTTCATCATAAACTTGCCGTTGTATTCGCCCAGCGCGCCGGCCGCCCGGTGGTAGCCGGGATAGGCGTGGTAGGCCGAATAGGTCCATTCCCAGCAGTCGCCCAGCAGCTGGTGGCACTGGCCGGGGCTGGCCTCGGCGGGCAGGGGCTGCGGGTCGAAGCAGGTGCTTTCCAGCCACGTACCTCCGCGCGGGGTGGCCCCGAAGTGCCGGGCGGCCGTTTCCCACTCGGCTTCGGTGAGGAGGCGGGCGCCGGCCCAGTTGGCGTAAGCATCGGCCTCGTAAAAGCTGATGTGCGTGACCGGGGCCGTGGGCACCACTGCCCGCAGCCCGTGGTGCGTGAAGCGGTACCACTGGCCCGCCCGCTGCACCCAGTAGAGCGGCGCCTCCCAGCCCTGGGCCTGCGCCAGGTCCCAGCCCTCGCCCATCCAGTAGCGGAAGTCGTGGTAGCCGCCGGCGGCCATAAACTCCAGGTAGTCGGCATTGGTTACCAGGCGGTTCTGGATTTCGAACGGCGCCAGCAGCACGTCGTGCGCCGCCAGCTCATTATCAAAGCAAAAGCCTTTTTCCTGAAATCCCACGCGGTAGATGCCGCCCGGCACCGGCAGCCAGGTGGCGGGCACGGGGGCGGCTGAGGCATCGGAATCGAGGGCGGCGCCGGGCAGGTATTCGGGCGCCAGCGGGCTGGTGCTGAGGATGTATTTGATGTCGGTCACGAGCAGCTCCTGGTGCTGCTGCTCGTGCTGCAGGCCCAGCTCCAGCAACTCATAGAAAGCCGACGGCAGGTCGTCGCCGGAAGCGAGCAGGGCCGTCATGGCGGCGTCGGCGTGGGCGCGGTAGGCCAGCACATCGGCCAGGGCCGGGCGCGAAAGCGTGCCCCGGTCGGCCCGGTTCACCCGCGAGCCCAGCGAGTTGTAGTAGGAGTTGAACAGGTAGGCATACTCCGGGTGGAAAAGCTGGTAGCCCGGCGCGTATTCCTTCAGCAGAAAGGTTTCCCAGAACCAGGTGGTGTGCGCCAGGTGCCACTTCGGCGGGCTCACGTCGAGGGTGGGCTGCACCACGGTGTCTTCGGGCAGCAGGGGGGCGCACAGGGCCTGGCTCTGGGCGCGCACGGCCTGGTAGCGGGCCAGCCAGGAGGTAACACGGGCCGGGGCCGATGAAGGAAGAGCTTGAGCCATATTGTATCCGTTAAGTACGCAAAGATGGAGCGCTGCTACACTAACTGCATTAGCAGGCCGGAGGTTATGGCCGCGCCTTTTTTTTGCCGCAGGGGCACACGGCCGCTGTTATGACACAAATGCGTTGCCGGGGCCGGAAAATACGTAGAAGCTCTTCCGTAGTAATTGGTATTTATGCGCAATTACAGCCCTGAATACAACCTATTGCTGCTGAAAAGGTAAGAGTGTGAAAACTGTACACTACCATTGCACCACACAATTCATTCTTTCCAAATTTCAAATGGCAACTTCCCTTTCCACGCCCGCTACCCCTACCCTTTCTGTGGGCACGCCTGCCAAACCCGCTACCCGTCCTGCTAACCGGGTGGGCACCAAAAGCCGCCGGGGCTTCGCCGCCATGAGCCCCGAAACCCAGCGCCGCATTGCCAGCGAAGGCGGCAAAGCCTCGCACGCCAGCGGCCGGGGCCACCGCTTCTCGGCCGATGAAGCCCGCGATGCCGGCCGCAAGGGCGGCCTCGTGAGCCGCCGGGGCAAGGCCAGCGACAGCAAGTAGCCCGGCCCCGGAGCGAAGCCCGGTTCGCATCTTTGCGTCATGCTTCGTCTTTCTTTTTCGCAGCGGGCGCTGCGCTTCAACTTCCCGGCCCGCACCTCGCGCGGTGCGCTGGCCGAACACGTGGCCTGGTACCTGCACCTGACTGATGAGGCTACGCCCGGCATCGTCGGGCTGGGGGAAGCCGCCCCCCTCGCCGGCCTCAGCCCCGACTTTGGCCCCCACTTTGGCGAAGCGGTGGCGGCGCTGTGCCAGCGCTTCAATGCCGGGGCATGGGCTTCCTTTTCGGCGGCCGATGCCCCGGCATTTGTGGGCCCGGGCCTGCCGGCCCTCACCTTCGCCCTCGAAACCGCGGCGCTGGACCTGGCCGGTGGCGGCCGGCGGCAGCTCTACTCGAATGCGTTCAGCCAGGGCCGGGAGGCGCTGCCCATCAACGGGCTGGTGTGGATGGGCGACGCACCTTTCATGCGTGAGCAGATTCGGCAGAAGCTGGCGGCCGGGTATTCCTGCCTCAAGCTCAAAATCGGCGGGCTGGATTTTGCCACCGAACTGGAGCTGCTGGCCGAAATCCGGGCGGTGGCCGGTTCCGGGCAACTCACGCTGCGCGTGGATGCCAACGGGGCTTTTTCGCCGGCCGACGCGCCGGCTAAGCTGGCGCAACTGGCGGCGTTCGACATTCATTCCATCGAGCAGCCCATCGCGGCCGGGCAGCCGGCGGCGCTGGCAGCATTATGCCGCACCTCGCCCCTGCCCATTGCCCTCGACGAAGAGCTGATTGGCGTGAGCGACCCGGCCCGGCAAGCGGCGCTGCTCGATGAAATCCGACCGGCTTTTGTGGTATTGAAACCAACCCTGCTGGGCGGCCACGCGGCCACCCGCCGCTGGATTGCCCTGGCCGAAGCCCGCAACATCGGCTGGTGGATGACCTCGGCCCTGGAATCGAACGTGGGGCTGAATGCCGTGGCCCAGCTCACGGGCGAATACGCGGTGCAGCACTTTCCGCAGGGCCTGGGCACGGGCCAGCTCTACCACAACAACGTGGCCGCGCCGCTGCACATCGGCGGTGGGGCGCTGCGCTACGACCCGGCCGGCGCGTGGGAGCTGCCCGGCTAGCACTGCTTCGGTAAAAATGGCGCATCTTTTCGCGTTATTTACCAAACGGGTTGTGCTCTTTTTACATGCTTGTTCTGCGCCTTGTGTGTTTGCTGGTTTTCCTAAGCTTTTGCGGGGAAATGAGCCGCCCTGTGTGCGCCCAAAGCATTGCCCCGCGGGCGGTATTTCGGTTTAAGTCGGCGCATCGCCACCGGGCCATCATTCCCATTCAGCTTCAGCGCAACCTGCTGGTGATTACGGCCCGGCTCAATGGCTACGGGCCGTTCAACTTCCTGCTCGATACGGGCGTGGCCACCTCCATCATCACCTCGCCTGCCCTGGCCGACTCGCTGGGCCTGCGCCACGGCGAGCAGTTTCGGGTGGTGGGAGCCGGCGGCGCCGACACCGGCCTGCTGGCCTACCAGACCGACAACGTGCAGGTGAGTATGCCCGGCATCATCGCGCCGCGCATGTCTTGGCTGGTGCTGTCCGACGATGTGCTCAACCTTTCGGGCTACGTGGGCGTGCCCATTCACGGCATTCTGGGGTCTGAGCTGTTTCGCAGCTTCGTGGTCACGCTGCGGCCCGAGCAGGGCAATCTGCTGCTGCACGACTCGGCTACCTACCACGCGCCCCGGGGCCGGCAGTGGGCCAGCATTCCGCTAGACCTGGAGCGCGGCAAGGCCTACTTTACGGCCCCGGTGCAGTTCTCCGACTCGCTCACCCTGCCCCTGAAGCTGGTGCTCGATACCGGAGCCAGCCATGCCCTGTCGCTGGAGCTCGACTCCGACCCGCGCCTGGTGGGGCCGCCCCAGCGCCTGCCCACCGACCTGGGCCGGGGCCTCACAGGCATTGTGCAGGGCTACCTGGGCCGGGTGCCCAGCCTGCAGCTGGGGCGCTTCCGGCTGCCGTCGGTGCTCACTTCCTACCCCAACCCCGGCGATGTGCACCAGCGCGCCGATGTGCCGCGCAACGGCAATGTGGGCTACGAGCTGCTGAAACGCTTCCTGCTCGTTATCGACTACCCCCACCACCGCATGCTGCTGCGGCCCAACACGCACTTCCGTGATGCCTTCGAGCACGACATGAGTGGCATGGAGCTGCTGGCAGCCGGCACCGATTTTCGGCGCTTTCTGGTGCTGCGCGTCATGCCCGGCTCGCCGGCGGCGGCGGCCGGCCTCGAAATTGACGAAGAGCTGATAAGCATTAACTTTCTGCCGGTCAGTGTATTTACCCTCACCCAGCTCAGCCACATGCTGCACTCGCAGGATGGCCGCACGCTGCTGCTGCTGCTGCGCCGGCCCAATGGCGACCTGCACAGCGCCACCATCCGCCTCAGGCGCCAAATCTGAGCGCCGGGCCGGTTCGGCCGTATCTTCGCCGCCGCGCAGCGCGGTAGGTGCCGGGCCCGCATCCACTCATTTTCTTGTTATGACTGCTCGACTTTTAATGCAGCTCGCCGCCGTTTTTGGCGGGCTGGGGGTTGCCATCGGGGCTTTCGGAGCCCACGCCCTGCACGACATGCTGGTGAAAGCCGGCCGCTTCGATACTTTCGAGACGGCCGTGCGGTACCAGTTCTACCACGCGCTGGCGCTGCTGGCCATCGGGGTGCTGTGGGCCGTTCGGCCCGAGCTGCGGGCCCTGGGCACCACGGGCTGGCTGTGGGCCGGCGGCATTGTGGTGTTCTGCGGCTCGCTCTACGCGCTGTGTTTCACGGGCATTACCAAGCTGGGCGCGGTGGCTCCCATTGGCGGCCTGCTGTTCATCGCCGGCTGGATTAGCCTGCTGCTGGCCGTGCGCGAGCTCAGCTAACCTTTCGTTTCGGCAAACAAAAAGGCCGTTCGCTGATGCGAACGGCCTTTTTGTTTACCTTATCGGCGAAGCCTGACTACTTGGTTTTGGCTTTGATTTTAGCGCCGTCAGCCTTTTCCTTCACTTTTTTGCCTTCGGCCTTGGCCGGAACCATCGAAGCAGCGGGGGCATCCATTGCGGGAGCGGCGGCGGCCGTAGCGCCGGCTTCTTTCACTTCGCCTACCAGCGATACGGTGGTGCTGCCAGCCGTGGCGTTCGACTCAATGGTCAGCACTTTGTTCTGCATGCCCATTTTGCCGGTCGAGTTGAAGTGAGCCGAGATGGTGCCGGTTTTGCCGGGAGCTACGGGGTCTTTGGTCCACTCCGGCGTGGTGCAGCCGCAGCTCACGCCGATGTTCGAAATCACGAGGGGCGCGGTGCCGGTGTTCTTGAACTTGAAGGTGTGGTCAACGGTACCACCCTGAACCACAGAGCCGAAGTCGTACTTCACTTCTTCGAAAGTGATGGCCGGACCAGCCGTGGTGGCGGCTTTGGTAGCCGGAGTCTGAGCCTGGGCGGTGTAAGCGGCGGCGGTCAGGCTCAGCGCGAGGAGCAGGGATTTTTTCATAAAAATCAACAGAGAAGAAACGTTAAAGAGCGTTGGGGTTTAACAAATTTAGTGCTTTCGGGCACACTCACAAATTTCTGACCAAACTAGCCCGCCATAGCTGAAGGAACGGTGAAGTCTGCACTAAACGAAGCCGGTACGCGTAAAATTCCGCGTCGGCGGCCTCATTTAGTCTTCGGCTACCGGGTCGCTTATCAGCTTCTGCTGAAAGTTGAGCAAAAACAGCCGCTCCGAAGCCCGCGTGATGGCCGTGTAGAGCCAGCGCGCAAACTCCCCGGCCAGCGGCTCGTCGGGCTTCAGAAAGCCGTGGTCGATAAACACGGCCTGCCACTGCCCGCCCTGGGCCTTGTGGCAGGTGAGGGCGTAGGCAAACTTCACCTGCAAGGCGTTCAGGTACGGGTCTTTGCGCATTTCCTTGTAGCGCTCGGCCTTGGTTTTGAGGTGGGCGTAGTCTTCGCTCACGGCCAGGTACAGGGCATTGTTGCGGTCCGAGGGCAGGGCCGGGCTTTCGGTGTGCAGCGTGTCGAGCAGCAGCTTCACTTCGATTTCGGGCTCGTCGGGGTAGTCCACCAGCCGCACCAGGGCCTGGGCAAAATGGAAGCCGTACACCTCCTCGCGCCGGATTACTTTCCTGATTTCCAGAAAGTCGCCGTTGGCCAGAAAGCCGATTTCCGACTCTTTCGGCAGCCAGAAATAGTTGTTGCGCACCACCATGAGGTAGTCGCCGCCCTCAATCTCCTCCTCGGCATCGAACAAGGCCCGCCGGATGAGCTGGTTGTACTGGTTGGCGTTGCGGTTGGAGCGGCAGATGATGGTGGTATTCTCGTGGCCGAAGTTGCGGTAGGCCCAGCGCAGGCCGTCCTCCAGCTTGTCGCCGCCCATCTTGAAAATGTCGCGGAAGCCCTTGGTATGCAGCTGGATGTTGGGCGTTTCCTCGCGCAGCTCTTCCCGCAGCTCGGTGGCATTCACCAATATGCCCGACTGCTGGGCCTGGCGCATCACCTGGCGCAGCTCCACGTGGCCCACGTCGGCGCGGAAGCGGTGGGCCAGCAGCTCCGGGTCGAGGGCCGGGCTCAGGAGCTGGCCCACCGGCGGCAGCTGGGCCGTATCGCCGATGAGCAGCAGCTTGTTGCTCGTTTTCTCAAACGCAAACCCCATTAAATCATCCAGCAAGCCATTTTCGCCGAAGGCTTTCTCGTCCGAAATCATCGAGGCCTCGTCCACGATGTAGAGCGTTTGCTCGGCACGGTTGGGCTGGCGCTGAAAGTTCAGGCGCTCGGCGGGCGCGCCGGAGGTCTGGCGGTAGATTTTCTTGTGAATGGTGCTGGCGGCCACGCCCGCGTAGCCAGCCATCACCTTGGCGGCGCGGCCGGTGGGGGCCATCAGGGTGTATTTGCGTTGCATTTTGTGCAGCCACTGCACCAAGGCGCTTACCACCGTGGTTTTGCCGGTGCCCGCGTAGCCGCGCAGCACAAACACCTTGCGGCCCGGCAACTGGTCGCGCAGAAACGCATCAAGCTGCGTGAAGAGCACGGCCTGGTCGTCGGTGGGCTCGTAGGGGAAGTAGTCGCGGACGGAGGGGGTGCGGAGAGAGAGCATTATTTTATTCGATATAAATCACCACTCTCAAAGCCAGTATAAACGGGAATAGTGCCGCCTAAAAATGAGCTTTGCACAGGTTCTTTTCTTAAAGCTCTGCCCAGCGCATAAATTACCTCCAGCAGTACCCAGTACCACTCTCGCTCTTCATTTTCTGAAACAAGCAATTGGTTTACCGCAAGAAAATCTGGCGGATAAGCGGCCCATTCGTCATCCTCTTCGTCGTAGACTTTCGAGCCAGCCAAGTAAAGAATATATCCTTCCTCTACCTCTCCCAGCCCAAAACGATAAGCAACGATTTCATCAGGCACTTTTTCACTCGTCAAAACCTCATGTAGCCAAGCTTCTAGGTCAGCCTGCAAAGCACCTGCATTTTCCATTTTTATTTCCGAAGAAGTCCCAAATCTAAGCCGGCTCAATCACCGCCATCGTGGCGCTGGCTTTGGCAATGAGCAGCTCATCGCACCACACCTCGGCTTCGCAGAAGTGCAGGCGGCGGCCGGCTTTCAGCACCCAGCCAATGGCTTTGAGGCGCTGGCCCACGCCGGGGTGCAGGTAGGAGATTTTCAAATCGGACGTGACCACGCCAAACTCGTCGGGCACCAGCGTCACGGCCGCGAAGCCAGCCACCAAATCGGCCAGCGTGGCAATGAGGCCGCCGTGGGCAAAGCCGCGCTGCTGCAGGTGCTTATCGGCCAGCTCCAGCTCGGCCTCGACGCGGCCGGGGGCAATGAGGGTCAGGTCGGCCCCGATAAGGTGCATGAAGCGCTGGCCCGTGAGCTTGCGCCGGATGCGGGCTTCGAGGTCGGCGGGGCTGGTAGCAACAGGGGGTTGATTGGTCGGATTCAAGGGCATCGAATTGCTTGGGGCGGTTACTTACAACAGTCCGGGGCCCGGGCCGGGAGGAGCTTTGCCGGGGTGCCGCCCTCCGGCCGGTCCCGCATTGGGCCGGGAAGCGCCGGCGGCTGTCGCGGCCAAAGGTACTGCCTCAACCGTGGCCGGGCCGGCCCGAAATGCCGGCTTGATGCGTTGCCGCTGACCGAGCGCCGGACTACCCGCGTCATTTAGCGGCGGCGAGTAAAACATTGTCGGGTATCAGTCGTTAGGCTTACGCACTGGAAACCGACGCTATTTTCTTTTCTCCAACCCCATGCCCGAGCTTCAACCGATTACTTCCGATGCCTTACTACAAGCCTATTCCGGCAAGGTGCGCGTGCGCGTGGGCGGGCTGCTGGTGCGCGAGGGGGCCGTGTTGCTGGCCGCGCACCGGGGGCTGCTGCCCGATGCGGCCCCGTTCTGGTCGCCGCCGGGCGGGGGCTGGCAGTTTGGCGAAAGCCTCCGGGAGGCGCTGGTGCGGGAGTTTCGGGAAGAAACCGGCCTGACCGTGGAAGTGGGCCGCTTCCTGCACTTGCACGAGTTCAGCACCGACAAGCTGCAGGCGCTGGAATTATTTTTTGAAGTGACAGCGGCCGACAATGTCCAGCCCCGGCTCGGCCACGACCCCGAACACGCCGCTGATGCGCAGCTGCTTACGGAACTGAACTGGAAAACGCCCCGGCAACTCATGCAGCTGCCGCCGGCCCAGGTGCATCCGGTGCTGCGCATGGTGCTCAGCGCCGATGACCTGTTCGTGCCGCAGGTTCACTTTGCCTGATTGCAATTCCCTCGCGGCGCGAAGCATTATCTTTAGGGCCGGCCACTGGGCCGGTTTAGCTTCAATTCGTGCCTGCTTCCGCTCCTTCTGCGTCCTCGGCTGCCTTGCCTCCCCTGCTGCGCCTGCGCGACGAAACCTTCGACCCGGCCAACCCGGGCGCTTATAACCTGTATTTGCTGGCCGGCCCCGGCCGCCTGTGCCTGGCCGTGGCCGATGTGGAGCGCCGCAAATTCGTGGCCCTCGAAGACTACCAGCTCACGGCCGGCGGCGTACCGGCCCTGGCCGGGCAGCACGATTTCCTGAACCAGCGGGGCTGGAACGCGGTGCGGCTGGCCGTCACGGGCCGGGCCTTCACGCTGCTGCCCGCGCCCCTGTTCCGGGCCGGCGACGAGGCCGCCGCCCTGCGCCTGCACCACACCCCCACCCCCACCGAAACCGTGCGCCACACCACCCACCCCGGCCTGGAGCTGGTGAACGTGTTTGCCGCCGATGCCGCCCTGGCCGACTGGCTGGCGGCCACCTACGGGGCCACTGGCCGCATCCTGCACCACACCAGCGCCCTGCTGGCCGGCATTGTGAGCCAGCGTGGGGCCGCCGCGCCGCGCCGCCTCTACCTCAACCCCGGCCCGCAGGAGCTCACGCTGGTGGTGCTGGGCCAGCACCTGGAATATTGCAACGTGTTTGCCTGCACCACCGCCGAAGACGTGGTGTACTACACCATTCTGGTGATGCAGGAGCTGGGCCTCGACCCCGAGCAGGACGAAGTGACCGTGTGGGGCGAGCTCATGCCCGATTCGGCCGTGTTCAGCCTGCTGCGCACCTACGTGCGCAACGTGCGCTTCGGCCCGCGCCCCGGCAACGTGCAGTACAGCTACCGCCTGAACGACGTGTACGAGTACCGCTATTTCGACTTGTTCAGCCTGCACTTCGCCTGACGGTATGCCGCGTTTTGAGTGCTGAATGTTGAGTTAAAAAGAACTTCTAAACCCCGGCCCTTTGCATTCAAAACCTGGCCCTCAAAAATCAACCTTTCTCATGTCCCGCACTGCGCTTTTCCCCGGCTCTTTCGACCCTTTCACCAACGGCCACCTGGATATTGTGCAGCGCGGAATCCGGCTTTTCGACCACGTCATCGTGGCCATCGGCACCAACAGCGGCAAGCAGCGCTACCTGCCGGTGGAGCAGATGCAGGAGTTGATTGGCGGTTTGTTTGAGGACGAGCCCCGCGTATCGGTTCGCACCTTCACGGGGCTCACGGCCGAATTTGCGCGCGAAACCGGAGCGCAGTTTCTGCTGCGCGGCCTGCGCAACAGCCCCGATTTTGAGTACGAGAAGCCCATTGCCTACGGCAACCAGCACGTGTATCCGGGCCTGGAAACGGTGTTTTTGCTCACCTCGCCCACGCTGGGGGCCATCAGCAGCACCATCATCCGCGACATCCATCGCTTCGGCGGCAACGTGGAGGCGTTTGTGCCGTTTCCGCTCCCGGCCCGCGCCCAGTAAGCGCACGGCGGCCATTGCTGGCGGCGGTTATTTGGCCAGCACGCGCAAGCCCAGCAGCTCGGTAGGGCGGTATTTCTGAAAAACGGGCAGCACCAGATATTGCGTAGCGCCCAGTTCCAGCTGGCCCTGGCTCATCAGTTCGTCTTCGTTGCGGCCCATCAGCATCAGGTCTTTTACTTGCCGGGTGCCGTAGTCATAGGTCACCACCAGACGCAGGCCACGATACAGAAACAAGGCCGTAGAATCGGCTACGGCGCCCGGCGGGCCCTGCGCAACCAGGGTGGGGTCGCGCAGGGCGGGCGGCACCGGGTGCGGAGGCCCCACGCGGTGGCCCACCTCATCGATGCTAAGCTGAAGCAGGGCTGCCACGTTCAGCCGGGGGGTATCGTTGAGCGAGGCCGCTTTGGTGGCGGCCAAGTCGTGCCTGGATTCGTGCGCGCCGGAGCAGCTCCCTAAAAATCCGGCCGCACCAATGCCCGTTAAAAAGAGTACAGCTAGCCGCATAGCCGACAATCTGCTGCTATTTGCCGCTGGCCGGAGCCTTGCTGGGCTTGCCGGCCATGGTGGTAAGGTAATGGCGCACCACCAGCGCAATGGAAGCGTAGGAGTCCTCCAGTTTGGCCAGGGCTTCCTGGGGCGACATCCAGCGCACTTCCTCGATGTACTCCTCCGTCTGGGGCTTCATCAGGCTGTCGTCGAGGCACTTCATGAGGTACCAGCTGGTCTTTTTCAGCATCTTGTTGCCTTTGTAGGCATAGCTGTGCCAGGTGCTGGGCAGCTTCTCGCCCAGCTCCAGCTTAATGTTGGTTTCCTCTTCCACTTCGCGCAGGGCACCAGCGGCCTGGTCCTCGTCGCTCTTGAGCTTGCCCTTGGGCAGGTCCCACTTGCCGAGGCGGTAAATCATGAGCACCTGGTCGCCTTTGGTGACGAGTCCGCCGCCGGCTTTGGCGATTTTGAACTGGTCTTTGAAGTGCAGGGTGATGAATTTTTTCTTTTTCACCAGCATGGTCAGGGATTTCAGCTTTTTCAGCTTCTTCACCTCCATCAGGCGCAGCAGGCGGTCGATGAACAGCGGGCCGGCATCACGCACCAGCACGTCGCCCACCAAATCCTTCGACGTGAATTCGTCGTCGGGGTTGAGTATCAGGTCGAACTTGTGCTTGTACACTTTTTCGCTGAGCTTTTTGATGACCAGCGGAATATCGTTGATGAAAATATTCATCGGGAAAAGCGAGTTGAGAAGAAGACGTTGGACCGCAGCGGCCCCCGACATCAGTAAAAAAAGTGAATACCAGCGTCGGCACCGGGCGCAAGATACGGGGCCGAACCGATTTGGCGGCCGGCCCCATCTTTGCACCATGACACGCATTGGCCTGCTTTCCGACACCCACGGCTACTTCGACGAGCGAATAGCGCACCATTTGCGCGGCTGCGACGAAATATGGCACGCCGGCGATTTCGGCGATGCCCGTGTGGTGGACGAATTGCAGGCCCTGGCGCCGCGCTTTCGGGGCGTGTACGGCAATATCGACGGCCCGGACGTGCGCCAGACCCAGCCCCTGGTGCAAGCCTTTGAGGTTGAAGGACTGCGCGTGCTCATCACCCACATTGGCGGCTACCCCGGGCACTACGCGCCGGCGGCCCGGCCACTGCTGGCCGAAGCGCGGCCCGGGCTGTTCGTCACCGGCCACTCGCACATTCTGCGGGTGATGCCCGACCCAAAGCTGGGCCTGCTGCACCTGAACCCCGGCGCGGCCGGCCAGCACGGCTTCCATCAGATGCGGACGCTGCTGCGGTTTGGGATTGCGGCCGGAAAAGTGGTGGAGCTGCAGGCCGTGGAGCTGGGCAAGCGTGGCCGCTAGGGCCGTTTGGCCCCCGACGCGCTCTGCTTGCCGCGACAAAACCAACAAGCCCCGCAACCTGCCGAAACAGGAAACGGGGCTTATCACATCAACGAGGCTGGTTTTGCTTAGCACCGAACGGGTAGCTGGCAGCAGCGAAACTCCCTACAGCGCGATTTCGGGCTTGGGGTGCTCGCCTTCCTGGCCGTCTTCGTTCACGGGCTTGGTTACGGCTTCGGCATCATCGAAAGCGGCGGCGTTGGCGGCGGTTTTGTCGTCGCTTGCTACTGCTTTGGCGTTGCCATCGGCAGCGGTTTTCACCGTAGCCGGAATGCTGGTTTCGGCTTTAGCCGGCGTGGCCGTGCTGAAGCGCGACTTCAGCTCCTCCAAATCCACGTTCTTCAGCACGGGGGTGCGAAGCAGGTTTTTGATGATGTTCTGCTTGTTGTTGGCACGGGCAATATTCTTGCGGTGCTTACGCTTCAGACGGGTAACGGACATGACGAAAAAGGGAAATTATTCGGTGGCGGCAGCGGGGCCGGTGGTGCTGAAGCGCGACTTCAGCTCTTCGAGGTCCACATTTTTGAGGACGGGGGTGCGGAGCAGGTTTTTGATGATGTTCTGCTTGTTGTTGGCACGGGCAATGTTTTTGCGGTGCTTGCGCTTCAGACGGGTAACGGACATGGCCGGAGGAAAATCTAGGGGCTTACAAAATGGAGGGCAAAAGTACGCATTTGCGACGGGAAGTGCAAGTCCATTAGGCAATTTATGGCCAACATCGGCCTAAGCCACACGCAGCCGGCAAGTTGGGGTGCTACTTTTGCCCGGTATGACAGCTCCCGCCTCCCTGCCCCAGATTGACCTTCGCTCCGACACCGTGACGCGGCCCACGTCGGCCATGCTGGCCGCCATGCAGGCCGCCCCCGTCGGCGATGACGTGTACGAGGAAGACCCCACCGTGCGCCGCCTCGAAGCCATGGCCGCCGCCCGCTTCGGCCTCGAAGCCGGCCTGTTCTGCCCCTCCGGCACCATGACGAATCAGATTGCCATCAAGGCTCACACCGAGCCGCTGAGTGAGGTAATTTGTGAGCAAACGGCCCACGTGTACCTCTGGGAAGTAGGCGGCATCGCGTTTCACTCGGGCGCATCGGTGGCGCTGCCGGCGGGCGAGCGGGGCCGTCTCACGGCCGCGCAGGTGGAGGCCGCCATCCGGCCCGAGAACGTGCATTACCCCACCACCCGCCTCGTGTGCCTCGAAAACACCCACAACCGGGGCGGCGGCAGCTGCTACGGGCTGGACGCTTTGACCGCCATCAGCGAGGTGGCCAAGCGGCACGGCCTGGCCCGGCACCTGGACGGGGCCCGCATTTTCAATGCGCTGGTGGCCACCGGGCAGCGCAGCGAAGATTACGGGTCGCTGTTCGATTCGATTTCGGTGTGCCTGAGCAAAGGGCTGGGGGCGCCGGTGGGCTCGGTGCTGCTGGGCTCGGCCGAGTTTATCCGGAAGTGCAAGCGCATCCGCAAGGTGATGGGCGGCGGCTGGCGGCAGGCCGGCTACCTGGCCGCCGCCGGCATCTACGCCCTGGAACACCACGTGGGCCGCCTGGCCGACGACCACCGCCGCGCTGCCCGGCTGGCCCACGTGCTGCGCCAGCAGCCCTACGTGGCCGAGGTGTTGGCTCCGGAAACCAACCTCGTGATTTTCCGGCTGCACGAGCACCAGCCCGCCGCCGACTTTCTGGCGGCGCTGGAGCGGCAGGGCATTCGGGCCAGCAGCTTCGGGCCGCAGTGGATTCGGTTTGTGACCCACCTCGACGTGGACGATGCCATGCTGGAGCGCGTGGAGGCGGCCCTGCGGGCCATGTAGCGGCGGCCGGCCGGGCAGAAAGTTCTTTGCGCCGGTGGATTTTCTGCGGCCTTTTGGTTGTTCTTCCAGCAATGAATCTATTCATCATTGGCGATGTGCACGGGTGCTTTCACACCTTCAACGACTTGCTGGCGCATTGGGACCCGGCCACGGACCACCTCATTCAGGTGGGCGACCTGGTGGACCGGGGCGCGCACGTGCCGGCCACCGTGGAGCTGGCCCGGCAGCTCAGCCACGAGCATCCCGATTCGACCACTTTTCTGATGGGCAACCACGAGGATGGGCTGCTCCGCCACTTTGCGCCCAGCGGCCCCTACCCCGGCTGGCTGGCCTGGGGCGGCCGGAGCACCGTGAGCCAGTACAAGCTGCGCCAGCAGCTGCTGGTGCAGCACCTGCCCTGGCTGGAAAAGCGCCCGCTGCTGTGGCAGAACGAGCATGTGCTGGTGAGCCACGCCGGCATCAGCCCGGCACCCGATGCGTTCGACTCGGAGAGCGCCGAGGGGCTGCTGTGGGCACGGGGAAAGCTCCGGCGGCTCGATACCCAGCTGCAGGTGGTGGGGCATACCCCAAGTGCAAAGCCGTATTTCGACGCCGAATCCAATACCTGGTACATCGACACGGGTGCCTGCTTTGGCGGCAGCCTCACGGCCCTGCGCCTGACGCCCCGCGGCGAGGTGCTCGACCTTATTACGCTGCCGGTGGACCCCGCCGATTTATTGTCAAAAGCTACCTTCGCGCCTCCGCCTTCCCACTGATGCTCAACCAAGCCGCCATCCGGCACCTTTCCGCCGCCGACCCCATTCTGGGCCACCTCATTGCCAACGGACGCGAAATTCCTCCCCGGCCCCACGAAGACCTGTACCTGGCGCTGCTGCGGGCCATTGTCAGCCAGCAGATTTCGACCAAGGCGGCGGCGGCCATCTGGAAGCGCTTTCAGAGCCTGTTTCCGCCCGAAGGCTACCCCGAGCCGCGCGAAGTGCTGGCCCTGAGCGAGGACGAGTTGCGCGCCGTCGGCCTGTCGCGCCAGAAGGCAGGCTACCTGAAAGCCATTGCGGAGTATAATGAGCGGGGACTGCTCGACTATGAGCACCTGACCGGGCTTTCCGAAGACGCTTTTACGCAGCACCTTACGGCCATCAAAGGCGTGGGCCGCTGGACGGCGCAGATGCTGCAGATGTTTGCCCTCGACCAGCCCGACGTGTTTGCCGAAGGCGACTTAGGCGTGCAGAATGCCATGCGCAGGCACTACCATTTGGAGGAAACCGGCCGGGCCCTGCAAAAGCGCATGACGGCCATTGCCGAGAGCTGGCGGCCCTACCGCTCGCTGGCCTGCAAGTACCTGTGGCAGAGCCTCGACAACGGGACGCAGGTGCCGCCTTCGGTGTAGAAACAAAAAACGTCCTGCATCGGCAGCGCCCGGCATGACGCTTAATTGCCCCCTAGCCTTCGCTTTCCTCAACCGGGCAGGACTGGTTTATTTCTGCCAGCTCACGGCTTTGCGCATCGGCTTCCTTGTGGCTTTTCAAGGCCTTGCCGCCCATTTCAAATACTTCCTCTTTCACAAACAACTCGCCTTCCTGCCGCAGAATGGCGAGGTTGTCGATGGTGATTTTGAGGTTGTAGGTTTCCTGGTTGAGCAGGGCGAGCACGGGGCCCAGCAGGTCGGGCGTGGTGTCGTGCAGGGCCAGCGAAATGTGGGGCAGCCAGCAGTCGGGGCCGCTGAACTTGTCGGTGCGCAGGCAGAGCGGGGCCGTGGCGGCCAGAATGCGGCGGTGCAGGGCGTTGAGGGCATCGGAGCGCAGCACCGGAATGTAGATAACCGGCCGCTCGCCCGGAAACACGCCCAGCCCGGTGGTGAAGGCCGGGAAGGGCTCGGTGGCGGCGGCCACGTCGGCCAGCACGGCTTTCAGCGAGCTTAGCTTGCGCACGCCGGCCAGCTGGTAGGTCAGGTGCGGGTCGAGGGTGGCCTGCACGTCGTCGAGGCCAAACTTTTCTTCCAGCCGCTTGATGATGGCGTTGATGCGCAAAACGTGCGGCGGGCTGAGCAAAGAGGTGATAGCAAGCATAGGGCTGGTACGTTCTTTTTCGACTTCCTGCTGAATAACCGCGTCAACGTCCCGAAGGATTAGTAATTTATCGTCGTGCTGCATGCGTTTTTTTTCTAGCGGGCGCTGGTCATTTGCTGGTTGAACTGCTCGCTCTGCCCGCGGGGAATGCTCAGGGAGTGAAAATCTTCGCCCCGAATGATTTTGGCCAGCTGCACCAGCTGGCCGACATGGTACGCATAGTGCGCCACCTGCCGTTGCATGGCCGCCAGCACCGTGTGCGCCTCGCCCCGAATAGTAACGGGACGCAGCAGGTCGGCGGGCTGAAGCGCGTCGAGCAAATCGAACAAGATGGGCCAGGCAGCTGCCCAGGCCTGTTTCAGGGGTGGAATACCGGCGGCGTTCTGCGGCTCGGCAAACTCCTGGTCGCGCTGGCGGGCGGGCTTTTCGCCGTCGGTGGTGAGAAAATCGGTGAAGCGGGAGCGCAGGTTGCCCACCAGGTGCTGCACAATGACGGCCGCGCTGTTGCTGCCCGGCGCGGGCTGGTGCAGCCATTCGGCCTCGCTTAGCTGGGCCAGCGCCCGGTCGGCCAGGGCTTTGTACTGCTGAAAGCTGTGGCGGAACGAGGCCAGCAGCGCCGCGCCGACGGCATCGGGAGAAACAGGCTTATGCATGGCCCAAATGTAGGGCCTGCGGCCAAAGTACGCCGGCACCGGGGGCCGAAGGGCGCACCTCGGGCGGCGGGCTGGTCGGGAAAACCGCGCTTTCCATCGACATACCGGTCCGGCCGCACAACCATAGCCAGGGCCTTTGCCGTTACGCTACTCTTGCCCTTCGTGCCGTGTCAGAAACCGACCCTCCTTTCCCTCCCTCCCCTGCTTCACCTCCTGTACGCGGCCGGCGCTGGGGGTGGTGGCTCCTGGGAATGGCCGGGCTGCTGGCAGTGGCGGTGCTGGTGGCCCTGCATTTTCTGGATGCGTGGCTGCTGAATGCTTTGGAAAAGCAGGTCAGCCGGCAAACCCACGGCCAGTACCGGCTGCAAATCGCGCAGCTCAATACCAGCCTGATGCAGCGCGCCATCCGGCTGCGCGGGTTGCGCCTGCGCCCGGCCGCCCAGGTGGCCGACACGCTGCCCCGCCTGCGCCTCGACGCGGCCGAGCTGAACGTGACCGGCATCGGCCTGCTGGCGCTGCTGCGCAAAGGCGTGGTGCCGGTTGATAGCGTGGTGCTGGATTCCGTTCGGCTCGATGTGCTGGCGCTGGCCGCCAACCCCACCCGCCGCGCCGGCCAGCCCCTGCACCAGCGGCTGCCGCTGAAGCTGAAGGGACTTGCCATCAATTATGCCGGCCTGCAGCACGCCCAGGTGCATTACCTGCCCGACAGCACCCAAACCACGGCCCGCGTCCGACGCCTCGACCTTAGCGCCCGGGACCTGCTCATCAGCCCCGAAGGCGCGGCCGATTCGCAGCGGCTGGCCTACGCGGCGGGCTGGCGGCTGCAGCTGCAGCACAGCCAGGCGCGGGCCGCCGGCCATGCGCTGGCGCTGGCCGGCCTGGATTTCTCGACGGCCGACCGCAAGCTGCAGCTCGATTCGGCCCAGGTCACGCCTTCCGAAGCCGCCTCGCCCCAAACCCCGCGCCTGGCGCTCGCCCTCCCCCGGCTGCGGCTCACCGGGCTGGACGCGGCGGCCCTGCAGCACCGGCACCGGTTCCGGGCCGATTCGCTGCTGGTGCAAGCCCCGCAGCTGACCGCGACCCTGCCGGCAAAACCGACTTCTTCGGGCAGCTCCGATTCGACCACTCATTTGCTGCGGAGCTTCGATTTGGCCCATCTGGCAGTGCATGGCGGCTACCTGCACGTGGCAGGCACGACGGAAAACCCGATTATCCGGCAGCTGGAAGTAGCCTCTACCGCCATTCATTACAACCCGGCCGATGCCCCGAACGCGCAGAGCGTGTTTTTTGCCAACGCCTGGACGGTGGCGCTAGGCCGCAGCCAGGCCACGCTGGCGGCGCATTCGGTGGCCCTGGGCAGCCTGCATCTATCGACCCGGACAGGAACTTTCGAGCTGCACAACCTGCGCGTACGCCAACCCGCGCCGGGCCAGGGCAAGCCCGGCGGCGCGCGTTTCGACGTGACGCTGCCCCGCCTGACGCTCAGCGGGTTCGATGCCGCGCAGCTCCAGCACCAGCACCGTTTTCAGGCCAAAGCCCTGGCGGTAAACGATGCCATTGTGCTCTTTATTCCGCCGGCCCAGCCGCCGCCGCCCTTCTGGAAGCTGCTGAGCAGCGTGGCCCGCCGCTCCGACCTGGCGCAGCTGCGCGTGCGCAATGCCGAAATCCGCATTGGCCGCTGGCGGCACTCGCCGCACATCCGCCAACTGAACCTGACGGGCCGCAGCATCCGCATCGACCAGCCGTCGGACGACGCGCCCGACCGCATTGCCTACGCTCTGGGCTGGCAGGGGCAGTCGGGCCGGCTGTCGTCGCCCTTCGACCCGCCGTTTTACTTTGCTAGCAGCGAGCGGGTGAAGGTCGATACCGATGCTCAGCTGCTCCGCTTCGAGGACATGCGGCTGAAGCCCCGCTACTCGCCGGTGGAAATGAACCTGAAAAAGGGCTACCAGGCCCCGGCCGTTACCATCAAGGTGGCGGCGCTCACGCTGGCGGGCCTCGACTACCCCAACCTGGTGAACCACGGCGACTTCCGCCTGGCGCGGGCCACGGCCCGGAGCCCCCGCGTGCTCATTGCCTCGGATGGCCGCGGCCCCATCAACCCGAACCTCTCCAAAATCTCGCCCGAGGAGATGCGCAAGCTGAAAGTGACCGTGGACGTGCGCCGCTTCGACCTGGTGAACGGCAACCTCTACACCACCTACCGCAGCCCGCTCACGCCCATTATCGGCAAGCTGCGCATCACGCGCTTCAACGGCAGCTTTTTCAACCTGAGCAACGACCGGCGGCGCATGACGCCCGCCACGCCCCTCACCGGCCGGGCCACCACCTATCTGCAGGACCAGTGCCGCGTCGATGCCCGGGTTTCGATGTACGTGCTCGACCCCAGGGGCCGGCACCGGGTGTGGGGCACGTTCGGGCCGGGCCAGTTCGCCATCATCAACCCCATGACGGTGCCCACCCGGCTGGTCGAGTTCAAGAAGGGCGAGGTGCAGCGCATTCGCTTCGCGCTGCAGGCCGACCGCAAGCGCGTGACGGGCACGATGTGGACCGAGTACACGGGCCTGCAAATGGAGCTGCTGGGCTACAAGGACGAGGAAATCAAGAAGACGTTTTTCAAGCGCATCCTCTCGAAAGCGGCCAACGTCATCGTCATCCGGGACCAGAACCCGCGCAAGCGCGGCAAGCTGGTGTCGGGCGAGATGACCAGCACCCGCGAGCCGCGCTTTTCGGTGTTCACGCTCTGGCGGCAGGGCGTGGTGAGCGGGCTGTTCAACAATGTGGGCGTGCCCCAGAAAATAGCCCAGAAGCTCAGCGAAAGCGCCGACGAAGCGCCCCTGCCGAAGTAAGGGCAGCTGGATAGCAGGCATTGGGCGTCTGTTATCCTTCGCTGCGCTCAGGCTGACAGACGGCCCAGTACCCAACCCCCATCCTTCCCACCCTTCTCCTGCGTACCTTGCCCCAGCAATAGCCAAACCGAAGCAGCTGAGCCAGCATAAAAAGGTCTCCGGGTTTCTTTTTCTCGACCTGCGGACTGCCTTCTTTATTCTTCGTTCTTCGATGGCTATTCTTCTTTTTTTTACCGCGCACTGGTACCTGTCGCTTTTCACGCAGACGTTTTTCCAGCACCGCTACGCCGCGCACCGCATGTTCACGATGGCGCCCCTCACGGAGCGGCTGTTTTTCGTGCTGACCTACGCCGCGCAGGGCAGCAGCTTCATGTCGCCGAGGGCCTACGCGCTGCTGCACCGCATGCACCACGCCTATTCCGACACTGACCGCGACCCGCACTCGCCCCACAACAGCGCCAACGCCTTCGCCATGATGTGGAAGACGCGCAATACCTACCAGGAGTGCATCCAGGGCACGTCGGTGGCCGCTCAGCGCTTCGAGGGCGACTACCCGGAGTGGCCCGCGCTGGAAGATTTTGCCCACCGCTGGTACTCGCGCCTGGCCTGGGGCCTGGCCTACACGCTGTTCTACATCACCTTCGCCACGGCCTGGTGGCAGTTCCTGCTGCTGCCCATTCACCTGATGATGGGGGCCGTGCACGGGGCCATCGTGAACTGGGCCGGCCATAAGTACGGCTACCAGAACTTCGACAACCACGATAAAAGCCGCAACTCGCTGTTTTTCGACTTCCTGACCGGCGGCGAGTTGTTTCAGAACAACCACCACAAGCTGCCCAGCCGCGTCAATTTCGGCGTCAGGAAATGGGAGCTCGACCCCTCCTACCCCGTCATCTGGTCGCTCGACAAGCTCGGCATCATCAAATTGCGCCTGCTGAAAACCGCCGCGCAGGAAACCGCCGCCGCGAAAGCGGCCGTAGCGGCTTAGCTCCCCGGCCAGGCTGCCTGAATTTCCCTATCCCAACGTTTGCGGGGTGTACGTCGGGCCGAGGCAGCGCGGGCCCTGCGCGGTCCAGGCCAGCGGGTCGATGCACATCTGGCGCTCGGTCATGGCCGCGTTCCAGGCGTGGTACACCAGGTATTCGGTGCGGCCGTCGGGGCTCATCACGTGGCAGTGGTGGCCGGGCCCGCGCACATGGCCCGGCACCGAGTGCAGCACCCGCGCCCCGGCATCAGAGCCCGAATCGACGTAGGGCCCCATGATGTGGTCGGCGGCGCAATAGTCCACGCCGTAGCGGTCGGTCAGGAAATTGGCTCCGCTGAAAAAGCAGTAGTACCTGCCCGCGTGGCGGCGCACAAACGGCCCTTCCAGGGTGTGCCACTGGGCAAAGGTGCGGTTGCCGTAGAGCGGCATCAGGCGGTTTTTCTCAAACACCGTCCAGCTGTGGCGGGCCCGCAGCACCGTGCGGGGCTGGCCGGCCAGCTTAGTCATGCCGGTGAGGCGGTCAACCACCAGCCCGGTGCCGGGATAGTAGCCGTCGTCGGAATCGGTGAAGTCGCGGGCGTAGAACAGGTACCACTGTCCGTCGGTGTCCCGAAACGCGTGGGCGTCGATGGTGAACGGACTGTCGGCCACGGGCAGGGCGGCTACTTCGGTGTACGGCCCCTCGGGCCGGGTGCTGGTGGCCACGTGCAGCTGGTGCCCCACGGTGGCCCCAATGGCCCCGCCGCCCCGCGAGTAATACATATAGAACGTGCCATCGTGCAGCACCACTTCGGGCGCCCAGAAGTCGAACTCCGCGCTGCCGGGTGGCGGCGTCAGTGCTCCGCCCAGCGGCTTCCAGTCCACCAGGTCGGTGGAGGTGAGCAGCGTGAACACGCGGCCATCGGCCGTGCGGCCCCGGCCGGTGGTGCCAAAGGCAAAGTATTGCCCTTTGTGGAGCAGCACAAACGGGTCGGGGAAATTGCGGGCCACCACCGGATTGGTGTAGGTGCGGGCAGCACGGGCGGCGGCCGGCCGCAGAGACAGCAGGGCCAGGCCCGTCACGGAGCCCTTCAGAAATTGACGACGAGAAGCCATAGGTGAGAAGCAATAGCCGAGGAACGCAGCTGCAGGCAGCCGTCGCTCAAGCCCGGTGTAACAGTCTGCTGAAAGGATTGAGCAAATGTGCTCCGATGGAGAACAGTTGAAACACTAAAAGTGGCATAAATCCGGAGCAAACGCAAACGTTTGCAAATTTCAGCATTCGGGCCAGGCAGCCTATGCGCCTGGCCCGCATCCACTATTCGCACGCAAGTTGTTATATTTCAATCGATAAAAACCATTCAGGGAATTGGCAAGCCCGGTATTGGCTATGGTAGCTGGCTGGCGCCACGATGCAGGCTGGTTCAGCTGGTTGTGGCGCTGCCCGTCTGGCGGGCAGGAGGCCGGCATTGCAAAAAGAGGCGTTGGGGGTTGGAACCGCGCTTGGAATACTGTTCAGGCAAGCATTGACTGAAAATCTCCGGGCCTGATAAAAAGGCTGGCGAAATCGTTTGCCGAAGTTGCTTTTTGGTGAATTTACTTTACTTTTACGCCATTCAGCAACCTCCATCTCGTCTGAGCATAAGCTGGCAACACCCGGAACACCCTGATAATAAGACTATTTCCTTCATCGATGGCAACCGGCCATCCTCCTTACCAGCCTGCTGTAGTCCTTTGGATGCAGCGCTTTTTTTTCGCCTTTCACGCAAACGTTTGCATGAATTGAGGCTTTTTTTGCTGACTATCCGCTTTTTTTTCACTTTTTAGTCCCACCCAAATGAAAAAGTTTTTACCCCCTTCGGGGCGTTTGTTGTTGCCCGTGCTGGCCTGCTGGTTGCCCGTAGCCGCCGCAAGCGCCGCGCCCTCCACCCTGCGTCCGGTGTGGAGCCACAGCAGCGCCCGGCCGGCGGCCCCCGTGACGGGCCGCGTGACCGATGAAAAGGGCGAAGGCCTGCCCGGCGTCACCATTCTGGTGAAGGGTACCCAGAACGGTACTTCCACCAACAGCAACGGCGAGTTTACCCTGGATGCTCCGGCGGGCTCGACGCTGGTGTTCTCGTCGGTGGGCTATGCCACGCAGGAAGCCGCCGTGACCGGTGCGCCCATCAACATCTCGATGAAGGTGGACAACCAGCAGCTGAACGAAGTGGTGGTAATGGGCTATACCAGCCAGGACCGCCAGAACCTGAGCAGCGCCGTGAGCAGCGTGGACGTGGCCGGCGCGCACAAAGCGCCCGTTGCCAGCATCACCGAGGCCATTCAGGGACGTACCACGGGCGTTCAAATCAATAACAGCGGCAACCCCGGCCAGGCGCCTAACGTCGTCATTCGGGGCCTGGGCAGCATCAACGGCGGCAGCTCGCCGCTGTACGTGGTGGACGGGCTGTGGACGGACAACATCCGCGACCTGAACACCACCGACATTGAATCGCTGACGGTGCTGAAAGATGCCTCGTCGACGTCCATTTACGGGTCGCGCGGGGCCAACGGCGTTATCATCATCACCACGCGCCGGGGCAAATCGGGCAAGCCGAGCGTTGGCGTGACGGCTTATGCCGGCGTGCAGAACACGGTGAGCCGCTGGAAGCTGACCAATGCCAGCCAGTGGGCTGCCATTGAGCGCCAGGCCTACACCAATGCCGGCCTGCCGCTGCCGGGCTCGGTGGCCAACCCGCAGAACTACGCCGATACCGACTGGCAGAGCGAGATTCTGCGGACGGGCACGGTGCAGGACTACAACGTGAACCTGTCGGGGGGCTCGACGGGGGAAAAGTACAGCACCAATTTCCTGGTTTCGGCCGGCGCATTCAACCAAAAAGGCGCGCTGATTGGGACGGACTTCAGCCGCTACACCCTGCGCCTCAACTCGGGCATTACCTACGGCCGCCTCAAGGTGACGGAATCGGTGCAGCTGGCCCATGCCTTTGCCACGCTGGCCAACGGCCAGCCCTTTCAGGATGCCGTGCGCCTGCTGCCCACCATTCCGGTGTATAACCCGGCCGAGTCGCCCTATACCGCTGGCTATGGCTACGGCTCGCCCGCGGCCAACACCTTCGGCACCAACCCGGTGGGCTCGCAAACCATTGAAACGCGCACGCAGTACAACAACCGCATTCAGGGAAGCGTGACGGCGGAGTATTCCTTCCTGGATTTCCTGAGCTACAAGCTGAACCTGGGCGTGGAGTCGCTGGACTATGTGGACCGCGATGCCCGGCGCTTCGGCCGGATTTCGCAGAACGCCCCGACCGACCCGTCGTTCCTGGTTGAAAACCGGGGCGACAACACCTTCCTGCTGGCGGAAAACACGCTTAACTTCAACAAGCGCTTCGGCGAGCACAACGTGAACGTGGTGCTGGGCTATTCGGAGCAGCGCCGCAAAGACACCAACGCGTCGGCCACGGCCCGCAGCTTTGTGAATAACGCGCCGGGCGCGCAGGACGGCTACGTCATCTCGGCGGGCACGGGCACTACCAGCGTGAGCGGGGGCATTACGGAGAACTCCAAACGCTCGTATTTCGGCCAGGTGGTTTACGATTACAAGAACCGCTACCTGCTGACCGGCAGCTTCCGCCGGGACTATTCTTCCCGCTTCGCCCTCGAAAACCGCTACGGCAACTTCGGGGCCGGCTCGGTGGGCTGGCGCATCAGCGAGGAGGAATTCCTCAAAAGCGCCGCTCCGTTCATCAGCAACCTGAAAGCGCGGGTGAGCTACGGCGTGAACGGCAACGACAACATTGGCGACTACCGCTACCAAGGCGTGGTGAACCAGAACGTGAACTACCCCTTCAACGGCCAGGACGTGAACAACGGCCAGATTCAGACGGCCATTCCCAGCACGGGCATCAAGTGGGAATCGCGCTACACGACCAACTACGGCCTTGATTTTGGCTTCCTGGATAACCGCCTGACGTTCTCGGTCGACTACTACACTTCGAACACGAAGGATGCGCTGGTGTTCCCGACGATACCGGCGGTGCTGGGCAACTCCGGCGGGGCGCCCGTGCAAAACATTGGCGAGCTGCAGAACAAAGGCTTTGAATTCCAGGCCGCTTACCAGCAGAACAAGGCGGATTTCACCTACGGGGTGTCGGCCAACCTCTCGACGGTTAAGAACCAGGTGCTTAAGCTCTCGCAGGAGGGCCAGGTAATCGGCAGCGGTGCTACGCAAACGGCGGTGGGCCACCCGGTGGGCGCGTTTTACCTGATTCCGTTCGATGGCATTTTCCAGACCCAGGGCGAGGTAGACAACTACAAAAATGCCGACGGCAAGGTGATTGAGCCCTTTGCCAAGCCCGGCGACGTGCGCTACAAGGACACCAACGGCGACGGCCAAATCAACGACGACGACCGGGTGTACTACGATACCGACATTCCGAAGCTGCAGTTTGGCTTCAATGCCAATGCCGGCTACAAGGGCTTCGACCTGTCGTTCCTGATTCAGGGGACCACCGGCAACCAGGTGTTCAACGTGGCCCGCGCCACCATGGACCGCACCGACGACCCGAGCAATTTCCGGGCAGACTTCTCGCCCTGGACGCCCGAGAATCCTTCGACGACCACGCCCCGTGCCCTGCAGTCGGGCGGTGCGACCAGCGCCCTGCAAGCCGCCTCCGCCTCCAACGCCCGGGGCAGCTCGCGCTTCCTCGAAGACGGCTCCTATGCCCGCATGAAGAACATTACCCTGGGCTACACCATCCCGGCCTCGGTAGTGGGCAAAATGAAGGGTTTCAGCAGCCTGCGGGTGTACGTGACGGGCCAGAACCTGTTCACCATCACCAAATACAGCGGCCCGGACCCGGAATTCGTGAACGGCAACTTCTTCCAGCGCGGGGTCGACTACAGCGCCTTCCCCAACCTGCGCACCTACATCGGCGGCATTCAGCTTGGCTTCTAAGGCCCCTTCAAATTCCCACTTCGTCTCTCGTCTTACGCCATGAATTTATATAAACGCGCAGCGGCCACCGTGTTCGGGGCCCTGCTTCTCACCACCACCAGCTGCCAGAAGGACCTGCTGGAAAAAATAAACCCCAACCAGCCCACCACCAGCAACTTCTGGAAAACCCAGGCCGATGCCGAAGCCGGCGTGACGGCGGCCTACTCGGCGCTGCAGTTTCCGGGCACCTACGCCCGCTGGATTCACTTCGCCAACGACATTCGCTCGGACGAGGGCTACAGCCTGAGCCCCTGGACGGACCTGGCCAACTTCACCCGGTTTGTGCAGTTCGACTACGACCTGGAGCCCACCCGCGTGATTTGGGAAGACCACTACCGCGGCGTTTACCGCTGCAACCAGGTGCTGGCCTACGTGCCGGCCATCTCGATGGATGCCGCCGTGCAGAAGCGCCTGCTGGCTGAGGCCCACTTCCTGCGTGCGGTGTTCTACTTCAACCTCGTGACGCATTTTGGCAACGTGGGCATGATTCTGGAACCCTCCACCATCACCACCAACGTGCCGCAGGCCACCGTGGCCCAGGGCCAGGCCCAGGTAATAGCCGACCTGCTGGCCGCCATTCCCGACCTGCCCGTGACCGGCCTGGTAGGCCACGCCACCAAGGGCTCGGCGCAGGCCCTGCTGGGCCGGATGTATATGCAGCAGCACCGCTGGGCGGATGCCTCGGCGCTGTTTACGGCCATCATCAGCTCGAACCGCTACGCGCTGGTGCCGAACTACCTCGACAACTTCACCATTGCCAACGAAAACAACAGCGAGTCGGTGTTCGAGGTGCAGTTCTCGAGCGCCCTGCAGGGCGGCGGGCAGGACGTGGCCGGGGCCAGCGAAGGCTTCGAGCGGCCCCAGTTCTTTGGCCCTCCCGGCATTGGCTGGACCGACGGCCGCGCCCGGCCCTGGCTGCTGACGGAATTCAGAGACTCATCGCTGAACTACGTGGCCGGCAGCACCACCCGGCACGAATTTGATACGCGCCGCGACATTAGCGTCTTCCACTACCCCATGCTGCTGTTCGGGCAAACGTACCAGACCCGCAACGTGCCGCTTACCGACACCTTCTGGCATAAGTACGAAGACGACCGCACCCAGAACTTCGAGAACTACTTCTCGGGCATCAACTTCCGCATGATTCGCTACGCCGACGTGCTGCTGATGCAGGCCGAAGCCCTGAACGAGCTGGGCCAGACCTCGGCCGCTGTGCCGCTCATCAACCAGATTCGCACCCGGCCTTCGGTCAATATTCCGCCCCTGACCGGCACCTTCACCCAAGCCTCGATGCGGACCCAGATTATGCACGAGCGGGTGTGCGAGCTGGCCGGCGAAGGTACCCGCTGGCTCGACCTGAACCGCTGGGGCCTGCTGAGCACCCAGGCCAACATCGACGCGCTGAAAGTGCCGTCGCACGACCCGGACTTCATCAACTTCGTGATTGGCAAGTCGGAATACCTGCCGATTACGCGCACCGACCTGACGGCCAACCGCAACCTGAAGCAGAACCCGGGCTACTAAGCTGCCGGGAGTGGCTGTGAATGCCACAACTTATTAAGACCGTGGGGAATTGGGTAAGGCAGCTTCTCAATGGCCCACGGTCTTTTTTTCTCTCCACTCTCCCAAATTCCCACATTTTCATGAAAGCATTCTTTGCTGGCCTTGCCCTTGCGGGCGCTTCCCTCCTGGCCCGGCCCGTGCGGGCCACCACTTTTTACCAGAGCGCGCCCAGCAGCAACTCGGCGTTTCAAACCCTGGTTAACCAGGCCCAGCCGGGCGATATCATCGTCCTGCGCGCGGGCAGCCACTACGTGAACGTGCCCATCCGGCTGCCGCTGGGCAAAAACAGCATCACCATTCGGGGCGAGCAGGGCGCGGTGGTGCGCAAAGCGCCGAACTCCTACAACGCCGCCGCTTTTGAGATAACCGGCAACTACAACACCATCGACTTAATTGAGCTGGACGGCGGCAATCTGCCCGAGGCCGGCATCATCATCTACGGCCAGCACAATACCGTGTCGAACAGCAAGGTGCACAACTGCGGCAACTCGACGGCGGTGGGCGCGGGCATTCTGCTGCACAACACCGGCAACCCGGTGTGCGCCCTCAACACGGTGATTGGCTGCTCGGTGTACTACAACTACATGGTGGGCATCTCGCAGAATGGCCACTCCGACGGCACCATCCGCGACAACCAGATTTACGAAAACGGGGCCGAGGGCCTGACCGTGGACCTGGGCAGCCACAACGGCTACGTGTACAACAACTGGGTGCACCTCAACAACACCGCCAACCGGGGCGTGGGCGGCATCGGCACGGACCAAGCCAACGGCACCCGCTTCGACAGCAACACCGTGGACTACACGCACTACAAGAGCGGCCTCACGTTTCAGAACAACATTGGCGGCTGCGATGGCGTGATTGTGAGCAACAATCACTTCAACAACAACGACGGCTACGGCATTCTGGAGCGCTTCACGCAGTATGCCGACACCCACATGACCTTCACCAACAACCAGCTGCTGAACAACAAGCTGGGCACCCAAACCATCATCTACGCGGGCCGGCCGGCACTGGCCACGGTGGCCGCCGCTTCGGGTGCGCTGGCCCTCTACCCCAACCCGGCGGCCGGCGCGGTGCAGCTCGACCTGGGCCCGCAGCTCACCGAAGCCCGCGTGGCCATCCACGACCATCTGGGCCGGCTGGTGCAGCAGGAAACCCTGCGCGGCAGCGGCTCGCAAGCCCTGTCGGGAATGCCCGCCCTGGCCAACGGCGCTTACGTCGTCACCATTGCCACCGCCGATGCGGTGGTTACCCGCAAGCTGGTTGTTGCCCGCTAGCGCGCAAGCAATCAGCCTGTTCACGCCTTTCACAACCATACCATGCGTAAGACCTTTCTATATCTGTTGCTGGGACTGAGTCTGGCTACTTGCAAGAAGGAAGTAACCACGGGCACTACCACGCCCACCAACCCGGCCTCTACCACGTTCACCAACCCGCTGCTGGCCTCCGGCCCCGACCCGTGGGTGTACCAGAAAGACGGCTTTTACTACTTCCTGAGCACCAGCGGCAGTGATGTGCGCATTCGCAAAACGGCCAAAATGAGCGAGCTGGCCACCGGCCCCATTGTGATAGCCTGGCAGCCGGCGGCGGGCGCGGCCAACTCGCGCGACGTGTGGGCCCCGGAGCTGCACTTCCTCGACGGCAAGTGGTACATCTACGTCACGGCCGGGCCCGGCAGCTGCTGCGGCGGCCAGCGCCTGTGGGTACTGGAAAACGCCAGCGCCGACCCCACCACCGGCACCTGGACGGAAAAAGGACACATTTTCAATGCGGCGGCCGATGTCTTCGCCATCGACGGGACGGTGTTTGAACAGGGCGGCAAGCGCTACCTGCTGTGGTCGGGCCACCGCGACAACGTGGAAGAAATCCAGCGGATTTACATCTCCGAGATGAGCAACCCCTGGACCCTCACCGGCCCCCGCGTGGAGCTCAGCAGCCCGCAGTATGCCTGGGAGCGGTCGGGGCCGGTGCCGGTGAATGAAGGCCCGGAAATCATTCAGCACGGCAACAAAACGGTGCTGATTTACTCGGCCAGCCACTGCTTTACCGATGATTATGCCCTTGGGATGTTGACCCTGAGCAGCACCGCCGACCCGATGGTGGCGGCCAACTGGACGAAGTCGGCCACGCCGGTGTTCAGCACCAACGCGGCGGCGGGGGCCTACGGGCCGGGCCACAACGGCTTCTTCAAATCGAAGGACGGCACCGAAGACTGGCTGCTGTACCACGCCAACAACCTGGTGGGCCAGGGCTGCGGCGACAACCGCAACCCGCGCATCCAGAAGTTTACCTGGAACGTCGACAACACGCCCAATTTCGGCCTGCCGGTGCCCATCAATGTGCCGCAAGCCAGGCCGGCCGGCGAGTAGCCCGGTTGTTCCATTCTTTCTTTCTGAGCCATGAAACACTTTTTTCAACGTATGGGCGGCGCGGCAGCCCTGCTGCTGGCCCTGGCTGGCACAGCCGACGCCCAAAGCCGGCTTGAGCTGAACCGGCCCACGTATTACCCCCGCGTCATCCGCCTGAGTCAGGGCGGCAACGCCAATCGGCTGCTGGCCAGCTTCGACATTGGCAAGGCCGGCGCCATCTACGAAAGCCCGGACAACGGCCGCAGCTGGCAGCACCTGTCGGACGTGGCCGAAACCACGCCGCCCGGCAGCTGCTGCAGCGGCCTCTACGAAGTGCCGCAGAAGCTGGGCGACACACCGGCCGGTGCCCTCTTCTGGGCCACCTCGGTGGGCACCGACCGGGGCGGGCGCGGGCCGTGCTCCATTCGCCTCTACCGCAGCACCGATGGCGGCAGGAGCTGGAGCTTTTTCTCGGAGCCGGTGAAGGGCTTTATCGGCCTGTGGGAGGCGGAGTTCAGCATTGCCGCCAACGGCCAGCTGGTCGTTTATTATTCCACCGAAGAGCACAAGGCCGAGGGCTACAACCAGGCCCTCGCCCACAAAATCTCCACCGACGGCGGCCTGACCTGGGGCCTCGAAACCATCGACGTGGGCCGGCCCGACGGGGCCTGGCGGCCGGGCATGGCCATTGTGCGCCGCGTGCCCGATGGCAGCTTCGTGATGAGCTACGAAATCTGCGGCCAGGGCTGCGATGCCTACCTGCGCCACTCGCCCGACGGCCTGCGCTGGGGCGACAAAACGGACGCCGGCACCCGCATCGAATCGACGGAAGGCCACCATTTTGCCCACGCGCCCACCGTGGCGTGGGCCCCGGCCGCCGGCCAGGCCCAGGGCCGCCTGCTGGCCGTGGGCCAGATGCTGCTCAACAACACCGACAACGCCGTGGCAGCCAACAACGGCCGCGTGTACATGATAAACGACCACAACGGCCAGGGCCCCTGGACCGAAGTGCCCGCCCCGGTGCCCGTGCCCGAAGCTAAGGACAACCCCTGTCCCAACTACAGCTCGCAGCTGGTGCCCGGGGCCGATGGCCTCACGGTGCTGGAAGTCGCCCTCAACTTCGTGGACAACCAGTGCCAGGCCTTTTACCAGACCGCGCCGCTGCCCAGGCCTACGGCTGAGCCGGCGAAGGCCAACTCACGCCGCAAAAGCCGCTAGCGGCATTGGCCTGATTGATTTATGACGGTTTGCTGCGGCTCAAGCGCCCCGCGGCAGCGCACCGAAAACGGGCGGAATGCAGCCATTACAGCGACGGACAAACAAGGTGAACTGGTGGGAACATAAACCCGGTGAGGTCCGACGCGGCGCATTCCGCCCTATTTTTTAGCCCGATAAGGCCGTCCTGCTGCGTAGTATCGCAGGGGGACGGCCTTATCTTTTCAGGTAACCCGGGCTGCAGCACAGCCGAGTGAGGTAGAATCACTACCTCAGCGCTGTTACCGCTTTCGGCCTTCCGTCAGGCCCGGCCAGGTATCGGTGCGAAAGGGGGCGGCGGGCAGGCCCTCGCGGTTGTAGAGGTTGGGAAACGGGCTGTTGCCCCAGTCGTAGCGCACGGCCACGGGTTTGGGCACCTGCGGGCTGCTCAGCACCAGGGTGTTGCCTTCGAGGTGGCCGCGGGCCCAGTAAAACTTACGGTCGGCTCCGGCGATGGCAAAACCGCGCAGCGTGGTTCCGCCCGGCTCTTTCAGCACGAGGCCGGTGCCGTGGGCCAGCAGCGGCAGGCGCAGCGTAGCGCCGGCCACCACGGGCTTGCCGGGGCTGGGGCCCTGGCTCACCACTTTGGCGTCGCCATAGGCCACGCGCCCGGCCTCAAGCGCCAGGCGGCGGCCTACTTCCTGCTTGTTGCGGGGATGAATGTCGTCGCGGTTGCCGATGTCGATGGCCACGACCATGCCGGTTTTGGGCAAGGCCAGCGCGCGGGCCTGGGCTTCGCGCAGCTCGGCCCACTCGTAGTCGGCGGGGGCGGGCTGGTCGGGCTGGAAATTGGCGAGCTGCACAAACAGGAACGGCAAATCGGGCCGCTGCCAGGCCGTGCGCCAGGCCTGAATAAGCGCCGGAAACAAGCGCCGGTACTGGGCCGCCCAGCCCGAGTTATCCTCCCCCTGATACCAGATAACGCCCTTCAGGCCCAAGCCTGCCAGCGGCGCAATCATGCCATTGTAAAGCAGCGCAGGCTGGTGCTGGGCATCGCGGGGCACGCGCATATTGGCGGGCAGGCCGCGCTGGTCGAAGCCAATGCGGTAGGGCCAGGGGCCGGCCAGCGGCAGTTGGCGTCCGGCCACATCGAGGCGCAGGCTGTCGGGCGGGCCGATGATGCCGCCGCCGCCCTGGTAGTCAGCCACCCGCACCGCCAGCACATTGCGGCCGGGGCGCAGGGCACTGGCCGGCACGGGGTAGCGCCGGAACTGGTTCCAGCCGGTGCCGCCGCCCACGGGCACGCCGTTCACCCACACCGAATCGGCATCGTCAACCTGCCCCAGGAGCAGGCGGGCGGGCTGCCGGGCTTCGGCGTCGCTCAGCTGCACCTCGCGCCGAAACCAGACGATGCCATCCAGCGCCCGTAGCTGGGCGGGCTCGGGCTGGCTTTCCCAGTTGCCGGGCAGCGGCATGGTGGCCCAGGCGTGGTCGTCGTACATTGGCAGAAACCAGCCGCCGGAGTTGCGGCGGCTGCCCTGGTCGCGGAGGTCGAGGGCTTGCTGAAAGGCCGTCTCTTTGGTGGCGTAATACGTGGCCACGGCCTCGGCGCTACCGGTTTGGGGCGCTAGCTGGGCGAGCGCGGCATCGAAGTCGCCCAGCGGACGCAGGCCGGCAGCGCTGGTCCAGGCTTCGGCGGGCGTGCCGCCCCACTCGCTGGCAATCAGCCCAATGGGGACGTGGTATTGCTGGTACAGCTTCCGCCCGAAGAAGTACGCCACGGCCGAAAAGCCGCCCACCGTGCCCGGCCCGCACACCTGCCAGCCCGCCGCGCTGCGGATATCATCCTGCGGCGTGAAGGCGGGCGTGTTATCCACGCCCAGCAGCCGGATTTGGGGGAAGTCGGCGGCGGCAGTTTCCTGCGCCCCGTTTGCCGCATCGCGCACCGGCCACTCCATATTCGACTGCCCCGAGGCCAGCCAGACATCGCCAAACAGCACGTCGCGCAGCACAATCGTATTCCGACCCTTGATGGTCAGCTCGTACGGCCCGCCCGCCGCCTGGGCGGGCAGGCTCAGCTGCCAGCGCCCGGTGCCAGCGGCGGGCGTGGCCCGGTAGGTCTGGCCCCGAAACGTGACGGCCACGGTTTCGCCGGCATCGGCCCAGCCCCAGATGGGCACCGGGCGGCTGCGCTGCAGCACCATGTGGTCGGCCACAAAGCGCGGCAGGCGCACGGTGGCCTGCGCCCCCCCGGAGCACAGCATTGCGCTGATTACCCCCGCAACATGAGCAAATTTCATTGGTCGATACAGTTAAGTCTTCAACAGAATTCAAGCCGCCTATCGATTGTTCAGCTTCTTATCCAGGAGCTTCATAAAGTAGCCGCCCACCACCGAGCGGGCCTGGAAACCGGCCTGTCGGGCATCGGTGGTTTCGTGCCAGTCGGTGAGCGGCACGCGGCTGGGCGTGTCGTTGGCAAACTGCCAGACGGGGGCGACGAGGGCTTCGAAGCTGGCCTGGCTAGTGGCGAGCGTGGCCGTCCAGAGTATCCAGTCCGATTTGGTGTAGGTCTTGCGGCTGTCGAGCGGCAGGCCGTAGCGCTGCTGATGGCCGAGGTAGAAGGCCAGCTCCTGCTGCGCCACTTCGGGCGGAAACACATTCAAATCGAGCACTTTGCCCCAAATCAGGTTGTATTTCTGGCTCCACGAGCCGGCGGGCTTGTCAAACGTCAGGGCGTAGTGGTCGCCGTCCTGGGCCAGCTGCTGCCATTGCCGGGCCAGGTCGCGGGCCAGGGTCTGGTACTCGTCGGCGGTTTTCGAATCGCCGAGCTGGCGGGCCAGCTGCCCGTAGCAGGCCATGCCCACAATGGCTTTCACCGAGAGGTTGGTGTTGCGGGCCAGGTGCCCGGCAAAGTCATCGGTGCTGAGCTGGTTGGCGGGGTCGAACCCGTCGCGCTTCAGGAAGCCCACCCATTTGGTGAGCGTGGCCCAGTGCGCGCGGGCGAAATCGGGCTGGCCGTCCATGCGCACTGCGGCGGCGGTTGCGATGAGCATATTGCCGGCTTCTTCCACGGGCATGTCCTCGCCGTAGGTCTGGCCGTTGGCCAGCGGGTAGGTGCCCACGTCGTGCGCCGGGAAGTCCTTTTTCCAACGCCCCGACTCACTGTAATCGAAGATGAAGCGCAGCATGCCCTTCGCCAGCTCATTGTTATACAACAGGAAAAGCGGAGCCGAGGGATAGGTGATGTCCACGGTGCCGATGGAGCCGTTGGAGAAATTTTCCTTTGAGAAGAAGAACAGCTCGCCCTTCGGCCCGGCCACGATGGAGTGCGCCGCAATGGCCTGGCGGTAAGCCAGCTGGCACAAATCAGCGTACTTTTTCCCGCCGGCTTTGTAGGCATCCTCCACCAGCTTCTCGTCGAATTCCGTGGCTTTCCGGCGCAGGCGGGCGTAGTCGGCTTCGGCGGCTTGCAGGGCTTTGGGCATGGTCATGGCGGCATCGCGCCGCCACCAGGGCCGCAGGTTCTGGCCGAAATACTGCACGGCGTATTGCTCGTCGTAGCCCAGCAGGACGTGTTGCTCAACCACATGCGCTGCATTGCCGAGGTCCAGCACCGCGGCCAGGGCCACGCGCTGCGCCGGGCCGCTCGTCGGCCTGGCCGCCGGCAGGTGGCCGGTTTTGGCAAAGGCGGCCTTCAGCTCGGCCGGATTGCCGGTGGCCAGCGGCGCGGTGCCGGGCGCGGCCAGGTAGGCCTGCCCCCAGTCAATGCGCACATTATCACCGGACTTGCCCAGCACGGGCTGCGCGGTGGTGCCCACGGCCTGCCATTGCAGGCCAGCCGCGTCGCCGGCCTGCGTGCTCACGCTTTGGTAGGGCGTGTTGGTGGCCAGTGTGGCGCTTTCGCTAAGCATAACCTGCACGGCATGGGGCCGGCCATCGGCCGTGAGGCCCCCCACCGTCAGGTAGCTGACGGGGCGGGCCACGGTTTCCAGCTCATCGAGCAGCAGCGGCGAGAAAAAGGAGGCCGTAAAGTTTACCGAGCCGGCCTCGAAGGAATACGTGGTTTGCGTGGCCGTGACGGCCACCGCCGTTTGGTGGGCTTTGGGGAGGTGCAGCTGCGGCAGCGCTTCGTAGAGGCCGGCGTCGAGGTGGTCGCCGCCCTGCGGGCTGCTGCCGTGCATGGCCAGCACGTTTTCGCCCTTGCGCAGGGCCTGGCGGGCAGTTTCGGGCAGGTCGAAATACTCGTAGCGGCCGTTGTAGCTCGGCTGTTTGCGCAGCAGCACGCCATTCAAATACACCTCCGCGTCGTCGTCGTGCCACAGAAACAGCGTGAGCCTGCCGGTAGGCAGCGCGGGCACCGTCACGGTGCGGCGCACCCAGACCTCGCCGCCCGTCCAGGTGGTGCCGTGCAAAGTCTTGTTATCGGTAAACGGCGCGGGGCCGGTTTTCCAGCTCTTGGCGGCGGCGAAAGCTGGTTTTTCCCAGCCAGCGGCCGGTTTGGCAAAGGTGTATTGGGCGGTATAAGGCGTTTCCTGGGCTGTGGGGATGACGGCCCGGTACTCCGGCGCAGCATCGCCCAGAAACTGGTAGGCTTTGCCATCCACCCGAATTACGCCTTCGAGCGCCTGGGCCTCGCCGGTCCAGTGGCGGGTGGGCGCGGCCGTCAGCTCGTCCTGAAACGCCCACACGCTGAAATACGGGTTGTGGGTGATGAGCGGGTAGGCCGGCGCCCGCAGCGTCTGCGCCGCTGCCGCGCCCAGGCCCAGCCCGGTGAGGGCCAGCAGGAGTGGGAATTTTGGGAGTAGCATGAGGAAAGGATTTAGCAAGAAAAAAGCCCGGCCAGCCACACATATCGGGACCGGCCGGGCTAAACAAATTATCGGTATCAGCAGCCGTTACGCCTGCCTATTTGCGCACCCCAAACCGGTACTCGGTGGTGGAGTGGAAGGTTTCGCCGGGCCGCAGCACTGTGCTCGGAAACGTGGGCTCGTTGGGCGAATCGGGGAAGTGCTGGGTTTCCAGGGCCAGGCCGTAGTGTTGCGTGTAGGTCACGCCGCCTTTGCCTTTCTGCTTGCCGTCCAGAAAGTTGCCTGAGTAGAACTGCAAGCCCGGCTGGTCGGTGTACACCGTCATGAGGCGGCCCGAAGCAGGCTCGAATACCGTGGCGGCCAGCTCCAGGCTGCTGCGCATTTTATCGGCCAGCACCCAGTTGTGGTCGTAGCCGCCGGGGGCCGCGCCCGGCACCTGCCTGATGCGCTCACCAATGGTGTGCGGCTGGCGGAAATCCATCGGCGTGCCGGCCACGGGTTGCAGCACCCCGGTCGGAATCAGGGTATTGTCGACGGGCGTAAACCGGTCGGCGTTCAGCGTCAGCTCGTGGCTCAGAATGTCTTTCACCTGGCCGGCGCTCAGGTTGAAGTAGCTGTGGTTGGTGAGGTTCACCACCGTTGGCTTGTCGGTGGTGGCGGTGTAGTCGAGGCGCAGGGCATCGGAGTTGGTGAGGGTGTACACCACCTTCGCGTCCACTGTGCCGGGGTAGCCCATCTCGCCATCGGGGCTGCGGTAGGTGAGCGTCAGCGTGGGGCCATCGGCCGAGGTGCCGGGCTGGGCCGTCCACACCCGGCGGTTGAAGCCGATGGTGCCGCCGTGCAGCGAGTTGGGGCCGTTGTTGGTGGGCACCTGGTAGGCCTTGCCGTCGATGGAGAACTTGCCCTTGGCAATGCGGTTGCCGTAGCGCCCGATGGTGCCGCCGAAGTAGGGATGCTCGCCCAGGTAACCGGCCAGGTCGTCAAAACCCAGCACCACGTCGCCCATTTTGCCGGTCTTATCCGGCACCAGCAGGCTCACCAGCGTGCCGCCGTAGGTGCTGATGGTGGCTTTCAGGCCATGCTCATTTTCCAGGGTGAACAGTTGAATCTCAGTTCCTTCTTTGGTTTTTCCGAAAGATTCTGCCGTGGGTTTGGCAAGTTCAGCGGTCTGCATGGCAGTAGAATCGGCCGCGGCCGGCGGCGGGGCGGTGGTGGTTTCGGAAGTGGATGGCGAGCTGCACGCGGAAGCCACCAGCAGCAAGCTGGCGATGCTTCCGGCCAGCTGCGGCCGACGCAACGGATGGGACATAAGAAAAGGGGGAAATGAATGGATGTAAGCCGGCCGCAAGGTAACAAGGATGCTATCAATTACGCAAACGTTTGCATAATTAATATTTAATTTGCGGGCAACCAGGAGTCCATCAAATCCGTGCAATATTTGCACGCTCTGTTGCACCAAATCCTTGCAGGCAGCGTCGTCTTCCCGCGTCGCTCCAGGCATCTTCCTCCCCTACTCGTGGCAAAAAAACGCGCCTCCATCACGGACCTGGCCAGAGAGCTCAACATCTCCGTTTCGACCGTATCGCGGGCGCTGAGCGGGCACAGTGCCATCAGCGAAGCCACCGTGAAACGGGTAACCGCGCTGGCCAAGGAGCTTGGCTACCATCCCAATAGCCTGGCCTCGGGCCTGCGCCGGGGCCGCAGCAACATGCTGGGCGTGGTGGTGCCGCACATCGACGGCAACTTCTTCTCGCAGGTAGTCAAGGGTATTGAAGCCGCAGCCAGCAAAGCTGGTTATCACGTGCTTATCTGCCAGTCAAACGAAGACATTGCGCACGAGCGCGAAAACCTGGAAACCCTGATGAACGCCCAGGTAGAAGGCATTCTGGTGTCGGTGTCGCGCACCACCACCGAGTTCAAGCACTTCGAGAAAGTACGTAAGCGCGACATTCCGCTGGTGTTTTTCGACCGCATTCTGGAAGGCTACAACGTGAATGCCGTGGTGCTCGATGACCGGGCCGGCGGCTACCGCGCCACCAAACACCTGCTGGAACAAGGCTACCGGCGCATTGCCCACTTTAGCGGCCCCCAGCATCTGAACATTTACAAGCAGCGCCGCCAGGGCTACGAGGATGCCCTGCGCGAGTTCGGCCTGCCCGTAGAGGAGCAGCTCATTGTGGTGGGCGACATGAAAATGCAGGACGGCACCGCCGGAATGAGCAAGCTGCTGGCCCTGCCCCAGCCGCCCGATGCCGTGTTTTCGGGCAGCGACTTTTCGGCCGCCGGCGCGCTGGAGCTGCTCCAGGAGCGTGGCCTGCGCGTACCCGAAGACATTGGCCTCGTGGGCTTTAGCAACGAGGTATTCTCCCGCCTCACGGTGCCCAAAATCACCTCCATCGACCAGCACTGCGAGCTGATGGGACGGTCGGCTACGCACCTTTTGCTGCAGATAATGCAGGAGCAGAACCAGCAGTTTGCGCCGCGGCACATGGTGCTGCAGCCCGATTTGTTTGTGCGCGCGTCGTCGCTGCGCATCGGGTAGGCCGAGGCCGGAGCAGGGAAGGCAAGGAAATAGATTGGCGTCTTTTTTTTGGCAATACACGCAAACGTTTGCATGTATTTGCTACCTTCGCGGCATCCATTCCCACCCACCGCGCTTTTGCCCATGAATCTGTTGCCCCGTGCCTGCTGGTCGCTGGCTGCGTTGCTGCCTGGCGGCAGCCCTGTGCTGGCACAGTCGGCCGCGCCGCTGGCCCCGCTGGCCTACGAGGAGCTGGCGCCGGGAGCCATCCGGCCGGCCGGCTGGCTGCGCACGCACCTGGGCATTATGCGCGACCACACCACCGGCCACCTCGACGAAACCTTCCCCAAGCTGCGCGAACGCAACGGCTGGCTGGGCGGCACCGGCGACAACTGGGAGGCCACGCCCTACTGGCTCGATGGCGCTGTGCCACTGGCGTATGCGCTGGCCGATAAACCGCTGCTAGCCAAGGTGCGGCGCTACATCGACTGGTCGATTACCAACCAGCGGCCCTCGGGTTATTTCGGGCCGCTTACCAAAGAGGAGCAGCAGGCGGGGCATTTGCTGGATATCCAGGGCGCGCAGGGCCAGGACTGGTGGCCGCGCATGGTGATGCTCAAAGTGATGCAGCAGCACTACCAGGCCACGCGCGATGCCCGTGTTATCCCTTTCCTGACCAGGTATTTCCGCTACCAGCTGGCTAATCTGAAAGCTGCCCCGCTGGGCCGGTGGACGGAGTGGAGCACCGTGCGGGGCGGCGATAATCTCCTGGTCGTGTATTGGTTGTATCGCCAGACCGGCGAGCCCTTTTTGCGTGAATTGGGCGAGCTGCTGTACCAGCAAACCACGCCCTGGACCACCCTGCTCGGCAACCGCGACTGGGTGATGGAGGCCGCCGCCAACCAAACCGACGCCCACTGGATGGACCGCCACGGCGTGAACGTGGGCCTGGGCCTGAAACTGCCCGTGGTGTACGCCCAGGCCCACCCCGACCAGCCGGCGCTGCCCCGGGCCTTGCGCACGGGCTGGAAGGATATTATGACCCTGCACGGCCTGCCCAACGGCATGTTTTCGGCCGATGAGGACCTGCACGGCAACCTGCCCACCCAAGGCAGCGAGCTGTGTGCGGTGGTCGAAACCATGTTTTCGCTGGAGCAGGCCGCCGCCATCACGGGCGAGCCGGGCTACCTCGACGCGCTGGAGCGCATTGCCTACAACGCGCTGCCCACCCAGACCTCCGACGATTTCGAAAACCGCCAGTATTTCCAGGTGGCCAACCAGGTGCAGGTGCAGCGCGGCGTGTTCAACTTTTCGCTGCCCTTCGAGCACGGCATGAACAACGTGTTTGGCCCCTACGCGGGCTACACCTGCTGCACCGAGAACATGCACCAGGGCTGGGCCAAATTCGCCACACACCTCTGGTACGCCACGCCGGCCCAGGGCCTGGCCGCGCTGGAGTATGCCCCCAACACGCTGACTGCAAGCGTGAACGGCAACGTGCCGGTGACCATTCGGGAAGAAACCACTTACCCTTTTGGCGATGAAGTCAACTTTGTGGTGGACCTGAAAAAGCCTGCCGCATTCCCGCTCGCGCTGCGCGTACCGGGCTGGTGCGCCGAGGCCACCGTGCTGCTCAACGGCCAGCCGCTGCGCACCGACAAGGGCGGGCAGATTATCAGTATCAGCCGCACCTGGCGCAAGGCCGACCGCCTCACCCTGCGCCTGCCCATGCCAGTGCGCACCAGCAGCTGGGCCCGCAACTCGCGCACGCTGGAGCGCGGCCCGCTCGTGTACGCGCTGCGCATCAAGGAGCAGTGGCAGGAAAGCCAGCACCCCGACGAAGGCCGCTACTTCACCCTCGCGCCCCTCAGTCCGTGGAATTACGGCCTGCCCCGCGCCGTGGTTGATGACCCGGTGCGCGCTACTACTGTGACCTTGAAGCAGCTGACTACCAGCGCCGACGGCTTTTACTGGAACACCGCCAACGCGCCCATCGAAATCACGGTGAGTGGCCGCCGCCTGCCCACCTGGCAGCTCGAAGAAGGCGTGGCTCCGCAGCCCGTGACGCCCCGCGACGGCATCTATAAAGGCCCCGTGGATGCCAATTCCGAAACCCTCACCTTCATTCCCTACGGCTGCACCAAGCTGCGCGTCGTGGCCCTTCCCATCATTCCCTGAGCTATGATTTTACGTCAACTTACCCTTGCGGCTGCCCTGCTTTTGGGCGGTGCCTCCGGCGCACTGGCGCAGGCCCCCGCCTCGGGCCGCACCTTCACTAACCCACTGAAAGTGAACGGGCCCGACCCGTGGGTCATCCGGCGCGGCGGCTTTTATTACTACACCAACACCATGGGGCGAAACATCACGCTCTGGAAAGCCAGCACGCTGGAAGGCGTGAAGGAAGCCACCGGCGCGGTAGTGTGGACGCCCCCCGCCGCCGGCCCCAACTCCACCCAAATCTGGGCGCCCGAGCTGCATTTCCTCGGCGGCAAATGGTACCTCTACTACACGGCTTCCGATAAGGCCAAGCCCAGCGACGCCACGCGCTACGTGTTTGTGCTGGAAAACAGCAGCGCCGACCCTACCACTGGCACCTGGGTTGACAAGGGCCGCGTAAACACCAAATACTCAGGCCTCGACGGCTCGGTGTTTGAGCACGGCGGGAAGCAGTATTTCCTGTATTCGGCCTACGTGGGGCCGCAGAGCGTGCTGGCCATTGCCCCGCTCCGCAACCCCTGGACGATTGACAGCACCCGCGAAACCATCATTGCCCGGCCCACTTTTGCCTGGGAAAAGGGCGGCGGCCGCCAGATTCTGGAAGGCCCCGAATTTCTGGCCGGCAGGAAGGGGCAGTTGTTCATCGTGTACTCGGCCAGCGCCTGCTGGGACGATAATTACTCGCTGGGCATGCTCACGGCCCGCTCCGGCACCGACCCGCTCAAGGCCGAATCGTGGGTGAAAACGCCGGAGCCGGTGTTTCATCCCTCGCCCGAAAACGGCGTGTGGGGCACCGGCCACAACGGCTTCACCACCTCGCCCGACGGCCGCGAAAACTGGATTATCTACCACGCCAAAGCCGCCGCCGATGGCAAGTGCGAGGGCCGCAGCGCCCGCGCCCAGCGCTTCGGCTGGCGCGCCGATGGCTCGCCGGATTTCGGCGTGCCGGCGGCTTTGAGCACGCCGCAGCCGGTGCCGTCGGGCAAGTAGCGGCGGCTTTTTCTCCTTGATTTTTATTTTCTCCCCCAACTTTTCTTTCACCACGTTCGCATGAAAAAAATTTCGCTCCTGCTGCTCGGGCTGGCGCTGCTTGGCTCGCCGGCAGCTCAGGCTCAAAAGGTTAAAACCAAAGGCACGGCTGCTGCCCCGGCAATGGGCCAGGACACGCGCTGGTCTGCCGCCAAAGCCAACGCCTGGTACAATGCCCATCCGTGGATGACGGGCGCCAATTTCATCCCCAGCACGGCCATCAACCAGCTCGAAATGTGGCAGGCGGCCACTTTCGATGCGCCCACCATCGACAAGGAACTGGGCTGGGCCGAGGGCATCGGCTTCAACACCATGCGGGTATTCCTGCACAACCTGGCCTGGAAAGAAGACCCGGCCGGCTTCAAAAAGCGCATGGGCGACTACCTCGCCATTGCCGATAAGCATCACATTCAGACCATCTTTGTCTTCTTCGACGACTGCTGGAATAAGGACCCCAAAGTGGGCACCCAGCCCGCGCCCAAAACCGGCGTGCACAACTCGGGCTGGATGCAGGACCCCGGCGACCCGGCCTCGCGCGACTCGGCCACCTTCATGCAGCTGAAGCCCTACGTGACTGACGTGCTCACGAGCTTTGCCCACGATAAGCGCGTACTGCTCTGGGACTTGTATAACGAGCCCGGCAACTCGGGCAAAGTCAATGCGTCGCTGCCGCTGGTGCGCAACACCTTTGCCTGGGCCACCGCCGTGCGCCCCGACCAGCCGCTGAGCATGGGCCTCTGGAACTGGGGTTTCAAGGAGTTAAACATGTATCAGGCGCTGCATTCCGACGTCATCACCTACCACAACTACGACGAAACCGCCGCCCACGAGCGGGTGGCCGAGCTGCTGGAAACGCACGGCCGGCCGCTCATCTGCACCGAGTACATGGCCCGCCCGCGCAACTCGCGCTTCGTGAACATCCTGCCCATGCTGAAAAAGCGCCACATCGCCGCCATCAACTGGGGCCTGGTCGATGGCAAAACCAACACCAAGTACGCCTGGGATACCCCGCTGGCCGACGGCAGTGAGCCCAACGAGTGGTTCCACGAGGTGTTCCGCAAAGACGGCACGCCCTACCGCCAGGACGAAGCCGATTTCATCAAGAAGATGAATACTAAATAGTTGACACGATTCAGGGCCGGCCGTTAAGCTGGCCCTGAATTTTTCAGGTAACTGCAATGATGCGCTCTTCTCTCAATTTGGTACTGAGCCTCGGGCTGCTGCTGGGCAGTTGCGCCCGGCCCATGAGCCCGGCCACGACGGCGACCACCGCCGCCACAAAGGCCCCGGCGGCCACGTTCACCAACCCGCTGCTGCCCTCCGGAGCCGACCCGTGGACGATTTACCACGACGGCTACTATTACTACACCAACACCACCGGCAACAACCTCACGCTCTGGAAAACCAGGAGCCTCGCCGAGCTGAAAACGGCCGAGAAAAAGGTAGTTTGGACGCCACCTGCCACCGGCCCGAATTCGCGCGAAATCTGGGCACCCGAGTTGCACTACCTGCGCGGCAAGTGGTACCTCTACTACGCCGCCGATGCCGGCACCAACCAGACCCACCGCCTCTGGGTGCTCGAAAACAGCTCGCCCGACCCGCTGCAAGGCACCTGGATTGACCGGGGTAAAATTGCCGACCCGGCCAACGATAAGTGGGCCATCGACGGGTCGTTGTTTGAGCACAAGGGCCAGCTGTATTTCATCTGGTCGGGCTGGGAGGGCGACACCAACGGCCGCCAGAGCATCTACCTCGCGCCCATGAAAAGCCCCTGGGAGCTGGCCGGCCCGCGCGTGAAAGTCTCCAGCTCGACCTACGCCTGGGAGCAGCACGGCGACCTGAAAAACCCGAATGACCCGCCGCACGTCGATGTGAACGAAGGCCCCGAAGTGCTGCGCCACGGCGACAAGCTCTTTCTGATTTATTCGGCCAGCGGCTGCTGGACCGACTTTTACGCCCTCGGCATGCTCACGGCCTCAGTCAGTAGTGACGTGCTGAATCCGGCATCCTGGACCAAGTCGCCGGAGCCGGTTTTTCAGCAGTCGGCCGCCAATAAGGTATACGCGCCGGGCCACAACTCCTTCTTCACCTCGCCCGATGGCAAGGAAAACTGGCTGCTCTACCACGCCAACGACGAGCCCGGCCAGGGCTGCGGCCGCTTCCGCTCGCCGCGCATGCAGCCCTTTACCTGGCGCGCCGATGGCACGCCCGATTTTGGCCTGCCGGTGCCGGTGGGGCAGACGCTAGCGCAGCCCTCGGCAAGAGGAAAGTAGCCGGAACCTCACAAAACCTGCTGCATATCTATGGAAAAAGCGTGTTTCCGCCTAAATTTGGAGGAAACATGCTTTTCCACTTACCTCTTTGATTATGAGAATAACCGTTACTCCTTTTCGCACACTCTTCCTGAGCGCCCTTGGTTTGGGCGCTGCCGTCACTTCGCAAGCAGCCTTTTTGCCGGTTGCCGTGACGGGGTACAACGCCGACGTGGTGGCCAACGGCACCGGCACCGTCATTTCCTCGACCACCGACGACGTGGACGGTGGCGCGGTGGGCAACCGCTTTAACTTTATGGCGCCCACGTTCATCGGCTCCACGGGCGTGGCCCCCACCTCGTTCCTGCCGGCCAGCGGGCTCTTCACCAGCGCCAACACCACCGGGCTGTCGTTTCAGCTGGCCTCGTACAGCGCCAACAACTCATTGCGCATCAACGGCGTGGGCTCGGGCACGCTGACGTTTCCGACGCCGCGGGCGGCATCGGACGTGTACCTGCTGGCGACGTCGGGCAACGGGGCCAGCGCCTTCACCGCCACGGTCACCTTCACCGATGGCACCACGCAGGTCTTCACGGGCCTTTCGGCGGCCGACTGGTTTTCGGGCACTAGCAACATCGCCCTGCGCGGCTTCGGCCGGGTGGGCCGCGACAACAACGTCATCCAAAACAGCACCACCGACCCGCGCCTCTACGAATTCCGCCTCACGCTGCTGGCCGCCAATGCCGCGAAGCCGATTCAGAGCATCGGCATCGCGAAATCCGCTACGCTCGGGGCGCTCAACGTAATGGGCGTCAGCATCAACTCAACCGTAACGGCCACGCTGCCCGGCCAAGAAGCGCTGAGCGTGAATGCCTATCCCAACCCGACCGCCAACCGGCTCACCGTGCAGGCCCCTGCCGAGGCCAGCGCGGCCGCTACCGTGCTCCTGCTCGACCACACCGGCCGCACCCTGCAGGTACTGCCCGTGCGCAACCGCGAAGCCCGCTTCGACCTCGGCAACCTCGCCGCCGGCCTCTACCTGGCCCGCTACCAGGACGGCGACCGCACCCGTACCCTGAAAGTGGTGAAGCAATAAATCCGGCCCTTTTTTAAGCGTCTGAGAATCCCCGTAGCGCCGGCTGCGGGGATTTTTTGTGCCTGGCCGGCCGTTTATATCGGTCGGGCACGGCAGCGTTTACCACGGCAGCGGCCGTACCTTTGCCCCCGAATACCCCGACCCCATGATTTCAATCTCCGACCTCGACTTCCACTTCGGCTCCCGCACGCTGTACGACAACGCCAGCCTGCACATCAAGCCCAAGGATAAAATCGGCCTCATCGGCCTCAACGGCACCGGCAAATCGACGCTGCTGCGCCTGCTCGTGGGCGAGTACAAGGCCGACGGCGGCTCGATTTCGATGAGCAAGGAAGTGACGCTGGGCTTCCTCAACCAGGACTTGCTGAGCTACGACACGCACGAGAGCATTCTGCACGTGGCCATGCAGGCCTTCGAGGAAGCGCTGGAGCTGCAGAAGAAGATTGACGAAATCCTGGTGCTGTTTGAAACCGACTACTCCGATGATTTGGTGGACAAGCTGGCCACCATGCAGGAGCGGTTTGAGGCGCTGGGCGGCTACACCATGCAGGCCCGCGCCGAGGAAATCCTGGAAGGCCTGGGCTTCAGCACCGAAGACCTGCAAAAGCCGCTGAAAAGCTTCTCGGGCGGCTGGCGCATGCGCGTGATGCTGGCCAAAATCCTGCTCCAGCAGCCCTCCCTCCTGCTCCTCGACGAACCCACCAACCACCTGGACCTGCCGAGTATTAAGTGGATTGAGAACTACCTGGCCGACTACGAAGGGGCCGTCATCATCGTGAGCCACGACCGCGCCTTCCTCGACCGCACCACCAACACCACCGTGGAAGTGCTGGGCGGCAAGCTGGTGCCCTACGCCGGCAACTACAGCTATTACCTCGAAGAGAAAGAGGAGCGCAACCTCATCCAGAAAGGCGCTTTCGAGAACCAGCAGGCCCAGATTCGGCAGGCCGAGCGGTTCATCGAGCGCTTCAAGGCCAAGGCCAGCAAGGCCAAGCAGGCCCAGAGCCGCGTGAAAGCCCTCGACAAGCTCGAGCGCATTGAGGACGTGGCCCAGGACGCGGCCAAAATCAACATGAAGTTCACCTTCAAAGTCGAGCCCGGCCGCCACATCCTGCGCATGGAGCACGTGACGAAAAAGTACGACCAGAAGCTGATTTTCCGCGACACCAACGTGCACATCGAGCGCGGCGACAAAATCGCCCTCATCGGGGCCAACGGCAAGGGCAAATCGACGCTCATGCGCCTGGTGGCGGGCACCGAGGCGCCCACCGCCGGCAAGCACCAGCTGGGCCACAACGTGATTATGTCGTTCTACGCCCAGCACCAGCTGGAGTCGCTCACACTCGACAACGAGATTCTGCAGGAGATGAGCGAGGCCGGCTCGAAGCGCAACGACATGGAGCTGCGCTCGGTGCTGGGCTCGTTCCTGTTCACGGGCGAGGAGGTGTTCAAGAAAATCAAGGTGCTGAGCGGCGGCGAGAAAAGCCGCGTGGCCCTGGCCAAAACCCTGATTTCGGAAGCCAACTTCCTGCTGCTCGACGAACCGACCAACCACCTCGACATGGTGTCGGTCAACATCCTGATTCAGGCCCTGGAACAGTACGAAGGCACGTTCATCGTCATCAGCCACGACCGCTACTTCGTGGAGAACGTGGCCACCAAAATCTGGTTTATCGAAGACTACCAGCTGAAGGAGTACCCCGGCACCTACGCCGAGTACGAGCAGTGGCAGGAAGACCGCGAGAAAGCCGCCAAAAAAGCCGGCCTGCCCTCGCCATCGGCCAACAAGCCGCAGCCCAAGGAGGAAAAGAAAGCCGAGGCCACGCCCGCCAAAACCTCCTCGCCCGACCAGAAGAAAGCCCTCAGGGAGCTGGCCGAAGTAGAGGCCAAAATCGACGTGCTCGAAAAGGAGCTGGCCGGCTACGAGAAGCAGCTCGCCGACCCCAAAATCTACGACAACGCCGCCCAGCTCAAGGACGCGACCATGAAGTTCGAGCAGGTGAAGAAGGAGCTGGCGCAGCTGAACGACCGCTGGGAAATGCTGGCCGAGGTGTAGCGCCAGAATTGCCGTGAAAGCAAAAGCCTCTCCCGAAGCACTGCGCTTCGGGAGAGGCTTTTTAGTGTTGGAATGGGTGCGACGTATCGGCGCGGGCGGCAGCCTATTTCAACACCACGCCGCGGGCTTTGAGCACGGTTTGCTTTTCCAGCTCCAGCAGCTCGTCCACGTAGCTGCCGTATTCGGCAATGGCCTGGTGGTTTTCGATGCGGTAATACGGCGGCGGAAAACGCTTCGCTACCAAAGCCGGGTCATAATCGGTGAGGTCGGTAACGACCGGCTCGCGGAACCTGAGCCGGTGCGGCTTCAGGATGGAAGCCCCCGGCCGGGTGGCGTAGGCTTCGGCCGGAAAGGGGGCCGCCCAGCGGTTGTCGGTGGTTTTGTAGAGGGGGAAATACTGGTATTTCTGATGAATCAGCTCCTGGCAGTATTCGCTCACAAACAACAGCACGGTTTGGTGCTTGCTGAACTGCGGCATGCCATAATGGTCGTAGGCCGTGAACTGCACGGTATCGCCGGGCAGCCGGCCGTACACGTTGCCGAGCACCTGGTAGCGGGCCTGGAATTTGGAGTCCATCGAAAACCGGTCGCAGTAATAAACGTGCTTAGCGTATTCGACGCCAATTTTCTGGCCGATGAACGCATAGTGCCGGGGCAGCGTGTCGCGGCAGGGCACGTATGGGACGCATGGCTCGGGCTGCAGCTCGATGAGGATGGCGGGCCGCTGCAGCAAATCGGCCACCCGGTGCACCTGCCGGATGGCGTGGTAGGCTTCGAAGAAGAGCGAATCGGTGGGCCGCGCCCAGATGACAAACCGGCCGCCGTCCTTGGCCCGGGCCCGCACCGTCGAATCAGTACTGAGCCGGACTTCGGTGGCCAGGTCGAAGCCGGGCGCCCGCGTGATTTTCCGTATCGAATCGTTAACGGTCACGAATACGGTGTTGTACGGCTTGTTGGGTACCCGGGCCGTGCCCGTGATGCGCACGCGCTGGGCCCGGCCGGGCCCGGCAAGCAGGCACAGCAACGGCAGCAGGGCAAGTAGTCGGCGCATCATATGCCCAAAGTAACGGCGAAAACGGTAGAGGGAGCCGGCAGGCCGCCTACCCGGCGGCTTTCTCCTCCAGGAAGGCCACGCGGCCGCTGGCAATGTCGTGCATGCCGCCCACGATGCCGATTTCGCCTTTATCAATCATTTCCTTCAATATCGGGCTGCGCTCCTGAATGGCCTGCACGGTGCGCTGCACGTTGATGAGGGCTACTTTCTCGACGAAATCCGGGTTGCCGGAGTTGCGATTTTCCGTTTCGGTTTTCTCGTTGAAAACGGCCGGCTGAATCTTGTTGAGCAGGGCCGTGAGGTTGCCCATTTCCACGTGGTCGCAGGCGCCTTTGATGGCGCCGCACTTCGAGTGGCCCAGCACCACAATAATTTTCGAGCCGGCCACCTTGCAGGCAAACTCCATGCTGCCCAGAATGTCCTCGTTGATGATGTTGCCGGCCACCCGCACGCTGAACACATCGCCCAGGCCCTGGTCGAAAATCAGCTCGGCCGAGGTGCGGCTGTCGATGCAGCTCAGGATAACGGCGAACGGGAACTGGCCGTCGGCGGTGTAGCCGGCCTGCTCCAGCAGGTTGCGGTTGGCTTTCAGGTTATTCACGAAACGGCTATTGCCTTCTTTCAGAATTTGCAGTGCCGTGGCGGGGGTCAGGCTGGCCTGGGTTTCCTGGGTGTGTACGCGCATGGAATGGGTTTTTGAAGGGGGTGGGAATGTTGCCGGGGCGGCAGGTCGGAGACCGGGCCGCAGTGTTCACCGCGTAAAATAACGGGGGAAAACGGTTCCGGGCCGGGGTGGGCCGCCCGCCCGGGGCGCGGGGCCGGGCCGGCCCAATCCTTCCGGCCGGGCCGTACTTTCGTGCCATGCGCTTACTTCCCCTCGCTTCCCTCCTGCTGCTGGCAGCCGCCTGTGTGCCGCTGGGCACCCCCATCACCAGCACCACGCCCGGCACCCAGAAGCCCCCCGAATACTACGCCGACAAAACCCTGCGCTACCAGGACTACACCTACTCGCCCGATGTGCGGAGCGTGCAGTGCTACATGGCCACCGGCCAGGTGAATGAGGTATTTCAGCCGCCGGTGGTGCCGCTGGGGCAAACGCCGGCCATCACGCTGGAGTTCGACGTGCTGGGCGAGCAAAGCCAGCGCTTCAACACCAAGCTCGTGCACTGCGACGCCAACTGGCAGCCCTCGGTGCTGACGGATATGCAGTTTCTGAGCGAGATAAACGAGTTTTTGATTACCGACTACCGGGTGGGCACGGGCACCAAAGCGCCGTATTTCCATTACAAAACGCGGGCCCCGCAGGTGAAGCTGAGCGGCAACTACCTGTGGGTGGTGCAAACGCCGGCCGGGGTGCCGCTGCTCTCGCGCCGGCTGCTGGTGTACGAAAACCAGGTGCAGGTGGGCCTGGCCCCCGGCATCGTCATTGGCGGCAAGGAGCGGTTTACCATGCAGCAGCTCGATTTCAGCGTGAGCTACGGCAGCGTGGACCTGGTGAACCCGGCCGTGGAGGTGAAGGTGGTGCTGCGCCAGAATTTCCGCTGGGACAATGCCAAGTACAACCTGCATCCCACCTTTGTGCGCGACACCGAGCGGCGGCTCGACTACCAGTATTTCAACTTCGAAAACGCCTTTCCCGGCCTCAGCGAGTACCGGTATTTCGACACCCGCTCCATTCAGACGGTGGGCCTGGGCGTGCTGCACGTAGACCCGCGCGCCCAGCCCGTCACCACCGTGGAGCTGCTGCCGGAAGTGTCGCGCAGCCTCACCGCCTACAACCAATACGTGGATTCCAACGGCCAGCGCGTGTTCGAGAGCCGCGAATACGGCAACGGGGCCACCAACGCCGACTACGCCAACGTCACCTTCCAGCTAAAGGCCGACCAGCCCGCACCGGGGCCGGTGTACGTGTTTGGGGCGCTCAGCGACTGGCAGCTCAAGGACGAGTTCAAGATGACCTACGACGAAGCCCGGCAGCTTTATACCGGCCACGCCCTGCTCAAGCAAGGCTATTACAATTACGATTTCGCCGTGGCCGGCGCGCAGGGCACGCCGCCCAACGAGGTGTATTTCGAAGGCAGCCACTACGAAACCGAAAACCAGTACGACCTGCTGGTGTACTACCGCCCGCCCGGCACCCGCGCCGACCTGCTCATCGGCTACAAGTCGGTGGACATGAACAGCCGGCAGTAGGCTATATCCCAGCCAGTTATAGCCTGGCAATCTGACAAAGCCTGTCACTCGCCGCTGAATGCTATTTCCCGCTGAGCTCTACGCTGGTTTTCAGGGCCAGCGGGGCCATTTGCTGCCCGCCGCTGTAGCCGCCCCGGCCACCGCCGCCGCCGCGCATGCCCCCACCGCCGCGCATACCGCCGCCACCACCCATTCCACCGCCCATACCGCCGCCGCGCATACCACCGCCCCCACGCATTCCCCCGCCTTGCATGCCGCCGCCCCCGCCGCCCTGGCTGGGCATGGTGAGCTTGCCACCGGCCAGCATGACACCAACCACGGCCTTCTGGCCGGTGGCTAGCGCCGGCAGCTTGTGATAGAGCAGCCGCAGGGGCACGGCCAGCTCGTACAGCAGGTCATCCTGCGCATCGAGCGCCACGGCCGCTTTCACGCCCAGCTGCGATTGCGCGTCGGTCAGGGTCGGCTCCTTGCTGCCTTTGTAGTTCAGCAGCTCCATTTCGGTCATTTCGGCCAGGGCCCTGGTCGTGCGGGCCCGGCGGGCCGCCTCCCGGTCTGGGGCTGATGCATCGGCATTTTCGGGGCGGGAAGAAGTTTCGCTGGTCGCGTCGCGGCCGGCGGCCGGGCGTCCCAGCGGGTAGTGCACGCCAAACTGGTGCTGGTTGCGGCCCGTGGTATCGAGCCAGACGGTGAGGCCGAGGCGCACGATTTTGGCCTGGGTGATGGGGTCGGCCGCTTTCAGCCGCACGTACACCATGCGGCCGTCGTTCAGCACTTGGTATTGCAGCTTGCTGGTGGGGTCATAATGCAGCGAGTCGGCCCACTCCGCAGCCTGCCCGTCGATGACCGGCGGCGCGGCCGCAAACCGGCTGGCGCTGCTGGCCGTGGGCTGGCGGCTGCACGCCCCCAACAAAAAAGCTACTGACAGCCCAACGGGCCAAAACCGGAGAATACGCATTGAGCTACAGGGGAAGTACGGGCACGACAACGGCCGCAATGCTACCCCGCCGCAGGTGTGTTTTGAGTGAAAGCGCGGCGGCTGTTCGCAACTTGGCAGGAAAATGGCGTAGGCGTGCCTGGCGTTTGGCTGTGGCCGTGGGTTGCTTCAGGCCATTTTCATCATGAGCAACCCCAGCGCAACCGCACCGGGCCCGCCACCGTTGCAAGCCCATTCGTCGCCTTCACCGGGTAATTCCGCTTTATTTATTCCCATGAATTCTTCTTCGCTTCGCCCCCTGCGCACCGGTGCATTATTTGCCCTGCTGCTGCCGCTCGCCAGCTCTTCCACCATTACCGATTGGGCCGCCCGCCGCCCTGCTGCGCCCGCCACTCCGACCGCCCGGCCCCTGCAGGGCGCCAAACCCGACCCGGCCGTCATTGCCCAGTTCGGCCTCTACAACAGCGCCAAGCTGCAAAGCCTCATCGACGCCAAAGGCAAGCAGATGACGGCCGTATCGGACCGCCCCGGCGACTACGGCTTCACCGTGGTCGACTCGCCGGTCATCAACGCCTTCGCCACGCCCGATGGCCACGTCTATTTCACGCGCGGCATCATGGCCTACTTCAATAACGAAGCCCAGTTTGCCGGGGTACTCGGGCACGAACTGGGCCACATCACGGCCCAGCACGGCAAGAAGCAGCAGACGCGCAGCACCGGCATCGGCATCGCAATGATACTGGGCCAGGTGCTGGCTCCGCGCGTGATGCAGTCGGTAGGCGGCATTGCCCAGCAGGTGGTAGGCCTGGGCATGCTGAAATACAGCCGCGACGACGAGAACGAAGCCGACGGCCTGGGCGTGAAATACTCCACCAAAATCGGCTACGACGCCAGCTACATGGCCGATTTCTTCCAGACGTTGCAGCGCACCGAGGAGCAGAGCGGCAGCAGCATTCCCACCTTCCTGAGCACCCACCCCAACTCGGCCGACCGCTACACCCGCGTGAAGCAGCTAGCTGCCCAGGCCCGGCAGTCCGTCGGCAACCGGGCGCTGGCCGTGAACCGCGACCAGTACCTGCGCCAGATTGAGGGCCTGACCTTCGGCGAAGACCCGCGCCAAGGCTTCGTGGAAAACAGCGTGTTCTACCACCCCGATTTGAAATTCCGCTTCCCCATCCCCTCGGGCTGGAAATCGAACAACTCGCCCGAGCAGTTCCAGATGCAGGAACCCAACGGCAAGGCCCTGCTGGTGTTCCTGGGCGCCAGCGGCAGCTCGCTGGACGAAGCCGGCCAGAGCCTCGCCAAGTCCATCGGCCTGGCCTCGGCCAATGCCAGCAAAACCACCATCAACGGCTTCCCGGCCCTCGTTTTCGAAGGCGACCAGCAGGCTTCCAGCTCCAGCTCCAGCAGCACGCCGGCCCACGTCCTGGCCCAGCTCATTCAGGACGGCAAGAGCATTTATGCCTTCGTAGGCTTGGCCGCGCCGGCGTCGTTCAGCACCTATGCGCCGCAGTTCCAGCAAGCCGCGCAAGGCTACGCCCGCCTCACCGAAGCCGACAAGCTGAACCGTCAGCCCGAGCACGTGCACATCCGCACTGCCACCGGCTCGCAGACGCTGGCTTCGGCGTTCGCCGCTGCTGGCATCCCGAGCAAGCGCTACGAGGAGCTGGCCATTCTCAATGGCATGAAAACCACGGATAAGCTCAGCAAAGGCATGCTATATAAGGTGGTGGGCAAATAGCGAAATACCAGATTCCGGGGCTGAGCCAGGCAGCAGATAAGCCCCTTAACTCAGCCCCGGAATCTGGTATTTCGCTATTTACTGGTATTAAATATTGCTTAAGCCGCAACCGTTTTTTTCTTGGTCATAAATGGTTTTTCAGCCAATAAATAGAACAGGTATGAAATAGCAATAATAAACACCACCCCTACCACATCCATAAACAGTATGCCAGCAAATGGCGAAATATAAAGCGGAGTCAGCAAATAGACATAAATAGCTTCAAGCAGCGGCGCATGAATAAGGTAGATGCTGTAAGCGAAAGTACCCGTGAGGCTAAGCGGCTGCCAGGAAAGCAACTTTCGCAAATAGGAAAAACCGCCACGCGCTACTATTACCAACAAACAAGCCGATGAGAGGCCCACTAATACATCCAGCAGGACATAGTTAGTGCCTAATACATCTATTTCATAAGACTCCCATTCCGTTCTCCAATCCGCTACGGCCGTAAGCAGCGCCAGAATTCCAAACACTACGTACCAGCCCATAAGGCTATGCCGTTTATCGACAGCATCAGCGGTCAGATACGACGCTTTTGCCGCGATAATTCCCAGGATAAAAAGCAGCAGGTAATGAGGATTAATGCCCGTAATGCCTAAGTTGAGGCCAAAATAGCGGGCTACCGTAAATGCCACCAGCACCACTGCAGCGGCCAGGACCAGAACGGTGACTGCATTGAACCGCCGCAGAAGCACTACAATTACCGGAAAAAGAAAATAGATGCGCCATTCCACCGAAATTGACCAGAGCGCATGATTCAGCGAGTTGGCGGTTTCTACGAAGGCGTCCTGTATCAGAACCAGGTGCGTCAATAAATCCCATCCAGTAATCTTATCCAGCGGTTCCAGCCTGACCGGTTGCTTATTGCTTAACCACAGCAGGAAGACGATTAATATTGATACAGTCGTGGCAATGTAGTAAGGCGGTAAGATGCGCCTGGCCCGCTTTTTAATAAACCCCCAATAGTTGTCGCGTAAAGCGCCATTATTGCGCCCAACCGGCAAAAACAGGCAATAGCCCGAAATAACAATAAAAATATCTACCGCATAATGCCCTTTGCTGCTTAACATATAAAGCAGGTGATACGGCCGCGAGGCGTCGGCATCAAGGCCAAAGTAGTGGCTCGCGTGATGCACCACCACGTACAGCGCCATCAGGGCGCGAAAACCATCCAGATAAGATAAATGCTTGGTTTGCGAAATGGGTGTACCTACCGAAACATCGGCCATGGGCAATTATAAAATCTGACGAACCCGCGGAATCCGGTCGGGGACCAATACCACTCAGCACATCATTTGATGAATCTACCGGTCCGTCTGAGCCTGCCAGATTCTTTCACCACTTATCCCGGCTGAGGTGCAGGGAGGTATTGTGAAAAGCACTGGCAAGCTCAGCTGGACAGCTGTTGTCAGCCCGTTCGGAATTACACGTTAAACCGGAAGTGCATGATGTCGCCGTCCTGCACCACGTAGTCCTTGCCTTCCACGGCCATTTTGCCGGCTTCCTTGATTTTGACTTCGGTTTTATACTCCTGGTAATCCGGCAGCTTAATCACCTCGGCGCGGATGAAGCCCTTCTCGAAATCGGAGTGGATGACGCCGGCGGCGGCGGGCGCTTTGTCGCCGCGGTGGATGGTCCAGGCACGCACCTCCTGCACGCCGGCGGTGAAGTAGGTGATGAGGTTCAGCAGCTCGTAGCTGGCCCGGATGAGCTTGTTCAAGCCCGACTCGGTGAGGCCGTACTCGCCCAGGAACAGGGCTTTTTCCTCGGGGTCTTCCATCTCGGCAATCTGCGCTTCGATGGCGGCCGACACCAGCACCACCTGGGCGCCTTCGGCTTTCACGTGCTCGCGCAGGGCTTCCACGTGGTGGTTGCCGTTGCTGGCAATGCTGGCCTCGTCCACGTTGGCCACGTAAATCACGGGCTTGATGGTGAGCAGCTGCAGGTCGGCAATGGCGGCCAGGTCGTCTTCGGTGGCGGCTACGGCGCGGGCGTTCTGGCCAGCTTCGAGGGCGACTTTGAACTTCTGCAGCGACACCACTTCCTTCTTAGCCACGGCATCGCCGGCCTTGGCGCTGCGCTCCGATTTCTGGAGCTTCTTCTCCACGCTTTCCAGGTCCTTGAGCTGAAGCTCGGTATCGATAACGTCCTTGTCGAACACGGGGTCGACGCCGCCGGCTACGTGCACGATGTTGGGGTCGTCGAAGCAGCGCACCACGTGGATGATGGCGTCCACTTCGCGGATGTTGGCCAGAAACTTATTACCCAGACCCTCGCCCTTGCTGGCGCCCTTCACGAGGCCGGCAATGTCGACAAACTCGATGATGGTGGGCAGCACGCGCTTGGGGTTCACCAGCGCTTCCAGAATCTGCAGGCGCTCGTCGGGCACGGTGATGACGCCCACGTTGGGCTCGATGGTGCAGAACGGATAGTTGGCCGATTCGGCCTTGGCGTTGGAAAGCGCGTTGAAAAGGGTGGATTTACCGACGTTCGGCAAGCCGACGATACCGCAGCGGAGGCCCATTTATGTAGGGTTGAGTGTTGAATGTTGAGTGTTGAATTGCGGGCAATTCGGCCGCAAAGGTACGGCTTAGGCCAACGCAAAACGGCGCGAACGGATTTTCATCCATTCGCGCCGTAGAATTAAAAGCCAGCAGCGGTCAGCCGACGGCTTTCTAGAAGGCGTCGTCGGCCCGGTTGGGGTCGAAGGCGGGGCGGTCGAATTCGCGGCGGGGCTGGTCCCGGTCGTCGTAGTCGCGGGGGCGGTCCAGCTCGGCCACTTCCTCGGGGCTCAGCAGCTCCTCGCGCACGTAGTCCACGGCGTCCTGCAAGGCATCCACGAACTTGAGGAAGTCTTCCTTGTAGAGGAAGATTTTGTGCTTCTCGTACGAAACGGAGTCGTCGCCGTTCTGGCGGCGCTTGCTTTCGGTGATGGTCAGGTAGTAATCCTGGCCGCGGGTGGCTTTCACGTCGAAGAAGTACGTGCGCTTGCCGGCTTTAATGCGTTGGGAATAAATCTCTTCCTGGTCGTGACGGTCGTCCACTGGAATTGGGTGGGGTATGAGTGGGAAATAGAAACGGGCGTTTGGTTGAAAGGCCTAACTTACGAAATGCGTGGTAAAGATAAACGCGGAGGGCGGGCTCGGTGTTTGGGTATCTTTGGGCGCCTGTCGCCCTGGGCGCAGCGAAGGACCTTCGCACATTGGCACCCGTTTGTTTGCTGTAAACTGTTCAATCGTGCGAAGGTCCTTTGCCGCGCCCAGGACGACAGGCGTTTGCAGGCCTTACCTCACTCCACCCATGCCCCTCGACCTCGCCTCCATCCGCTCCTTCGAAAACCTCGAATTCCTGGCCCGCCAGCTCGTCGATGGGTTTATCACCGGCCTGCACCAGTCGCCCTACCACGGCTTCTCGGTGGAGTTTTCGGAGCACCGCCTCTACAATCCCGGCGAGAGCACGCGCCACATCGACTGGAAGGTGTTTGCCCGTACCGACAAGCTCTTCGTGAAGCGCTACGAGGAGGAAACCAACCTGCGCGCCCACCTGCTGCTCGACGTGAGCCCCAGCATGTATTACCCCGCGCCGGGCTACGACAAGCTGAAATTCAGCATCCTGGCCTCGGCCGCCCTCACCACGCTGCTCACCCGCCAGCGCGATGCCGTGGGCCTGGTCACCTTCGCCGACATCATTGAGCTCCAAACGCCGGTGCGCTCCACCAGCACGCACCGCCACACGCTGCTGCTGGCGCTGCAGCAGTTGCTCGACCGCCCGCCCGCGCCCAAATCGGGCCGGGGCACCGACGTGGCCGGCACCATTCACGCCATTGCCCGGCAGATTCCCAAACGCTCGCTCGTCATCGTGTTCAGCGACATGCTCGGGCGCGGCGCGGCCGAGCAGGAGGCGGCGCTGGCGGCCCTGCAGCACCTCAAGCACCAGCACCACGAGGTGCTGCTGTTTCACATTCTGGACCGCGCCACGGAGGCCGATTTCGAGTTTGCCGAGCGGCCCTACATTTTCGAAGACGTGGAAACCGGCCTCGAAATCAAGCTCCAGCCCTCCCAGATAAAGGAGCAATACCAGGCCACCATGACGGCCTACGAGCAGGCCCTGGCCCAGCGCTGCGGCCAGCTCCGCATCGATTTCGTGCCCGTGGACGTGCGCGAGCCGTTCGAGAAGGTGCTCTATGCCTACCTGGTGAAGCGGGGAAAAGCGAAGTAGCGGCTCCGCTTCAGCATCACGTTCCTTCCCGATTATTTAACTCCTCATCTGTGTTCATTCTTCGCACCGTATTGATTCTGCTGGTTTCGGCGCTCGTGTTTGCGCCCATCACCGGGTACATTGCTTATAACTACGGCCGCTCGTTCTGGCGCTGGTTTGCCATCGGGATGGTGCTGCCGTTCGTGTCCGTATTTATCGCACTGGGCATGGCCATGCGGGAGAAATGGGCCGAGGAAAAGGCCGAGCAGCAGCGCCGGATGCCGCCTTCGCAATAGCCCCGGCCGGTATCGGCTGGGGGCGGGCCGCCCCCAGCCGATACCGCCCCAACGCCCCGGCAGCCGTACCTTTGCCCGATACGCTATTCCTGAGTTGTTGCAATGCTTGAGGCCCTCGTTGTTATTCTGACTCCGCTGTTTTTCATGCCGCTCATGACGGCTTTTATGGCTTACAACCACGGCCGCTCGTTCTGGCGGTGGTTTGGCGTGGGGTGCGCGCTGCCGTATGTGTCGCTGTTTGTGGTGATGTTTGTGGTGCATCGCGACAAGAAGCGCCTGGCCCTGCTGACGGGCATATAGGCCTTCCCTCCCGGCCGACCGTACTGACTGCTTTTCTGCTTACCTCTTCCCTACTTTTTATGTACCAAACCCTACTTATTCTGCATTCCTGGACGCGCTGGTTCGTGCTCATCTTCGGCCTCATTGCTGTGTACCGCGCCTACGTGGGCTGGCAGGGCCGCCGCCCCTTCGTGAGCGCCGACAACGGCATGAGCGCCGCCTTTTCGGGCTTTATGTGGCTGCAGGTGCTCATCGGGCTGGGCCTTTATTTCGGCCTCAGCCCCTGGGGCCTGACTGCCATGAAGCAGGCCGGCGCCATGAAGGACCCCACCGCCCGTTTCTTCGGCATGGAGCACGCCCTGATGATGATTATTGCCGCCGCGCTGGCGCAGGTGGGCCGCATTGCCATGAAAAAAGCCGGTGATGATGCCCTCAAGCACAAAAAGCTGTTCATCTACTTCGGCATTGCGCTGCTGCTCGTGCTGCTCATGATTCCGTGGGGCATCTGGAACCCGGCCCGGCCCGCGTTCCGTTTACCCTAGGTTGGCCCGGTTACGTACATACCGCAGGCTGTCGGGCCATACTGCGCAGCTCTCCCTTAGTTCTCTTTGTTCGTGCCTACCACACCCAAACGCTCCTACTCCACCGAGGATTTCTCCGCGCTGATTAGCGCGCAGCTCCAACGGCTGGAAAGCCAGACGGAAGCCCGGCAGCGCTACGGCAGCCTGTTGACGGTACTGCGGCAGCAGGTCGACTCGTACCGACAGCGACAGGCGGGACGGAGCTAGCCGCCGGCATTTCAGGTAAACACACCAAAAAAAGCCTTCCCGCTGTAGAGTGGGAAGGCTTTTTTGGTGTCCGGGCTGCCAGGCGCCCGCCGCTGCGGTACGCTAAATGGCCTGCCCGCCCGATACTTCGATGCGCTGGCCGTTCACCCAGCCGGCTTCGTCGGAGCAGAGGAAGGCCACCACCGGGCCGATGTCGGTGGGCAGGCCCACGCGGCCCAGCGCGGTGAGACTGGCGATGTGGGCATTAATCTCCTTGTTGTCGCGGGTGCGGCCGCCGCCGAAATCGGTTTCGATGGCACCGGGCGCCACCACGTTCACGCGGATGCGGCGCGCGCCCAGCTCCTTGGCCTGGTAGCGCGTGAGGGCTTCGATGGCCGTTTTGGCGCTGCCATAGGTGGAGGAGCCGGGCATGACGATGCGCGTCAGCCCCGACGAGATGTTGATGATGCCGCCGCCGTCGTTCATAAGCGGCAGGGCCTGCTGGGTGAGGAAAAACGGGCCCTTGAAGTGGATGTTCAGGATGTCGTCGAACTGCTGCTCGGTGGTTTCGGCAAAGGCCTGGTAGAGGCCCGTGCCGGCGTTGTTGATAAGAAAATCGAACTTCTCAGTATCGAAGGTTTCCTTCAGCGCGGCGCGCACCTGCCCGAAGAAGGCGGCGAAGCCGCTCACGTTGGACGTGTCCAGCTGCAGGGCCACCGCGTTCTGGCCGGCGGCCCGCACCTGGGCCACCACGCCTTCGGCTTCGGCCTGCTGGCTGTGGTAGGTGAGGATAACGTCGAGGCCTTTTTTGGCCAGGTTGAGGGCCATGTCTTTGCCCAGGCCCCGGCTGCCGCCGGTGACGAGGGCGATTTTGGAATTGCTCATCGGTTCAAGTGATTGGGGGTGAATGATGAGGCAAAGGTCTGGCCCGGGGCGTCGGGGTTTATGGTGAGTAGTTCAGTTTAAATGGTGACACGTTCCGCATTTTCGGGGCGCTGGGCGGCCCACACCTGCTCGCGGTACTGCCGGGGGGTGCAGCCCTGGAAACGCTTGAAAAACTTGGTGAAGTTGGAGGGGTCGTAGGTGAGGTTGGCGGCGATGTCGGCCACCGAGCGGCCGGGGTCGCGCAGCAGCTCGCGGGCCACGTCCATGATGCGGGCCTCGAAAAAGTAGCACGGCGAGTGCCCGGTGGCCAGCTTAATGGTGTTGCTCAGGTGCGTGGGGTGGATGAAGAGCAAGGCCGCCAGGTCGCGCACTTCAAACATCTCGGTGGCCCGGCCGGCCACGATGTCGGCCAGGTGCCGGTCTACCTCGCGCAGGAAATCGGCGGTGATTTCGTGCTGGCGGGCGAAGAGTTTTTTGGGAAGGGGCGTAGGCATGGGTGGTACTAGTTGGTGTTGAAGCAGCGTATTATCGAAGTAAAAGGGACCTGTAATGGTTATGACGTTGAATAAATTTAGAAACTTTACTTGCTAATGCCCACCGCCAAAACATGATTCTCAACCACCTCAACCTGGCCGTCAGCGACGTGCTGCAAACCCAGGCCTTTTTCGAGCAATACTTCGGCCTGCAAGCCGTCACAAAGCCCAACGCCGCCCTCGTGGTGCTACGCGACGATGCTGGCATGGTCCTCACGCTCAGCAATTTCGACCGCGCGGCGGAAGTCGCCTACCCCGAGCATTTCCACATCGGCTTCATCCAGGAAAGCCCGGCTCAAGTTGACGCGCTGCATCAGCGCCTGACCGCCGACGGCTTCGCAGTAGACCCACCCCGCAAATTCCACGGGTCGTGGACGTTTTACCTGCGGGCCCCAGGCGGCATTTTGGTGGAGGTGCTGGCTGATATGTAAACCCAGAATGGAAAGAGCCTGCCGCTTCATCAGCGGCAGGCTCTTTTTTGGTAACTCAAGCAGCAATTACTGCCCCAGCACAATCGCAAAAATCAGCGGGGCCACGATGGTGGCGTCCGATTCGATGATAAACTTCGGCGTTTTCTCGCCCAGCTTGCCCCAGGTGATTTTCTCGTTGGGCACGGCGCCGGAGTAGCTGCCGTAGCTGGTGGTGGAGTCCGAAATCTGGCAGAAGTAGCCCCACAGCGGCACGCTGGTGCGGCCCAAGTCCTGGTGCAGCATGGGCACGACGCAGATGGGGAAGTCGCCGGCAATGCCGCCGCCAATCTGGAAGAAGCCCACTTTGCTCTCCTCCGTGGCCTGGGCGGTGTACCAGTCGGCCAGGTAAATCATGTACTGAATGCCCGTCTTCATGGTGTGCACGTTCTTGATGTCGCCCGAAATGACGTGGCCGGCGTAGATGTTGCCGAGCGTGGAGTCCTCCCAGCCGGGGCAGATGATGGGCAGGTTTTTCTCGGCCGCCGCCAGCATCCACGAGTCTTTGGGGTCAATCTGGTAGTACTGCTCCAACTCGCCGCTGAGCAGAATCTGGTAGAAAAACTCGTGCGGGAAATAGGCTTTGCCTTCCTGGTCGGCCTTCTCCCAGAACTTCAGCACCGTGTGCTCGAGGCGGCGCATGGCCTCTTCCTCGGGAATGCAGGTATCGGTCACGCGGTTCATGTGGCGCTCGAGCAGGGCCTGCTCATCGGCGGGCGTCAGGTCGCGGTAGTTGGGCACCCGCTCGTAGAAATCGTGGGCCACGAGGTTGAAGATGTCCTCCTCCAGGTTGGCCCCGGTGCAGCTGATAATCTGCACCTTGTCCTGCCGAATCAGCTCGGCCAGCTGGATACCCATTTCGGCGGTGCTCATGGCTCCGGCCAGGGTAATCATCATTTTGCCGCCCTCGGCGAGGTGCTTGTTGTAGCCATCGGCCGCATCGATGAGGGCAGCCGCGTTGAAGTGGCGGTAATGGTGCTTGAGGAAGTTGGTGATTTGCATGGGTTGGGGATTGGTTTTTATTCTCTGAACGGTCATGCTGAGCGTAGCCGAAGCATCTCGCGTGGGCTGGTCATTCAATCGTTGAAAAGAATTAGTGGCGGCACGCGAGATGCCTCGGCTACGCTCGGCATGACGTTCTGGTTGTTCATACGGTTAGCCTACGACGGCGACTCAATCATCAGGTTATGATTGGTGTAGATGCAGATATCAGCCGCGATGTGCAGGCCCTCTTCCACCATCTGGCGGGCGGTGAGGTGCGGCGCGTGCTTCTTGAGCGCCAGCGCGGCGGCCTGGGCATACATGGCGCCCGAGCCGATGGCGGCCACGTCGGAGTCGGGCTCCAGGACGTCGCCCGTACCGCTGAGGATGAGCAGCTCGTCCTTGTCGGCCACCACCATCATGGCTTCCAGCTTGCGCAGGTACTGGTCTTTGCGCCAGTCCTTGGCCAGCTCGATGGCGGCGCGCTTGAGGTTGCCGCCGTAGCTGGTCAGCTTCTCGTCGAAGCGGTCGAGCAGCATAAAGGCATCGGCCGTGGAGCCGGCGAAACCGGTCACGACCTTGCCCTCCTGGAGCTTGCGGATTTTGCGTACGTTGTTTTTGGCTACGTGCTTGTCCATGGTGGCCTGGCCGTCGGCCCCCACGGCAATTTCGCCGTTGTGGCGGATGCCGAGCACGGTCGTAGAGCGAATTCTGGTCATTACAATCTGGTTAAAAAACGGTCATCCTGAGCAAAGCGAAGGACCTTATCACGGCAGCAAGCTTCTTGAACGATTCCGCTCAATCGTGATAAGGTCCTTCGCTCTGCTCAGGATGACAACGATTTATCAATTACCTCAAATCATCAGGCGCATGGGGTCTTCCAGCAGGCTTTTCAGCGTTTGCAGGAAGGCCGCGCCGGTGGCGCCGTCCACCACGCGGTGGTCACAGCTCAGCGTCACTTTCATTATGTTGCCGATGGCCAGCGCGCCGTCTTTCACAATGGCCGTTTGCTTGATGCCGCCCACGGCCAGGATGCAGGCATCGGGCGGATTGATGATGGCCGTGAATTCATCGATGCCGAACATGCCCAGGTTCGAGATGGTGAAGGTGCTGCCCTCCCACTCGGCCGGCTGCAGCTTCTTGGCTTTGGCTTTGCCGGCCAGCTCCTTCACCTCGGTGGCGATGGCGGCCAGGCCCTTGCCGTCGGCGTTACGAATCACGGGCACCAGCAGGCCTTCGTCCACGGCCACGGCCACGCCGATGTTGATGACCTTGTTCTGCCGGATGCGGTCGCCGAGCCACGAGGAGTTCACAGCCGGGTGCGAGCGCAGGGCAATAGCCGCCGACTTCAGCACTAAGTCATTGAAGCTCAGCTTCACCGGCGACAACTCGTTGAGCTTCACGCGGGCCTCCATGGCCTTGTCCATGTTGATTTCCATCGTGAGATAGAAATGCGGCGCTGTGAACAGGCTTTCGGAGAGGCGCTTGGCAATGACTTTGCGCATCTGCGACACCGGCGTATCGGTGTAGGTGTCGGTCGAGGCCGGGGCGCTGGCAGCGGGTGCCGGCGAAGCGGCGGGGGCTGCCGCTTGCGGGGCCGCAGCCGGGGCTGGCGCAGCAGGAGCCGCTTGCGGTGCGGGAGCAGCGGCAGGTGCAGTAGCACCGGGCTGGAAGTTCTCCACGTCGCGCTGCACGATGCGGCCGTTATCGCCGCTGCCCACTACCTGCGAGAGGTTGATGCCTTTTTCCTTGGCAATGCTCTTGGCCAGCGGCGAGGCCAGAATACGGCCGTTGCTGGCCGGGGCGGCGGCAGCAGGGGCAGCCGGCGCCTCGGCAGCGGCGGGAGCAGCCGCTTCGGCCGGAGCGGCCGCAGGTGCCGCGGCCGGGGCCGAACCACCGCCGAGCAGCGCCTGAATGTCGGCCCCTTCTTCGCCGATGATGGCGAGGATGCCGTCAACGGCTACGGCTTCGCCGGCTTTGGGGCCGGTGTAGAGCAGGGTGCCGTCTTCGTAGTTTTCCAGCTCCATCGTGGCTTTGTCGGTTTCGACTTCGGCCAGGATATCGCCCGATTTCACTTTGTCGCCCACGTTTTTCAACCAGCTGGCAATGGTGCCTTCGGTCATGGTGTCGCTCATTTTGGGCATGCGCACCACGGTGGCTTTCTTGCCGTTGGCGGGTGCGGCCGGCGCAGCGGCAGCGGGCACGGGGGCCGGAGCGGGCGCCGGCGCAGCGGCGGGCGGCGGC
>NZ_BAAGWC010000020.1:0-77939 GCF_054780555.1 Hymenobacter daeguensis
GCTCGATGCGCATTTTTTGGCCTTTATTCACCTCGCCGCAACTGTCTTGTGGCTGCGCGACTGTTAACACTTCCTAGACATTATCCGGTTGGAGAAGGTCTATGTGCAAGCAGGATTAGCAGTAGAAATATAGGCCGTAGTCCATTCTAGCACCCATCTCCCAACTTACTTTAACTCATTCGGCACTGAACTATACCAATCCCCCAGAACCTCTTGCCACGCCTCCAAAACCGCAGGGGCAAGTAAGCGGGCTTTATCCTTAGCATAACGGTCCGTTACGTCTTCTTCCGCATGGCCAAGTACCAGCTTCGCTAATGCTTTGTTATTTTTGGATACCTGCTTCAACAACGTCGCTGCCGTATGCCGCGCTGTGTGGCTGCTGATAACCTGCCAGAGGGGCCGCCAATTGTGCTTCACCTTACCCCCGCTGATGCGTCGGTCATCCCATTCCCGGGTGAGGCCAGCCTCCTTAGCAACCTGCTTTATCCATTCATTTCGGTCTTGTTCCCGACGGGCCGGGAATTTCCAGCCCCACCGCTCGCCGATTTTTACCGCGATGGGTGGCAAGGGTACTGCCGCATCAAGACCCGTCTTTCCTTGTACGTGCAACAGCGCCGGCACCTTCTGACCGTCCTCTAGGGTGAGCACAGTCCGTTGCCGGTCAGCCTCGAATTTCTCCAGGTCCTCGTATCGACGCCCGCTGAAGCATTGAAACAACCACCGGTCACGCTCTTCAGCCAAATGCGCAGCTGTAGGTTTCCATTGAATTAAGCGTCGTAGTTCCGTAATCTCTAGGTCCAGCTGAGGGGCATTCTTCGCCGAGTATTGAAGCCACTGGGCATCGGTGGGTCTGCCCAGCCTCTCTAGGCACTTGCGGATACCCGTGAAATGAACTTTAATCGCGGCATCGCTGAGCTCTTGGTCGAGCAAATGGTTCAAGTAATCCTGCCCGACATCTTCGTTGAATTGTGCGGGTCGTAAGTCAGGCCGCCACGCCTCCATCATCGTGGCCATCTGGTCATACTTGCGCAGCGAGTCGATGGCAAGGTGCCGATTCTTCTCCTTCCATTGCTCCAGCACCTGCCGCCACGTCTGCACCGACAAGCTGGGGCCTGCTTCAGTTGTCGGAAAAAGATGGTGATACAACGTTGCTTTCGTAATCTTCTGAAAGGGAGCAGCGGCCCACAGCGTATCGAAGGCCGCCAGCACATCTCGCTCCCAGTCGTTCAACCGGTCATTCAGATTTAGGTAGTCGGGATGTTGATTCGTTACTCGGTCCATCTTGCCGTCCCACAGCGATACAGGCTCCCCCTTCTTACCCGGCTTTTGGAGCAGAATCCGTTCACCGGTTCGCAAATGCATCGTTTCACCATGCCAACGTGCCGTGATGCGCAAAACACACCACCCTTGCGCGTCAGCTTCGGCACGGAGAGGATAAAAGTGAACTTTGATTTTGTTTCTAAATCCGAGTGGACTTGTCATACTTTGGCTTCGCTCCGTACCCGTACCGGTTTTCGTACCGCTTTCCGTACCGATACAGCGTCCAATAGTGTTTTGGGCTGAATTGGAAAACCGCTCTGATGGGCTAGAAATGCGAATACCCGCCGGGTTTCGGCGGGTATTGCGGTGTTGTAGCGCTCCCTCCTGGGCTCGAACCAGGGACCCTCTGATTAACAGTCAGATGCTCTAACCGGCTGAGCTAAGGAAGCTTTTTCTAGTCCGAAACCCGGTTGTTGTTGTTTCGGAGTGCAAATCTACAACGGCTTTTCAGAGATGCACAAGGTCGCGGCAAGTTTTTTTTAAAAAATTTACCGCACAATCAGTTTGTGACGCTGAGAATATTACCCTGCAGGTTCGTAGCATATTGTTTTAGAGGACGTGACGTAGGCCCGCCGGTAATTTGGCCCTGTAAATCAAATTGCGAATTGCAGCATGAATCCCGCATAAAAAGCCGGGAACTGCGGTCCAGACTCACGGTTGAGCAGGCGTCATAAGGCCGGTACGGACAGTTGCGCTCAAAAGCCAGGTAAGAGTTGCCGGCCTGACGCACGACAATCACGCCCTTCACGCCACCAGCGCCAGCGGGGCCTTGCACGGGCAAGGTTACGGCTCCGTTGGGGGAGCGCAGATTCACGTACTCCTGGTTGGTCAGGTTAATGCTCAGATTTACCGGAGCATAAGGAATAAGCGGCTGGTCATCATTTTTCGACCCGCAGGCTGCAGCAGCCAGCAACGCACAGAAGCCGATAGGCAAAAGGAAACGACGCATACAAACCAGAATTGGGTAAATAGTAGCGCAGCAGCCTGGCTACGCTGCCTGTGAACCGCCGCAAGCCGGCGCTTGGTTTCGCGATAACGAAAACCCGAGCCCTGTTATTTCTTAAACAATGAATTGACGAACGTGTGCCGGTCAAACAGCTGCAGGTCGGTCATCTTCTCTCCCACCCCGATGTAGCGCACCGGGATGCTGAACTGGTCCGAGATGCCAATCACTACGCCGCCGCGCGCCGTGCCATCTAGCTTGGTAATGGCCAGGGCCGTGACTTCGGTGGCTTTGGTAAATTCCTTGGCTTGCAGGAAAGCGTTCTGGCCGGTGCTGCCGTCGAGCACCAGCAGCACTTCGTGCGGAGCGTCGGGAATCATCTTCTGCATCACCCGCTTGATTTTGCTCAGCTCGTTCATCAGGTTCACCTTGTTGTGCAGGCGGCCGGCCGTGTCGATGATAACCACGTCAGCATTCATTTCGACGCCCTTTTTCACGGCGTCGAAGGCCACCGAGGCGGGGTCGGTGTTCATGCCGTGGCTCACCACGGGCACGCCCACCCGCTCGCCCCAGATGATGAGCTGGTCGACGGCAGCAGCGCGGAAGGTATCGGCGGCGCCGAGCACCACCTTCTTGCCGGCCGAGTGAAAGCGGTGGGCCAGTTTGCCAATGGTGGTGGTTTTGCCCACCCCGTTTACGCCCACTACCATGATGACGTAGGGCTGGCCCGTGCTGCCCGCGCTGTCCAGCACGGCCGTCGAGCCGGATTTATTATCTTCCAGCAGGGCCGCAATTTCCTCGCGCAGGATGCGGTCAAGCTCGCCGGTGCTCACGTATTTGTCGCGGGCCACGCGGGCCTCGATGCGGTCGATGACCTTGACGGTGGTTTCGATGCCCACGTCGGCGTGCACCAGCAGGCTTTCCAGGTCATCGAGCACGGCTTCGTCCACGGTGCTCTTGCCCACCACGGCCTTGCTCAGCTGCTCGAAAAAGCTGGTTTTGGTTTTTTCCAGCCCGGCATCAAGCGAGGCTTGCTGGGCGGGGGTTTCCTTGTCCTTTTTAAAAAAATCGAAGAGGCCCATTGGGGAGGGTGTGAGGGTAAGAGGGCAAGAGTTCGGAAGTTACACAAGGTCAGCACACACCGCGCGGCAACGGTTTGCGTCTTCATAACCCCCTACCCTCTTACCCGCATAAACTAAAAAAGTCCCACGAAGGTGGGACTTTTTAAACTTTCTAAAGCCGAAACTGGCCGACAACTTATTTGTTGCCGGTAGCCAGGTACTCCTGCACTTTGTCGAGGAGAATCATTTCCTCCTTAAAGGTGTAGGCACCGGTCTTCTCCGATTTCACGGCACGAATCACCTTCGCCCAGTTCTTGGCGTTCTCGGTGGTTTTCAGCGTAGCAACTACTTTCTTAGCCATTGTTCAGGTTATTTAATTTCCTTGTGAACGGTCATTTTCTTGAGGATGGGGTTGAATTTCTTCAACTCGATGCGCTCAGGGGTATTCTTGCGGTTCTTGGTGGTGATGTAGCGCGAGGTGCCCGGCATCCCCGAGTTTTTATGCTCGGTGCATTCCATGATAACCTGCACCCGGTTTCCTTTCTTGGCCATCTCGACGGGGGTGTATGTTTTAAAATTTAGGACTGCAAAGGTACGGGGATTTTTTGGAACTGCAAAGTGCCTAACAGCATAAGCTTTAGCCTGCGCTATCGGCACCGCCTACCGCAGCTCCGGCAGCTTGAAGCCTTCCAGGGCGCTGGGCTCGGCCATGAGCTTTTCGATATCGGCCACGGTGCGGGGTGCTTCGGCCGAAAGGTTTTCGTAGCCGGTGGCCGTGATGAGGGCATCGTCTTCAATGCGCACGCCAATATTCCACCACTTGGGGTCGCAGGGCGAGCCGGCCGGGATGTAGATGCCGGGCTCCACGGTGATGACGTTGCCGGCCTGTAGTGGGCCGTAGCTGCCGCGGTCGTGCACGTCGAGGCCGAGGTAGTGGCTGGCCCCGTGGGGGTAGTATTTGCGGAAATCTTCTTTCTTCTTGATGATGCCGAGCTTGACCATGCCGGCGGCTACCACTTCCTGGGTGGCTTTGTTGGGAGCGTTGAACTCCGCGCCCGGCTTGCAGGCGGCGAAGCCGGCCTCCTGAGCGGCCAGCACCAGCTCGTAAATCTGGCGCTGGGCGGGGCTGAACGTGCCCGAGGGCGGCGCGGTGCGCGTCACATCGGCCGAGTAGCCGTGGTATTCGGCCCCGCAGTCCATGAGCACGAGGTCGTTGTCGAGGTGCTGGCGGTCGTCGGTTTCGTAGTGCAGGATGCAGGCGTTGGCGCCGCCGCCCACGATGCTGGGGTAGCCCTGGAACTCCGCGCCGTAGCGGCGGTACACGTACTCGTGCAGGCCCTGTACTTCCATTTCGCCCATGTCGGGGCGCAGCAGCTTCAGCACCTCGCGCTGGCCCTGGGCGCTGATGCGGATGGCGCGGCGCAGCAGGGCCAGCTCCTCGGGGGTTTTGATGGCGCGGAGGCCGTCGAGCTTTTCGCCGAGCGTGGCGTCGTCGAGGCGACCGGGCGGATGGGCTTCGATAGCGGCTTTGCGGCCGGCGTCGGTGGTGGCAGCCAGGAAATCCTTTAGCAGCGGGGAGGCACCCAGCGCCGGATTCTTCTTGATGGCTTCGCTGATGAAGGCATTGGCCCCTTTGCCATCGCGCAGGCCGTAGCGGCGGGTCATGTTCTCGGCTTCCGAGATGGTGGGGTTGTAGTTGCCTGCCAGGCCGGCCTGCTGGCGGAAGGTGTTTACCAGATTGTAGAGGTCGGCCGGGTCGCGGGCGTCGTCGCGCACGTCGGTGGGCAGGTTGTCGAACAGCACCTTATCGAAGTCGCTCCACCTGATGCCAGCGGCTTCGAAATCTTTGTTATCGGCGGCGAACTGCAGCTGCAGCTGGCCTTTGGCGCCGGCCGCGCCGAGGCGGCGGCCGGTCCACTGCTCGCGGCGCGGGTCGCGCGGCTGGGTAAACAGCGCCTCCGTCACGCCCGGCTGGCCGCCCACGGTGCGCGGCTCCTTGAAGAGCAGCAGCACGGCATCGGGCTCCTCGTAGCCGGTGAGGTAATGAAAATCAGGATTCTGGTGGTAAACGTAGTCCACGTCGTTGGCGCGATTGCGCACGGGGGCCGCAAACACCACGGCCACGCTGTTGGCGGGCAGCTGGGCGCGCAGCAATTCGCGCCGCTGCTTGTGGAAAGCGGGCGTGAGAAAATCGGTGGGCCGGGCGGGGGCCGGGTTTTCCACCAGCGGCTCGGGGATGGAGGCGGGTGTCTGGGCCAAGGCCGGGCACCCGGCCAGCAGCAGCCAGCCGCCGATAAATACCTGAGAAACGGGCCGCACCAACCGCGGCAACTGTGATAACGGGCGTAGTGGAGGCCGCATGGGATTCAGGCGTTACAAGAAAAATGGGCGATAGTGCAAGTTAGCCGCCAATAGACAAAGCCAGCGCCGATACAGTTGCCTGAGAGGCAAGCGTACCGGCGCTGGCTTTGACACTTTGGGGCGCGCAACCGGCTGTTTCAGCCGACGGCTTGCCGCAAAATCAGTTTCTAGTAAACGATGAAGCCCTGCTCCTTGGCCTTCTTCAGGACCGACATGATGCCGTTCTTGTTGATGGTGCGGATGGTGGAGGTTGCTACTTTCAGCGTCACCCAAGCATCCTGCTCGGGCACATAGAAGCGCTTTTTCTGCAGGTTCGGATAGAACTTGCGCTTGGTCTTGTTGTTAGCGTGCGAAACGTTGTTGCCAACGCGGGTACGCTTGCCGGTCAAATCACAAACACGGGCCATGATATCGGAGGGTTAAATAGTTACAAAGCAGGGAAACGGGCCGCAAATATCGGCAAAAGTCTGGCATTCACCAAACACCCCGGCTTATTTCTGGCCGGAAGCGCCCGGAGCGGCTGGTTTGGGCCGAAATTTCCAGGGACAGTGCCGGCAGCCGCTGCCGCAACAGCTGCCCCGGCGCAGGTGGTACTGCTCGGTAAAGACGAGGTAGCCTTCGGGCGTGTAGTAAAAATCGCCGGGTTGGAGCGGTTGCGGAACAGGAGCGGGCATTGGTGAATCAAAGTTATGACCGGGCGCGTTGAATGCGGAGCGGGTCGTACCTTGCTACTGCAATCTGCAATTTGTTCTATGAAAACGCCTACTCTCTTCGCGCGGCCGCTGTTGGCCGGAATGGCCTTATTGCTAGCGCTGCCCACCATTGGCCAGGCGCCGGCGCCGGTGGTGCTCACGGCGGCTACGGCCCCGGCGGGCGTGCGGCCGGCTCTCACGCGCGACGAAACCGCGCTGGCCGACCCCGTGCGCGAGGCCCTGCGCACGCTGCCCCAGGCGAAGAAGAAGTTTCTGGCGGGCCTGCCCATCGGTGACCAGTTTCTGCTGTCGGTGCGGGTGATTTCGACGGATACCAGCTTCCGGCAGGCGTCGGCGCGGGTGCTGGGCTGGCACGGCAACACGGTGCAGGCCCTGCTGCTGCCGCCCGCCAACGCCGATGCCAAAACCGAGCCCACGCCGGTGAGCTTCCCCGAAAATGCGGTGGTGGACTGGACGCTGCTGCGGGCCAGCGGCCGGGAGGAAGGCAACTACGTGGGCCGCTACATCGACACGTCGAAGCAGGTGGAAAATATGCCGTTTCGGTAGGCGGGCGGCATCCTGCGGGCAGGAAAATCGTAGTTTCGTGGGCTCACCAACTTTCCCACCTGACTTATGAACACGTCCTCCTCCCCCACTGCCACCGGCAGCCGCGCCGCGCAGCTGATGCAGCTCGAAGAACAATACGGTGCCCACAACTACCATCCACTGCCCGTGGTGCTGGCCAAAGGCGAAGGCGTGCATCTGTGGGACGTTGACAACAAGCACTACTACGATTTCCTGTCCGCCTACTCGGCCGTGAACCAGGGGCATTGCCACCCGCGCATTATCGGGGCGCTCACCAGGCAGGCGCAGCAGCTCACGCTCACGTCGCGGGCGTTTTTCAACGACCAGCTGGGCGCGGCCGAAAAGCAGCTCTGCGAGCTGTTTGGCTACGACAAAGCCCTGCTGATGAACTCCGGGGCCGAAGCCGTGGAAACCGCCCTGAAGCTGGCCCGCAAGTGGGGCTACCAGGAAAAAGGCATTGCGCCAAACATGGCCCGCATCATCGTGGCCGAGCACAACTTCCACGGGCGCACCACGGGCATCATTTCCTTCAGCACCGACGGCGACAGCACGGGCGGCTTCGGGCCCTACATGCCGGGCTACCAGGTGGTGCCGTACGATGACCTGGAAGCACTGGAAGCAGCCGTGAAGGAGCCGCACGTCTGCGCCTTTCTGGTCGAGCCCATTCAGGGCGAAGCGGGCGTAATGGTGCCATCGGAGGGGTATCTGAAGAAGGCGAAGGCGGTGTGTGAAGCGCACAACGTGCTGTTTATCGCCGATGAAATCCAGACCGGGCTGGGCCGCACGGGCCGCATGCTGGCCTGCGACTACGAAGGCGTGGACCCGGATATTCTCATTCTGGGCAAGGCCCTGAGCGGCGGCGTGCTGCCGGTGTCGGCGGTGCTGGCCAATGATATTATCATGCTCACCATTCAGCCGGGGCAGCACGGCTCCACCTTCGGCGGCAACCCGCTGGCCTGCGCCGTGATGCGCGCCGCCCTGGACGTGATTCAGGACGAAAAGCTGGCCGAAAACGCGTTCCGCCTGGGCGAAATCTTCCGCGAGCGGATGCGGCAGGTGCAGGCCAGGCGCCCCGAAACCGTGGACCTGGTGCGCGGCAAAGGGCTTCTGAACGCCGTGGTTATCATTCCCGCCGAAGACGGCCGCACGGCCTGGGACGTGTGCGTGAGCCTGATGGAGCACGGCGTGCTGGCCAAGCCCACGCACGGCGACATCATCCGCTTTGCCCCGCCGCTGGTGATTACCGAGGAGCAGCTGCACGCGGCCTGCGATATCATCGAGGAGGTAATTCTGGCGTTTTGATTGGAGACATGGGACGGTGGGATACGAGAACTGAGGCGAGCACTGTCGGCAAAGAGCTGATTCCTAGAATCTCATTTCTCGCGTCTCACTTCTCATAGTCTCATGTCTCATCCCAATCTTTCTTACTGGGAACACCAGTCCTTCTTCGGCCCGGCCGACGTGGCCATCATCGGCGCAGGCCTGGTGGGCCTCACGGCGGCGCTGTACCTGAAGCAGCGCCGGCCCGGCTGGCGCGTGGTGGTGCTGGAACGCGGCGCGCTGCCCAGTGGGGCATCGACCAAGAATGCGGGCTTTGCCTGCTTCGGGTCGGTTTCGGAGTTGCTTGAGCAGGAAAAGCGCGGCGACTTGCAGGCCGTGGTGGCCGCCCGCTGCGAAGGGCTGGCCCGGCTGCGCGAGCTGCTGGGCGATGCCGCGCTGGACTACCAGCCGGTGGGCGGCTACGAGCTTTTCCGGCACGAGGAATCCGCGCTGGCGGCCGAATGCCGGGCAAAAATCGACTACTTCAACGCCCTGCTGGCGCCGGTGGTGGGCCACGGCCGCACCTTTCGGGACGCAAGCGGGGAGGCGAAGCGCTTCGGCTTTGGCGGCGTAGGCACTTTGCTTAAAAACGAGCACGAAGGTAGCCTCGATGCCGGGCGCATGATGCGCACCCTGCTGGCCCGCGTGTGGGCGGCCGACGTGCCGGTGCTCGCCAATTGCGCGGCGAACACCCTTGAAGCATCGGCCGGGGGCCACGCGCTGCGGCTGGCCAACGGGGCCACCGTGGAAGCCGGCCGGGTGCTGCTGGCCACCAATGCGTTTGCCCAAGAGCTGCTGCCGGCGCTGGCCGTGACGCCCGGCCGCGGCCAGGTGCTGGTGACCGCGCCGCTGCCGGCTGTGCAGCTGCCCGGCACGTTTCATTACGACCACGGCTACGCCTACTTCCGGCAGCTGCCCGACCACCGCATTTTGCTGGGCGGCGGCCGCAACCTGGATTTCGCGGCGGAAGAAACGACCGAGCCCGGCCTCACGCCCACGGTGCAGGCTTACCTCGAAAACCTGCTGCACGACGTCATCGTGCCCGGCCGGACGCCGCGCATCGACTACCGCTGGAGCGGGGTGATGGGCTTCGGGCCGGCGTTGGCTCCGATTATCGACTGGGTGCGGCCGGGCCTGCTGGCCGCCGTGCGCTGCAACGGCATGGGCGTGGCTCTGGGCGCGGGCACCGGCTGGCGCGCCGCCGAAATGCTGGCCGGCGCATAGCGAAAACCGGCGCAGCTTCGTAGAGCACAGTTCAGATTACCTTTTTGGCTTCCCTTATGCGTTTTGCTACTCGTTCCCGGTCACTTTTTGCGGCGGCGCTGTCGTTACTAGTCGTTTTTCTGGGCCTGCTGAGTGGCTGCCAAAGCAGCCGGCCCGGCTTCTCGTTTCAGCCAGCCCCGCAGCGGCCCGCGCGCGTGGAAACCACGGCTGCCCCAGCGGCCACCCCAGCCGCAGTGGGTACCGCCGTGGCAGGGGCTCCGGCCGCTCAGCCGCTGCCCCCGCAGCTGCGGGGGCAGCGCAAGGCCCGGCGGCAGGCGTCGGCGGCCCGGGTTGCAGCAATAGCGAAGGCCGTTCTGGCGCCTAAAATCGGGCGCGCGGCGCTGCTGCCGCGGCGGGCGCTGCTCCAGCGGCCCCACGCCACGGCCGAGGCCGGGCTGGGCACCACGGTGCTGGGCGTGCTGGGCCTTATAGCGCTGCCCATTGCCGCCGTCGGGCTGATTCTGAGCGGGGGCGGCCTGGGCTGGATAATTGTGGGCGGGCTGGCGGCGCTGGCCGTGCTGGTGGCGTACATCGACCCGTTTGGGCGGTAGTTGGGGCTTTGGGGCGAACTTTGCGGCGCGTTTTCGCTTGTTAGGAATTGGTTTTATCATTTCGCTCGCCCCAGGCGCTGGCCTGACGTTTCCCAATTTATGCTCCCAACCCACCGCCCCCGCCGCAACCGCAAGTCTGCCGTCATTCGTGACATGGTGCAGGAAACCCGCCTCACCGCTCACGATTTCATCTACCCCATCTTCATCACCGAAGGCCAGAACCAGACCGAGGAAATCAAGTCGATGCCCGGCATCATGCGCTTCACGGCCGACCGGGTGATGGACGAAATCGGGCAGTGCGTGGAGCTGGGCGTGAAAGCCTTCGCGCCCTTTCCCAACATCAACGAAGTGCTGAAGGACCCGATGGCCCGCGAGAGCACCAACCTGGAGGGCCTCTACCTGAAAACCGTGGCCGACATCAAGCGCCAGTTTCCGGAGGTCGTCCTCATGACCGACGTGGCCATGGACCCCTACAGCTCCGACGGCCACGACGGCGTGGTGGACCCCGATTCGGGCGAAATTCTCAACGACCCCAGCCTGGAAGTGCTGGGCCAGATGGCCCTGGCCCAGGCCCGCGCCGGGGCCGACATCATCGGGCCGAGCGACATGATGGACGGCCGCGTGGCCTGGATTCGGCGGGTGCTGGACGAGAACGGCTTCCAGCACGTCAGCATCATGAGCTACACGGCCAAGTACGCGTCGGCCTTCTACGGGCCGTTTCGGGATGCGCTGTCGTCGGCTCCCAAGAAAGGCGACAAGAAAAGCTACCAGATGAACCCCGCCAACCGCCTGGAGGCCCTGCGCGAGCTGGCGCTGGACGAGGCCGAAGGCGCCGACATGGTGATGATAAAGCCGGCCCTGAGCTACCTCGACATCATTCGGGAAGTGAAAAACCACACCCACCTGCCCGTGACGGCCTACAACGTGAGCGGCGAGTACGCCATGATAAAAGCCGCCGCCCAAAACGGCTGGGTTAATGGCGAGCGCACCATGATGGAGGTGCTCATGAGCATCAAGCGCGCCGGGGCTGATGCGATTCTGACCTACTTCGCCAAGGAGGCGGCGGCCGTTTTGCGCCGGGGCTACTAATGGACTTGAGCAAGCCCACCACCCGCCGCGCCACGCGGGCCGATGTGCCGGCCATTCTGGCCCTGGTGCGACGGGTGGTGCCGCTGATGCAGGCCAGCGGCAATTTTCAGTGGTCAGCCGACTACCCGAACGAGGCCGTTTTTCTGGCCGATATCGGGCACGAACAGCTGTGGGTGGCGGAACTGGACGGGACAGTAGCCGGCGTGGCCGCCCTCACCCAGGACCAGGACGAAGAGTACGCCCAGGCCGACTGGGACGTGACCGCGCCGGCCCTCGTGACGCACCGCCTGGCCGTGGACCCGGCCGCCCAGGGCCGGGGCGTAGCGCTGGCGTTGATGGCCGAGGCTGAACGGCAAGCGGTGGCGCTGGGCCTGAAAGTGCTGCGCGTAGATACCAACTCCGAGAATGCCGCCACGCAGCGGCTGTTTCCGAAGCTGGGCTACCGGTTTGCGGGCGAAATCACGCTGGCGTTTCGGCCGGGGCTGCGGTTCTTCTGCTACGAGAAGCGGCTGGGCTAGTCGGGGAGTGCAAAGGCGGCCAGGGCGGCGAGCTCTTCGGTGAGCTGTTTTTCCCAGGCGGCTTGCTTGTCTACGAACAAGCCGTACTTTGTTTCGTCGGCGTATTGAATTTGCCGCTCGTGAGCCGTTTCGTAAGCACTCCTGATGAGGTCGTTGAGGTCGGGTCGGCCAATTAAAACCATGCGTCTGGCATTGGCTTTCAACTCCCGGCGCAGGCGGCGGGCCGCAACCTCGTTGATGTCCCACAGGGTTTGCAGGTAGCGCAGCTGTAGCGCCACGGCCGTTTGGTCGGCCGAATCGAGGTAGGAGCCCGAACGATTGAACACGTTCTTCACCACCTGATTGGCCTTTTTGCCCAGCAGGTCATACACGTTGCCATTGACTTCGAGGCCCAGATTGGCAACGCTTTGGCTCAGGTTGTTTTGCGGCCGGATGCGCAGCTTGAAGTCGCTGGCCTGCAGATGCCGGGTGGCGCTCCATTGCAGGTAGCCGGCCGGCAGCGGCTTGCCAACCTGCGCAAAGCCAACCAGGCTTTGCAACAAAAGCAGGCACGATAACAGGCAGCGGATGCTCATGCGGCTGGGGATGCTAAGATTGGATTGCTTTGCTTTCAAACGGCCAGCGCTTCAGGCTCCGGCTCCAGAGCAGGAACGCCACCGTGCCCAGCGCCATCATGCCCAGGGCGGCGAGTTGGAAATAGAGTTTGAACTGCACGCCGCCCCACGTCACCTCAGCCGGCGCGATGCCCACGAACACGAACAGCCACACCGCAATGGCCAGGATGACGGGCAACGGATAAAGCGGCATCTTGAACGGCAGCGCGCTGGTGCCGCGCCGCCGCCGGAGCAGCATCAGCCCCACGGCCTGGCCCACAAACTGCACCAGAATCCGCATGGCCAGAATGGCCGAAATCACCTCGCCCAGCCGGAACAGCAGGCTGAACACGAAGCCCACGCCGCCCAGCAGCAGCAGCGACACGTAGGGGAACTGCTTGGTGGGGTGCAGCTTGCCGAACACGGGCAGAAACTCGCCGTCGGCCGCCGCCGCGTAGGGGATGCGCGAGTAGCCCAGCAGCACCGCAAACAGCGAGGCAAACGCCACCAGCAGCACCATGCCCGTGGCCACGGTAGCGGCCGTGGGCCCATACAGCCGCTCCATAAATACGCTGATGATGAACTGCGACTTGTCGCCGGCACCGGCCTGCCAGGCCTTCACTTCCTGCCACGGAATGACCGTGCCCACGCTCCAGTTCAGCAGCAGGTAGAGCGCCGCGATGCCCAGAATGCTCAGGAAAATGCTGCGCGGAATCACCTTTTCCGGCCCTTTGATTTCGGCCCCGAGGTGGCACACGTTGTAGTAGCCGAGGTAGGAATAGATGGTTTTGACAGCCGCCTGGCCCATAGCGGCCGAAATCAGCAGCCCCGGCAGGGCCGAGAAGCCGCCGCTGGGGAAAACATCGACGTGGTGGTTGGGATGCGTGACGCCGCCGAAAATCAGCCAGCCCATCAGGCTCAGCACGCCTACCCACAGGGCCACGCCCAGCTTGCCAATGTCCTCGATGCGGCGGTAGAGCAGCACGATGAGCAGCAGCACTACGGTGCCAGCCACGGCCTTGGGCTGCCACCACTCGGTCATCGGCACGAGGTAGCCGAAGTATTGGGCGAAGCCGATGGCGCCGGAGGCCAGCACCAGCGGCGACTGAATGAGCGTCTGCCACACGTAGAGAAACGACATGTAGCGGCCCCACTTCTGCTCGCCGTAGGCCAGCTTGAGGAAGCGGTAGCTGCCGCCGGCTTCGGGGTAGGCCGCGCCCAGCTCGCTCCAGATGAGGCCATCGACCGAAGCCAGGGCCGCGCCCACCAGCCAGGCCAGCAGGAAATTCGGCCCCATAAAGCCCATCACGAGCGGCAGGGTGACAAAGGGGCCGATTCCGACCATGTCAATCATATTAAGCGCGGTGGCTTGAACGAGGCCGAGGCGGCGCTGCAAAGTAGGTGCGGACATGAGACGAAAGTAGCGCGGACTTTTAGTCCGCGAGAGGAACTGTAACAACTCGCGGACTAAAAGTCCGCGCTACGTTTCACCAACCCCGGCCGCCGCCGCCGCGTAAGCCCCGGCATGAGTTCACCGGGTTCGTCTTCCAAATTCGCCATTTACGGGGCCATCGGGGCCAATGTCGCCATTGCCGTGAGCAAGTTCGTGGCGGCGTATTTCACCGGCTCGTCGGCCATGCTCTCGGAGGGCATTCACTCGCTGGTAGACAGCGGCAACGGCCTGCTCATCCTGCACGGCGTGCGCCAGGCCGAGAAGCCCGCCGACAAGCGCCACCCCTTCGGCCGCAGCAAGGAGCTGTACTTCTGGGCCCTGATTGTGGCCATTCTGGTGTTTTCGGTGGGAGGCGGCATGTCGCTCTACGAGGGCATCGAGCACCTCAAGCACCCCGCCCCCCTCTCCGACCCCACCTGGAACTACTGGGTGCTGGGCCTCTCGCTGCTGTTTGAGGGCATTTCCTGTTTCCTGGCCTTCAAAGCGTTCAATGCCGACCGGGGCGAGGCCGGCTTCTGGGACACGCTGCGCCGGAGCAAGGACCCGTCGGTGTTTGCCATTCTGCTCGAAGACCTGGCCGCGCTGCTGGGCCTGGTCATTGCGCTGCTGGGCGTGTATTTCGGCCATTTGCTGAACAACCCTTACCTCGACGGCGCGGCGTCCATTGCCATTGGCGTGCTGCTGGTGGGCGTGGCGCTGTTCCTCATCTACAAAACCAAGCGCCTGCTGGTGGGCACCGGCGTCGACGACGAAACCGTGGATGCCATCGAAGCCCTGGTGAAAGCCCAGCCCAATGTCGAGCAGGTGGGCCTGCCGCTCACCTCCTACCTCGGCCCGGCCGATGTGATTCTGGCGCTTGATGTGGAGTTTGCTCATCATCTTACTTCCGAGGAAATCGAGCAGGCCATCGACAAGCTGCAGGATGATATCCGGGCCAAGTACCCCGAGATGAAACGGATTTTTGTGGAGGCCAAGTCGCTGTCGAGCCGGCCGGTATCGGCTTAATGGCAAAAAGCCAGCACGTCATGCTAATCGCAGCCGAAGCATCTCTACCGCAAGCGTAAATCTAATTACTTACCCGGCAGAGATGCTTCGGCTGCGCTCGGCATGACGTTCTTTGAATCCCTATAATTTCCTATCCCCGCCTTATGGCCAACGCCAACGCATCCAAGCTTTCCCTTTATGGCGGCATTGCCGCCAACGTCGCCATTGCCGTGAGCAAGTTTGTGGCAGCGTATTTCACCGGCTCGTCGGCCATGCTGTCGGAGGGCATTCACTCGCTCGTGGACACCGGCAACAGCGGGCTGCTGCTCTACGGCACCGCCCAAAGCCAGCGCCCGCCCGATGCCGAGCACCCCTTCGGGCACAGCAAGGAGCTGTACTTCTGGGGCCTGATTGTGGCCGTGCTCATCTTCGCCATCGGCGGCGGCATGTCGTTCTACGAGGGCATCAAGCACATTCAGCACCCCGAGCCCATCGAGGACGCGGGCTGGAACTACGTGGTGCTGGGCCTGTCCTTTCTGTTTGAGGGCATTGCGTTTTACCTCTCGGTGAAGGCCCTGCTGGCCCAGGCCGATGCCAACGTGGGCTTCGTGAAGATGCTGCGCACCAGCCGCGACCCGGCCGTGTTTGCCTCGGTGATGGAAAACCTGGCCGCGCTGGTGGGCCTGGCCGTAGCCGGGCTGGGCGTGTTTCTGGGCCACTTGCTGAACAACCCGTATTTCGACGGGGGGGCGTCCATCGTTATCGGCCTGCTGCTGATGCTGGTGGCGGTGTTTCTGGTGGGCCGCACCAAGGGCCTGCTGGTGGGCACCGGCGTCGATGCGCTCACGCTGGCCAACCTCGAGCGCATTGCCCGCGACCAGCCGCAGGTGCGCGAAATCCGCTCGCCCCTCACCATGTACCTCGGGCCGAACGACGTGATTATGGCCCTCGACGTGGACTTTGCCGACAACCTGAATTCTACGCAGGTCGCGGCGGCCGTCGAGCATTTGCAGGACGCCATCCGGGCCGAGCACCCCGAGGTGCAGCGCATTTTCATCGAGGCCAAGAACCTGGTGCAGACGGCTAGAGCGTAGGGTGCGGGGCTTGCCCCCGCCCGTCGTTGAACAGCGCCCTGGAAGTCGCACAAACGGCGGGCGACGGCAAGCCCCGCCCCGGCCCTGGCCGCTACAATAAGCCCGACCTTAACCCTGACCGCGTTTTTTCGGTTTAAGCCATACGATGCCCGCGCCCGCCCAACCGGCAGGCGCGGGCATTTGCCCATTATGCAGCATCCTTCCTATGGCCATTCTTACCCCCGATTCCAGCCCGTTTCAGTCCTTTTGGTGGGGCGGCTATGAGTGCACCGACCAGCTCAACGCCTTCGGCAACCGCGTCGATTTCCTGCCCCTCACCGGCCACCTGCAGCTGATTGACCAGGATTATGCCGCCCAAAAGCCGTTCAACATCGGCACCGTGCGCGAGGGCATTCGCTGGGCCATGATTGAGAAAACGCCCTACCACTACGATTTCAGCACCGTGAAAATGATGCTGGACGCCGGCCGGCGCCACGGCGTGCAGCAAATCTGGGACCTGTGCCACTTCGGCTACCCCGACGACCTCACGCCGCTGCACCCCATGTTTGCCCGGCGCTTCGCGGCGCTGTGCCGCGCGTTTGTGGATTTCTATCGTTCCGAACGGCCCGACGACGTGCTCATCGTCACGCCCATCAACGAGGTGAGCTTCATCAGCTGGCTGGGCGGCGATGCCAACGGCACCACGCCCTACTGCCACGGCCAAGGCTGGCGCGTGAAATACGGCCTGATGCGCGCCTACATCGAGGGCAGCTACGCCCTACGCGAGGCCGACCCCGGCATTCGCCTGCTCACCACCGAGCCGCTCATCAGCATTGTGCCGCCGCCCAACCCCTGGGCCAGCCACCGCCGCGAAGCCCGCGACGCCCACAACAACCAGTTTCAGGCCACCGACATCCTCTGCGGCCGGCTCTGCCCCGAGCTGGGCGGCAGCCCCGAGCTGCTCGACATTGTGGGCTTCAACTACTACTACGACAACCAGTGGCAGCTCCACCCCTATCAGAAGCTGGGCTGGAACGACACCGTGATGGACCCGCGCTGGGTGCCGCTGCACCAGCTGCTGCGCAAGGCCCACCAGCGCTACGGCCGCCCCTTCGCCATCACCGAAACCAGCCACCCCGGGGTGGACCGCCCCATCTGGTGGCGCATGATTGCCGACGAGTGCGCCCAGGTGCTGCGCAAGGGCCTGCCGCTGCAGGGCGTGTGCATCTACCCGCTCATCGACCGGCCCGACTGGGACCACCTGCACCAGTGGCACCAGTCCGGCCTCTGGGATGCCGACCTCTCGCAGCCCGGCCCGGCCCGCGTGCTGCACCAGCCCAGCGCCGAGGCGCTGCTGCAGGCCCAGGCCGTGGTGGCCGCCGCCAAGCCGCCCCGGCGGCGCGTGCTGCTGCCCCAGCTGCCGGAGCTGCTGTGAGTGCACACGCTGGCTGACATGCTGCTGTTGAAATTCTTACGCGCCCACCAGCTTCAGCACGCCCTGATAAATAATATTGTGCTGCCAGTACAGCTGCAGCACCATGGGCACGTGGTGGCGGCCGGGAATGATGGTGTACGGCGGGGCCTGCCCGGTGGCCTTCAGCCGGTCGCGGAAGCGGCCGGAGCTGCCGCTGATGCTGGGGTAGGTTTCGCCGCCGATGTAGAAGACGAACGGCGGCAGGCCCGGCCGAATCTTGTAGATGGCCGACACCTCTTTCCATACCGCCGGGTCGTTGCCGAACGGCACCTTATACTTTTCGTCGCTTTCGTACTTCATTTCCCGGAGGTAGCTGTACATGTCCAGCCCGGCGGGGTCGTCGAGGATAGCGCCGCGCACGGGGTTTTGCGGGAGGCCGTTGCGGGCCAGCAGCTCATCATCCGTCGCCAATAAGGCCGCCAGCCCGCCGCCGGCCGAGTGGCCCATCACAAACACGCGGGCCGGGTCGCCGCCGTATTGGTGAATATTATTCACCGTCCAGGCCAGGGCGCGGGCACAGTCGGCGGCCTGCCCGGGCACGTGCACGGGCGGGGCAAGGCGGTAGTTGATGATGACGGCCACCACCCCCTGCCTGGCCAGCCGCCGGCCGATGAAGGTGTAGAGGTTCTTGCTGCCGCTCGTCCAGCTGCCGCCGTGAATGAACAGCACCACCGGGTAGCCGGCCGCATTGGGCGCAGCTTTTTTGGGCGAATACACGTCCAGAATGTGACGCTCCTTATCGAAATCGGAGGTTGAGGCGGCCACGTAGGCCAGGTCTTTGGTACGGTGGCTGGGGCGGGCCATCGCATATTCGGTGGCCAGCACCACCACCACGGCGGCCAGCAGCACGGCCACGGGAGTCAGCAAAAGGAAACGACGCATAAAAATCCGGAACCCGGCGGGGGCCGCCAACGGTTGGCCGCCTGCCCCACCTACGCCCGGCATGGCCCGGCAGTTTGCCGGCAGCAGCGCGAACTTTTGGCTCGCGCCCGGGCGGCACGGGGACGCGAACGAAAAGTCCGCACTACTGCGGCTGGCTTTATCTTTGCCAATTACCCGGCCGGCCGCGTTTTAGCAGGTGGTTGGCCTCACTTATTTCTTTGCTGTATCTGTGTTGATTTCCGCTTCGCTCAAAACCATTTCGCAGGCGCTGGCGGCCGGGCTGCTGTTGGGCCTGCTGGCCGCGCACCCCGCCCAGGCCCAGCGCAAGGGCCACGCCACCGCCGCCAACCCCGATGGCAGCCTGGCCCCCACAACCGCGGCCGCCCCGGTGCCGGCCCGCCTTCAGCCGCTGTTTGGGGGCCTCACGCCGGCGCAGGCCACGCAGCTGCTCGGCGAGGCCCGGCTCAAGGCCATTGCGGGCAGCTTCGCCTCGGCAGACGAGGCCAGCACGTTCTTCACCACCAAGGGCTTCGACTACCTGCGCGAAAACAAGCCCGATACGGCCGCCTACCGCTTCAACCTGGCCTGGCTGCTCAACCCCCGGAATGCCGAAGCCTACCGGGGCCTGGGCATCATTGCCAGTGCCCAGCCTACGCCCGATGCCGCCATTGGCCTGCTCGCCAAGGGGCTGGCCCTCTCGCCCAGCAGCACCCTGCTCATGAGCGACCTGGGCACCAGCTACCTCATCCGCTACGGCCTCACCAAGAAGAAAAAAGACCTCAGCACCGGCATGGAGCTGCTCCAGAAAACCACTGCCCTGGAGCCCACCAACGCCGTGGCCTGGCAGCAGCTGGCCCGGGGCTACTACTACCAGGAGAAATACGCCGAAGCCTGGGATGCCGTGCACAAAGGCCAGAACGCCAGCGTGACCAGCCTCGACTTCGACCTCATCAGCGACCTGTTGGCCAAGCTGCCCGACCCGCTGGGCACCTTTAAATAAGTATCCGCCGTAGACGATTCCTCGCAGCTGGCGCGTTAGCGGCCACGCAGGCGGCTTTTCTTTAGCTTATTCATTCTGTATGCGGTTTCGAACGTGGATTATGGGGGCCCTGGCGGCGGGCGTATTTGGCGGGCAGTCGGCCCAGGCGCAGTTTCAGCGGCACGTGCGCCACTACAACAGCCAGGGCCGCCCCTACTACGCGGGGCCGCTGCGCCTCACGCTGGGCGGCGGCACGGCGCTCTACAACGGCGACCTGGGCAGCAGCCCCGGCGACAACTTCTTCGGTCCGGCCCTGAGCCTGGGCGTGCTCTACCGCCTCACGCCGCACCTGCACCTGGGCAGCGAGTTTTCGTACGTGAAGGTGGGCGCGCGCGACAAGCTCAAGGAGCGCGGCCTAGCCTTCATCAGCACCAACGGGCTGGGCACGGTCTTTTTCCGGTTCGATTTGCTGCCCGATGAGTCCGTCTTTGCATCGTCGATGGCCGAGGCGCCCGTGTTTCAGGTGTTTGTGCAGGGGGGCGCGGGGCTGCTGCTCTACAATCCTCACTCCTACGTTGGCACTACCAGTGTCGACACCGACTACGCCGGCTTTCTGCCGCCCGAACGCAACGACTACCCCGCCCTGGCCGGCGTGGCCCCGGTGGGCGGCGGCATTGGCGTGCGCCTCACCGACCAGCTCCGCGCCAACCTCGAAGCCAACTACTACTTCACCACCACCGACCAGTTCGACGACGTGAGCAGCCTGCGCCTCGGCGAAGCCTCCAAAAGCAACGACGGCTTCGGCACCCTGATGCTGAAGGTGGAATACTCGCTGAAGTAGCTGAAGTAGTGGATACCGTATTTTTCAGCCCGTCATGCTGAGCGAAGTCGAAGCATGACGGGCCGCTTTATTGCAGTGAGACGACCAAACCTCCAGTAAAAAAGGCCCGCCAGCAATGCTGACGGGCCTTTTTATTCACTAGCTCAGAAAGACGGTTATTCCTTCACGAAGCGCTGGCGGAACGTCTGCTGCCCGTCGCTCACGCTCAGGGTGTACATACCCTTGGCCAGGCTGCCGATGCTGAGCACACCGTTGGCATAGGGCAGGCCGCTGACGCGGGCCCCGCGCAGGTCTGTCACCACCACGCTAGTGATTTCGGCATCACCCAGCGCCAGGTTGAGGCGGTCGGTGGCCGGGTTGGGGTAAATGGCCAGCGTACGGGTGGCTTCGCTCGGCGAGCTGTTGCCGGTGAGGGCCGTGGTGCCGCCGGTGAGGGCCGCGCCGCCGGTGATGTTCACGGTGTAGTCCTCGGTTTCGCCGTAGCTATAGGTGCCGCAGCTGGTGGTGGCCGAGTTGTCGCTCAGCACCACGCGCATCCGGGTGGTGCCGTTTTTGGCCGTGGTGGGCACCGTGAAGCTGAAGGAGCGGTTGATGGCACTGGTGCTGGCAGCGGCATTCACTACCAGCTCCCCGGCATCGGTGAACACACCGTTTTTGTTGTAGTCGATGTACATTTTCACATACTCCGAGTAGGCCGAGCTCACGAAACCGGCCGACACCGTGAAGGTCTGCGCAACGCCGGCGGCGAGGCTGGGCGCCGTCAGGGCCGTACCGTTGTAGTAGCCGCCATCGGCTCCCGAGGTGCGGGCCAGGCTGCCCACGGCCACGTAGTCGATGTACTCATAGGCTACGCTGCTGCCATTGCTGGTGCAATACGTAACAGTGCCACCGCCGCCGCCACCGGCCGCTGCGCCCACGCCCACGGCAAACCAGGCATTGGTTACGGCCGTGACCTGGGCCGAGCCGGCCCCGTAGAGGTCCGTGGCCGCCTGAATGGCGTAGGTCCGAGCCTGCGAGTAGGTGGAGCTGGCCGTCATGTACACGCTTTCCATGCGGTAGGTGATTTTGGCCGCCGCATCGAGGCCCACGCCGGTTACGCTGTACACGCCACCGCCTTCGTTGGTGCCCGACTTGCCCACCGCCAGGATGTAGAACCAGTGGTTGAGCACGCCCGAGTTGGTGTGCACGCCGCCCTGGTCGTTGGCATTGGAGGGCGACGACGACAGCGGCGCCCAGTACTGGCCTTTATAGTAAGCCGGCTGGCCCAACGACTTGGGGTCGCTCATCGAGCGCAAAGCGGCCTGCTGCTTGTCGATTTCCTCGCCAATGAGCCAGGTCGATTTGGCCTTCACGCCGCCCGAGGTGAAGCCCAGAGTAGCCACGGCATACGCCTCAATGCTGGCGCCCCAGATGTCGGACAGGCCTTCGTTCATCGCGCCCGATTCGTTGGCGTAGGTCAGGTTGGCCGTTTTCTCGCACACCGCGTGGCCGATTTCGTGGCCGCACACGTCCAGCGACGTGAGGGGGCGGAAACGGGTAGCGCCGTCGCCGTAGGTCATGCGCACGCCGTCCCAGTAGGCGTTTTCGTAGCCGGCTCCGCCGGGCACGTCGTCGAAGTGCACGTAGCTCTTGATTTTGGCACCGGCGTTGTCGTAGCTGTTGCGGCCGTGCACGTTTTTCCAGTAGTCGTAGGTGGCCTGGGCGCCCACGTGGGCGTCGCCGGCCACGTTGTCGAAGTTGGCGTTGTTGTATTCAGCCGCCGTCCAGTTGTTGTCGGCGTCGATGAAGTCTACGGCCGAGGTGTAGCTGTTGCTCTTGCGGCAGTTGTAGGTTTCGATGCCCTGGCCACGGGTGGTGCCTTCGCGCAGGAAGTAGCCGCCGGTGGTGGTGCCGTCGGCAAAGGAGCGGGTGCCGCTGTAGGCCGTGGCAAAGGTGCCGGTAGCCGCCGCGTGCTTGATGATGTTGTCCTGCAGCACTACCGCGCCGGTGCGGGCATCCACGTACACATACGCCCGGCTGATGGGCGCGGCGGCGTAGATGTTAAATTTCCAGGCCAGCACCAGCGGGCCGTTTTCCACGCGGGCATCGCGCACAATCACCAGCTCGCCGGTGGGCCGGAACGAAGCGGCGTCGGCGTCGGTGGTCTGCCACATATACTTGTGGGCTCCCACATGCTCCAGGGCGTGCGCCAGCGCAGCCGTTTCATTCAACGAAGGCGTGATGCTCAGGCCCTGCACCTTTTCGTAGTCGCCGCTGATGCTTTCCACCGCGCCGGCTTTGGAGTGCACCGTATAGTCGGCGTGCTCCACGCGGATGCCCTGGTAGTATTGGGCAAATTTCTGGTGGGTGAAGCCGAGCTGGTCGGTTTCGGCGCTGCGCTGCACCATCTGGTCGGCATTGCCGAGGCCAAGCTGCTGGCGCAGCACCTGGTCGCCGCTCAGGCCCTGCAAGGCCGTTTTGCCGGCGGTGCTGAACTGCACCAGCACGGGCTGGTTGTCATCGCCTAATACTTTGGTTTGGATGCGCGAGGCATCCTGTGCGCTGGCCGTGGTAGCAGCCAGGGTGCCGAGCATTAACAATGCAGCAGCAGAGTATTGTTTTCTCATGTAAAAAATTGTGGTGAATGAGGTGAGTTGCTGCTTCGCCAAAAATTTAAATTTTCGCATCAAAGCAGCCACAACAATAGATTATTTTTCATCATAATTCCATTAATATTGCCAATACCATTATAAATGCCAAAATTTTATACAAACACCTGGATTAAAATAGCATTAAACCAAAATAAAATAGCCCTTTGAATAGTCCAATAATGTGGACTAATATTTGCTTGCTCCCCACGCGCTACTGGCGGCCGGGTGGCTTCGCCAGCGCGCACATGGCACCGCCGGGCGGGCACGCCGGTAGTAGGACTGCACTGTTGGGACGGCCGGCGCTGGTGCCTCCGCGCTTGCGGGCCGCACGGCGCGGCGCGGCCAGTGGCGTATTTTTGCGCGTTGTTCCTATTGCTGATAATTATTCCACTGACGGCTTATTGTGGCTACCCTCGCTGACCAACTTGATTTATCGGCACCTGCCGCCGCTGCGGCCCCGGCCGAAACGCTGCGCTGGCCCGCCGCCTGGGCGGTGCCCGGGTTCCGCCTGCGGCTGGGCCTGATAGTACTCCTGCTATTGGGGCTCCTGCCGGTGGTGCCGGGCTTCTACCATTTCATTCAGGCGCGGCCGGGCCAGCACCTCCCCGACCCGCTGCTGGCACTGCTGCCGGTGCACGATGTATCCACACCCACGTTTGCCCTCATTTACGGGGCCATTGCCGCTACGCTGGTGTTGCTGCTGCCCCGGCCGCTGCTGCTGCTGCGGGCGCTCTGGGCGTATTATTTCCTGCAGCTGCTGCGCATTCTAACCCTGTGGCTGGTGCCGCTGGAGCCGCCTACCGACCTGATTCTGCTGAGCGACCCGGTGATGGACCGCATCTTCGAGGTGACTACTCAGCCCATCGTGCGCGACCTGTTTTTCTCGGGCCACACGGCCACCATGGTGCTGCTGCTGCTGGCGGGGCGCGGCCATGTGTGGCGCTGGGCGCTGGCCCTGATGACCGTGGCCGTGGGCCTGCTGGTGCTGGTGCAGCGCGTGCACTATTCCTACGATGTGCTGGCCGCGCCGCTTTTTGCCGGGCTGGCCTACTGGCTGGCGGGGCGGGTTGCCAACGGCTTCAAAGGTGTGCAGCCGGCCTGAGCCGTTGGGAATGAATCAAAAAGCTCAGGCATGTTGGCTTATCCGAATCCTGAAAATTTATGCCCCCTTGCCTACGCAGGATTCAACCGCGTCGGAATTCGATAAACCGCAAGCTATTTGGTTTTCACCCATTCTGCGTCTTTGCGGTCGCTAACGTAAGTTATGACCTTAAGTGACTTTTTCTGAGCGTCATACACGAAATCAAACACAACCGGTGCCTCTTTCATGTAAAAGCTATGCTCGTTTCGGGGGTAAACGCGCACCTGAGGCAGTCGGTCATTGGGATTGGTGTCTTCGATGAATAGGGAGCCCTCCTTAAAAGTGACGATTAGCTTATGGCTTGCGTCAAATGTGTACTCACCAGCATACTGCTCTAGTATGGCCTTATCCACTGCCACTGGTGCATCAACCGACTTGCCGGTCGCTACTCTGGCAACATCGTTCGTCAATACTGTCCAGTCCATGTCCTGCTCAAAGCAATTGAACAGGGCAACAATGTAAATATCTTCGCCAGGCAGGTAAATTTCGTCTGATTGAAATCCATCCGTCGAGCCAGCGTGCTCGATGGTTGTGCTGGCATCCAGTTTTCTTATATACCACCCGTAGCCATAGTCCGAATAAGTGCCATCCGAAAGGCGGTAGGGAGTGTGCGCTTTCTTGAGCAGCTTCTTGCTCAGGAGCTTACCAGCCCGAAGCGCCTGGTGCCACCTGAACAGGTCTTCCACATTCGACGCCAGGCCACCCGCCGCGTATATCGTTGTTATGTCTTGCAAATCGGCTACCTCCAACGCGTTGCCAAACCGCGAATAGCCCTGCGGCATGTTCGTCATTACCTTGTTCGCCGTTAGATATTCCGTGTGCTGCAGGCCGGCCTTATCGAACAGATTATGCTGTAGATAACTGGCATAGCTCTGTCCGGCAACCAATTCCAAAATGTATCCCAACAAGTAATAGTTGGAATTACTGTACCTGAACCTGCTTCCAGGCTTAAACTCCAGGGGTTCATTTTTGAAATAATCAACTCCCTGCTTCGGGGTGTAGCTGGTTCGCTCGGCTGCCCGATTGGCAATAGCCTGGTAGTCCTTGATGCCCGAGGTATGGGTTAGCAGATGCTCAATGGTGATGGGGTATTGCGTATGCGGATAATCTGTCACATACCGCTGAATGCTATCCTGCAAAGAGATTTTGCCAGCTTCTACCAGCTGTAGAATGGCAATGGCGGTAAACTGCTTCGTGATAGAGCCAATCCGAAAAACCATTTCCGGCCGCATCGGAGCTGCCGTTTTTACATTGGCGAGCCCGAAAGCCTTTTCGTAAGCAATAGCTCCTTTTTTACCTATCAATACCACCCCACCCGGGGCAACGGCTTCCAGGCGTGTTGCGAGCAGCCCGTCTACTGCCGTTGCCAGCGATTCAGCCGTTCCAGGCTGCTTCTGCCCATAAACCTGGGTGCTGAAGCAAATTGCACAACCGAGCGCCGGCAGAAGCTTATTCGTTGCCAAGGGAAAAAGGAAGGAAGGAGAAGGGCCGTAACGTTATACCCGTTGCCGGCACCGGGGAAAGCACGGCAATTTATTCAATACCTGCGCATTTCGCGGCCTTTTGGTGATGCTCGGCAGTGGGCACGGCACCATCCCGGCCTCGCTGCAGCAGGTGATGTTCGCCGGCAGCGGCGCGTCTGCAGCTCAGGGCCAGCATCCCGCAAGCAGGAGGCGGGGCAGGCTACGCCAGTCCGGTGCAACCCCAGAGGTCCTGCAAGTCCCACACCGGCCGTTTATTAACCGGCTGACGCAGAAACCAGGCACCTACCGGACGATACAACCCGCCTACGCTGGTCCCGAATGGCTGCTGCCGTGCGCGCCGGAAGCCACCACGTTTGCCCAAGCAGGGGAGCGGGATTTGCAATATGCTACGCGCTGGCTGGCGCGAACTGCTGCGGCTACGAGAAAGGGCAGCGGGGAGCCCACCTATCCTGCTATCTGCCAGAGATGACATAAAAAAAGCGCCAGCCTGCTGGCCAGCGCTTTTCAGTATAGACTTGGGCAAGGACAAGCCCGATTTTTGATTTATGTAACGCCTGAAGCGCCAGCCTATTTTTTGGCTTTGGCCGCCCGCAGGGCACGCAGGCGTTTCAGGCCGTAGGCGCCACCGGCGGCCAGCAGCAGCGAGGCGCCGCCGTCGATGGGCACGGGGGTGGGGTTGGTGCCAGGGCCGGGACCACCCGAGCCGGGCTGGGCCAAAGCCGAAGCAGCCGTGAACAGCACGCAGCCAACGGTGGCGTAGAGGGCGCGGAGAAGGAGCTCTTTTTTCATCGAATAGGGGTGTTTGAAAGACATTGAACCATGAAGCTGCCGGCGCAGGCGCAGGCCGGAACGCCCGACCTGCGCTGTCTCACCGATAAGCGAACTACTCTACTACCACACGCTTCACTACCGGGGCCGGGCCGCCGGTGAGGCGCAGCGAATACACCCCGGGCGCGAGGCCCGACACATCGAACTGCGACGAAGCCCCGGCGGCCGTCACCGACAGGCTGCGCTCGGTCACGAGCTGGCCCAGCTGGTTGAAGAGGCGGGCCGTGACGGCGGCGCGGCCCATCTCGGCCGGCAGCAGCAGCGTGAAGCTGGCGTGGGCCGGGTTCGGGAACAGCTGCACCATGTCGGCCAGCGCGGCCGGGGTGGTGGCCGTGGGGTTCTGGGCCGGGCCGAAGGACAGCACGAACCGCCCGGGCAGGCTGGTGGCCTGCGTAGTGAACGTGTAGGTGGGCTGCTGGCTCAGGTTGATGCGCGCCCCGGTCTGGGTATCGAGCAGGAACACCTGGGTGCTGCCGCCGAAGTTCAGCAGGTCCACCGCGTTGAGGGTGTAGGTGCCGGCGGCGGGCAGGCCGATGCTCAGGGGCACCAGCACGGGCGCAGCGGCCAGCGGCGCCAGGCCATTCACCGACAGCTCATTGCCGGGAATGATGCTGCTCAGGTTCAGGCCCGTGGAGTTGGGCAGCTTGTAGGCATCGAAGCGGCTGTCGAAGCCGGTCGTGGCCCCCTGCTCAAAATACACGGTGGTTTCGTCGATGAGCGGGCTGCTGCTCTGCAGGCGCATTCTCACCAATGGCCGCGTTTCGGTGGTGCGGCCGAAGGAGTGGGTCAGGTCAAACGCAGTAATGCGCGAAGCATTGTTAAGGGCCAGGCTGCCCGGCGTGCCCGGGGTCGTCACCCGCATAAAGAAGCCCTGCATGGCCACCACCTGCGGGTCGCCGATGCCATTGACGTAGCTGCGGTAGGTGCCCACGTACTGGCCGGTGCTCTGGTACACATACACGGCATCGTCGAGGTTGGTGCGCGTCACGCCGCCCGCCCGGCTAAAGTCCATCGGCGAGGGATAGGGGTTGCCGAGCAGCTGCCAGCCGCTCTGGGGCTGGGGGCCGCGCGTGAGGCCCGAGCGGCTCACGGCTCCGTTGTTGAGCGTCCCCGTCAGGTCCACGGTCTGGCTGGCGTTGATGTTCACGGTGTAGCCGAGCAGCACGCCCATGGGGTCGCTGGCCTGCGGCACAAAGAAGCCCTGGTCGAAAGCCGCTACCGTGTTGGCGCTGCTGGTCACGCGCTGCTCATTGTAGCCGAAGATGTTCGGGAAAGGCGTCGCCGCATTGCCCACCGTGTTATAGTTCTGGTTGAAGATGGGCGAGAAGCCCGGCGTGTTGTTGCCAATATCGGCCAGCGTGGTATTGCTCACCGGCGAGCTATAGTGCCGGTAGCCCAGGCCGGGGTTGATGTTCCCGCTGATGGCCCGCTGCATGGTGGCCGGGCCGTTCACAAAGCCGTTGGTGTTCACCACCAGCGCCGTGCCGGCGGTGGCATCCGAGAGCAGGGTCAGCATTTGCGAGCTGCTGGTGTTCAGGTTGCCGTTGGTCAGGGCCACGGTCTGCGTCACGCTCACGCCGCCGTTGTTCACCGTCAGGCCGGCGGCGTTGTTCACCGTCAGGCTGCGGATGCGGCTGGGCAGGCCCGTGCCCGTCAGCTGGGCTTCGCTGCCAATGTACTCGTAGCTGGCATCGTTGGCATAGGTGCGCGTGCCGGTGAGCTGAATAGCGCCGGTAGCGCCCGTGGCGGCAATGCCGTCGGGGTTGCAGATGCGCAGCGTAGCACCGGGCATCAGCAGGAAGCTGCCGGGGCCGGTGATGGGCAGGCAGCTGGTGGCCAGCACGCCCTGCGTGCTCAGCACGCCGCCAAACTGCACGGTGAGGGTGCCGTTCACCTGCACGGGGCCATTGAAGGAGGCCACGCCGTTGCTGGTGATGGTCACGTTGTTATAGGTGCCGGCATCCACGCCGGTGGTGGTGCTCACCGTCAGGTCCGGATAGGTGATGGTGTTGGTGGGGCCGCTGGCCGAGCCGGTGCCGCGCCAGGGCGTTTGCAGATAAGGGAAGGTGGCGAGGAACGTGGTGTCGTTGGCCTCCACGCCGCTCGTGAAGGCGAGCTGGCCGCCCAGCGCCGGGGTCACCGGCGAAGTGCTGGTAGGCGTGAAGTCATCGTACCACAGCCCGATGGCGGCCAGCACGAGGCCACCGGCCGCTTTCAGCTCAATCTGGTCCACGGCGTCTTCCAGCCGGCGGCCGTTGGGAAAGCCGTCCATGTTCGGGATGCTTTGCAGCGCGGCCGAGGTGTTGAAGCGCGGGTCCGTGAGGCCCAGCTTGGCGGCAGCCAGCAGGCCCTGGTTGCTGAAATCGGGCGAGGTGCGGGGCGTGGCGGGCACGGCCATGTTCAGGCGCAGCATGTCGCCGCCCGGGTTGGTGCGTCCCGTTGCCGTGAGGGGCAGGAAGTTGTTGATGAAGGGCTTGCCGGCGCTAAGCGGATTCACGGCGGCGCTGCCGGCGGCCAGCGGCGTTTTGCCGGTAGCCAGCTGATAAGGAATCAGGTTGGGCACGCCGGTATGGAAAATCGGCTTGATGTCCACCGAGCGTGGCTTGCCCGCCACCAGCAGGTAGGGCCCGAAAGCGCCGGGCGCCAGCGCCGTACTCGCCACCGCCGACGAGCCGGCCAGCCCCGAAAGGCCCGCCGCCCCGTTGCGGAAGTCGAAGCCCGAAGTCGGGAAACCCGGCTGCCCGGCCAGCGACTTGGTCTGCACCCGCAGGGCATTCAGCGCAGGCACCGCCTCGCCGTAATAAGTAGCGGCCACGGTTTTGGGCGCGGCCGGCGCTACCGGCGTGTTGTCGGCCATGTAGAGGTCCACCTCGGGGTTAGAGAGGTAGTCGTCGGTAATGGCGGCTTCGGTATAAGGCGTGGCAGCGTTCCAGGCATCTTTGCCGCCAATGGGGTTAATCACCTCGTTGGTGAGCGGCATGCCCAGGCGCGACACCTGCACATAGCCGCCGCTGGCGCCTTCGCCCGTGGCGCTGCTGAACGTGCGCAGCTGCGGCCGGCTGGCCGAGGCCCACACCCCAATCACGTAGTTGGGGTCCAGAATATTGGCCGCGGCCGATACCGGCTGCCCCGTTTTCTGCAGCGTGGCAATGGGAATGCTCAGCGCAATGGTGTGGCAGTTCTTGCGAGAGAGGCCGTCGGTGGCGCTGCCGGGCCGCAGGCCGGCCAGGTCGAAAATAGCGCCCAGGTCGGCGAAGAACGGGTCGTCGGCCGGGCCGCAGTAAATCTGCTCGCCGCCGCCGCCGGTGGCGTTGGTAATGGCCGCCGTGCGCAGGCTCTCGTAGTTGGGAGCCCCCAGTCCGGCTCCGCCCTCAATGGAGCGCGGGCCGATGTTGTTGGGCGGCACCGTACCGTTGGTGACGATGGTGGAGAACGTAGCGCCGCCGTCGGTGCTTTTCTCGCAGGTATAGGTGGTTTTCAGGTTTTGCGCATTCAGCCGAATGTTGAAAAACGTGCTCGGGTCCTGGTTGGTGCGTGTGAAGGTGAAGCGGTAGGTGATGTTGTCGCCGGGCGTGGAGCCGTCGTTTTTCACGTGCACTTCGTAGCGAATGCCTTCCCCGAACGTCGAGTAGTTTGGCCCGCCGTGGGGCAGCTCGAAGGGAATGTAGTTGGCCAGAATGGTCACCCGGTTGGGGTCGTTCGGCGACACGAAGGCGTACAGGTCGGTGTTGTCGGCCAGCGGGTCTTCGGAAATCAGCGGCGCCTCGCGGTGCGAGGAAGCCTCCAGGGGAGTGTGCCGCACCTGGCCCCACAAGGCCAGCCCGACGGCTGCCGTGGCTGCCACCGCCGGCAGCATCACGAATTTACGTAAACGTATAAAAGTCATTGGTTTCGGACGATTCAGAGTTGAAAGATTGAGTTAGCGCTTCACCACGAAGCCTTCCCAGGGAGCCGCCACGTACGGGAACGTGGTGCTGAACGGCAGGTCGTTGTGCTCCACTCCGGTCGAGAAGTTGAGCACCCCTTTCAGGCGCGGCGTGACCGGCGAGGTGCTGCTGGGCGTGTAGTCGTCGTACCACAGGCCGATGGCGGCCAGCGCGGCCCCACTCACGGCCTGCAACTCAATTTTTACGACATCGTCTTCCAACCGGCGGCCGTTGGGAAAGCCGTCCATGTTGGGAATATTCTGGAGGGCCGTGCTGCCATTAAAGCGCGAGTCCGTGAGGCCCAGCACCGCCGCCGCGATGATGCCTTCATTGCTGAAATCGGGCGAGGTGCGGGGCGTGGCGGGCACCGCCATGTTCAGCCGCAGCATGTCGCCGCCCGGGTTCGAGCCGCTCAATGGCAGGAAGTTGTTGATGAACGGCTTGCCGGCGGCCAATGGATTGCCGCCCTTGCCCGTGGCCAGCTGGTAGGGAATGAGGTTGGGCACCCCGGTATGGAAAATCGGCTTGATGTCCACCGAGCGCGGCTTGCCCGCCACCAGCAGGTAAGGCCCGAAAGCGCCGGGCGCCAGTGCCGTGCCGGCCACCGCCGAGCTACCGGCCAGGCCCGAAAGCCCCGCCGCTCCGTTGCGGAAATCGAAACCTGCCGGCGGCAGGCCGGGCTGTCCGGCCAGCGACCTGGTCTGGATGCGCAGGGCGTTCAGCGCGGGCACCGCTTCGCCGTAGTAGGTGGCGGGCACGGTTTTGGGCGCGGCCGGGGCCACCGGCACGTTGTCGGCCATGTACAGGCCCAGCTCAGGATTGGAGAGGTAGTCGTCGGTAATAGCGGCCTCGGCGTAAGGGGTGGTGCGGTTCCAGGCATCCTTGCTGCCAATGGGGTTGATGGCCTCGTTGGTGAGCGGCATGCCCAGGCGCGACACCTGCACGTAAGTCGTGTTCACGCCGGTGGGGCCGCCGGTGGCGCTCAGGGTGCGCACGGTGGGCCGGCTGGCCGAGGCCCACACCCCAATCACGTAGTTGGGGTCCAGAATATTGGCCGCGGCCGATACCGGCTGGCCGTTCTTCTGCAGCGTGGCAATGGGAATGGAAAGCGCAATGGAGTGTACGTTGTACTTGCTCAGCCCATCACGCGCGCCCTGGTTCACCCGGAAGCCGGCCAAGTCGAACGTGGCCCCCAGGTCCACAAAAAACGGGTCGTCCGACGGCCCGCAGAAGATTTGTTCGCCGCCGCCGCCCGTGGCATTGGTCACCGCGTTCTGGCGCAGCGTGGCGTAGGGCAGCGGCTGGTTGAGGCCGGCGGCCCCGTTGATGGAGCGCGGCCCGATGTTGTAGACCGGCACCGGGCCATTGGAAACGATTGGGGTGAAGGCCCCGCCAGCCACGCTTTTCTCGCAGGTGTAGGTGGTTTTCAGGTTTTGCGCTCCCAGGCGCACGTTGAAAAACGTGCTCGGGTCCTGGTTGGTGCGCGTGAAGGTGAAGCGGTAGGTGATGTCGTCGCCCGTTGTCGCGCTGTTGTTTTTCACGTGCACCTCGTAGCGAATGTTCTCGCCGAAGGTGTAGTAGTTCGGTCCGCCCTGGGGCAGCTGAAACGGGATGTAGTTGGCTATCAGCACCACGCGGTTGGGGTCGTTCGGCGACACGAAGGCGTACACGTCGGTGTTGTCGGCCATCGGGTCGTCGGCAATCATCGGCGCCTCGCGGTGGCTACTGGCTTCCAGCGGCGTGTGGCGGGTGGCGCTCCATACCGAGAGCCCCGTGACGGCACAGACCCCGAACATCCAGTGCAAGGGCTTGCTTAAAAGGTTTTTCATAAGGTACGATGAATGAAAAGAGTGAAAAAAAGGACGTTAAAACCGAAGAGCAAAACCAATAACCACTGACTATCAATAAATTAGCCAATACACCAGAAGCCACAAACCGGCATTCGGACATATTGGCGAACAATAGAGCAGGCTAACAATAAGAATAGCAGGCCGCGCAGGCGGCATAGCGCTTCAGGTGCTTACCGAAGGCAGCCGGCCCCTGAACAGCCGGCTGGATGTGCCTGCAATCGCAGGCAATGACCAGAGTCGCAACGCTGACCGGACCAGGGACTAAAGGCCTCCAGCCGAGTCGATTATTTAATAAAACGGGCAAAGAGCCGTTGGAAGTAATCCGTAGTAAAGCCCTACGTGGATATTGACCTTCTTGGATTCAGCAGAAAATATATTTTGCATTAAATAATTATTTTCCTGCCTTTGCAGGTTAAAAAGCGGCCATTCAACCACTAAAGTTGTTAAGAAGACGGACGCTGGCATTGGGCAGATGGCCGGGCGGAGAGGTCGGCCTGAGCAGCTTCTCCCGTCTGACCGGCTGCCGGCCAGCAAAAAAGGGCTGCTCCCACGGGAGCAGCCCTTTTTTGCTGGCCGGGATGGCCTGTTTCCGTCAGCGAGCGAGCGGCTAGAGGTATTTTTCGTAAATGCCGGCAGCGATTTTCTCTACAATGCCCTTGGGCACAATGCTAGTAAGCCCGGCCGATACCTTGTTGAGCACGCCGGGCACTATTTCGGCCTCGCCGGCGAGCAGGCCGGCCACGGCGGTCTGGGCCACGGCCTCGGGCGTCATCGATACTTTGTTGGCGGTGGCTTGCAGCTCAGCGCCCATGCCGGCGCGGTCGGTGAAGCCGGTGGTCGTAGCGCCGGGGCTCAGGCACGTCACCGAAATATTACTGCCTTTCAGCTCGTAGCGCAGGCCCCGGCTGAAGCTCAGCAAAAATGCCTTGCTGGCCGCGTAGAGCGACAGCGAGGGCACCGCTTGGTAGGCCGCCGTGCTCGACACGTTCAGAATGTAGGCTTTGGGCACCTTGTGCAGGGCCGGCAGCAGGGCGTGCGTGAGGGCCACGGGCAGGCTCATGTTGAGCTGCATCATGTTCTGCTGCTCGGCCAGGCCCAGCTGCTCGAAACGGCCCCACAGGCCGTAGCCGGCGTTGTTGACCAGCACGGCCAGCTGGTCGGTTTGCTGGGTGGCCCAGGCGGCCACGGTTTCGGCGGCCTCGGGCGCGGCCAGGTCCAGGGCCAGCACGCGGGCCTGGTGCTGGTACCTGGCCCCAATTTCCTGGGCCAGGGCGGTGAGCTGGTCTTCGGACCGGGCCACCAGCAGCAGGTCGTAGCCGCGCTGGGCCAGTTGGAGGGCAATGGCGCGGCCAATGCCGCGCGAGGCGCCGGTTACGAGGGCGTACATAGTGTCGATGAGTGAATGGGCGAATGGCTGAATGGGGGCATCGGGGTGATTGATTCACCCATTCAGCCACTCGCCCATTCACCCATTGATTATTTAACCAAATGCAAAAAGCGCAGGTAAAACGGCGTGGGGCTGTCCTGGCTCTTGGGCTGGTACTTGCCCGAGATGATGGGCACGTACATCACGCGGCGGCGGCTGGCCTCGCCGATGAGCGGCGACTGCGCCACGCGGTGCCACATGCGGCCGTCGTGCACGGTGAGGTCGCCGGGCTCGGTTTCGATGGCCATTTCGTTGGGGTCGTAGTACACGTCCTTGTAGTATTTCTTGCGAAACAGCATCTTGTGCAGGCCCTGGCGGTGGGTGCCGGGAATCACGCGCAGGCCGCCGTTGGTGGCCTTGGTGCCGTCGAGGTGCAGGCCCACGTTGAGCATGGGCCCGATGCGCTTGCCGTAGAACACGTCGCGCAGCGAGTCGGTGTGCCAGCCCATCTGGCTGAACTCGGAGCCGGGCACGTTCACGTAATGATTGACCACGAGGCCGTCTTTCTCATTCTCTCCCACGCGGCCGCCTTCGGCTTCGAGCAGCGGAAACAGGGCCTTGAATCGCTCGTCCTGCAGCAGCTCGTGCAGCACCGGATGGTGCTGAGAAGCAAAGGCAAAGCGCTGCACAATGGGGGCGCCGTCCACGTCCTTGCCGTACTTGATGGGCACGCCGTTCACTTTTTCCACCCCCTCGGCCAGCCACCTGGCCTGCACTTCCTGGGTGGCTTTCAGAATCTGGGCGACTTGCTCGGGCGAGGCAAAGGGGCGAAAATGGAGGAAGCCGTATTTAGCAAAAAAAGCTCGTTGCTCGGCGGTGAGGCTACTGCCGAGCGTGAAGCGAGGATAGTCAGCGGATAAGGACATAGCAGAAATTTGGCGGCCGGCGGGGTGTGCCCGGCGACACACAAAGGTAATACGCCCGGCGCGGCCCCTGCCTTTTGGGGCCGGGCACCGCGCTGGCGCGGGGGCTATAACAGCGCCGACGCGCGCGGGTTTTTTAATGAAGCAAATACGCGCGGCCCGGGTGAACAGATTGTGAATTTGGCTTCATCATCGCCGACGTTTTTCACCGCCGATTACTTTACTCCGGCCAGCAGACGGCGGTAGAATTCCCTGTGCATACTTTTCCCGCCGGGGGCGACGTTGCCACATAGTCCCTGCCCGATTTTCATCTTTTCACCCCGCCCGCCCGCCATGCTGCTACAGCTACCTGTCTTCAATGCCCTGCTTGCGCCCTGCCCGGTAAGTGCGGCGGCTTTCACTGCCCACGAGCAAGGGTTGTATTGCGGCCACTGCCAGCGCGTAGTGCAGGACTTCAGCCGGTCTGAAAACCCCGTGGCCGACCTGGCTGCCGCCCGCGCCGCCGCGCCCGATGGCCGGGTGTGCGGCAGCTTCCGCAGGGAGCAGGTGGTGGCCCCGCCCGCTCCAATGTTGTCGCGCCGGCTGCGCTGGTTCCTCATGGCGCTGGTGCTGGTGGTGGGCCAGGGCCTCACGGCGCGCGAGGCGCTGGCGCAGGTGCGGCGGGCAGTGCTGGCGCATTTGCGGTCGGCCGCTATGCCTGTTAAAAGCGAGGCCATTGCAGTGCCGGAGGAAAAAGACTTGGCCACACCGGCTCCGATGGCCGAGCCGGCTTTTCTGGGATTCATGGTTGGTACGATGCCGACTTTCCGGGGTGGCGGCAGCCGGGCCATCGTTGCCTACATTCAAAAACAAGTGGTTTGGCCGCAGCACAATGGCAAAATGGTGAATGCGCAGGGCCGGCTGTTCGCCAGCTTCACCGTGGGAGCTGATGGCAAAGTGCACGATGCCAAAATTGTCAAGACTTTCAATCCGCTTTTCAACGAGCCGGTGCTGAAAGTGCTTCGTGAAATGCGCGGATTTACACCGGGAATGGAAAATGGCAAACCCACCGCCATCAGCATGACTGTACCCGTCAGCTTCAGCCTGAAATAGCGTTTACTCCGCCCCACTATGCTGCTTAATTTACCCACCTTCCATGCCACGCTCAACCCTTGCCCGGTGAGCCCGGCCACCTTCGCCCCGCACGCCGACGGTGGATTCTGCAGCCGCTGCCAGCGCGTAGTGCATGATTTCAGCCGGTCCGAAAACCCCGTGGCCGACCTGGCTGCCGCCCGCGCCGCCGCGCCCGATGGCCGGGTGTGCGGCACCTTTCGGCGCGAGCAGGTGGTGGCCCTGCCTGCCCCGGCCTTGTCGCGACGGCTACGCTGGTTCGTTGTGGCGCTGGTGCTGGTGGTGGGCCAGGGCCTCACGGCGCACGAGGCGCTGGCGCAGGTGCGCAAGCCGGTGCCACATAAGACGACTGCGACTCACAAAAAGCAGGTGCCTACAGTGAAAAAAAAGTCAGTAAAGCTGCCATCAACGATATATGAGGGGCAGGAAATGCTCGGCGGAGATATAGCTCCTCTGGAAGTTGCTGAACCGGTGCAACCAAACAGCAACAGCGTGTATACCTACGCGGAGCAGATGCCCGAACTACCTGGCGGCGGCGGCCAAGCGGCAATAGTGAGATACATCCAGCAACGGGTGCGGTATCCTCAAGCACTTAAAAATGGAATGGAAGGCCGCGTATACGCCAGCTTCGTCGTGGACAAGAACGGGCAGGTGCGCGACGCCAGGATTGTGAAAGGCCTGGACCCGCTTCTGGACGCCGAAACCTTGCGTGTCATTCAGGCCCTGCCAACCTTCACTCCTGGCCGGCAGGGCGGCGAAGCAGTTCCGGTCAGCTTTACCGTACCGGTTACTTATCGGATAGAATAACCCGAGGCTTTGTCTGGGTTCCCCATCTTGCTAACCAATGAAATACTTGTGGCTGATACTGCTTGCCGGTGCCCTGGCTACCGGCCCGGCATGCGAACGGGCGTTCGAAGCCGCGGCTGAGTCGACCGCCCCAGCGGCCGAAGTCTATACCTACGTAGAAGAAATGCCCCAACTGCCTGGCGGTGGCGGCAACGCGGCAATCTGTGCGGCCATCCAGAAAAGCATTCATATTCCACCCTTTCAAGGCGACTTTCCGCAGGGAAGCCGGGTGATGGTCGAATTTACGGTACCGGAGTCTGGGGAAGTACGGGATGTTTACATCATCCAAAGCATTGATAGCCGAATCGATTCCGAAGTGGTAAGGGCAGTAAAGGCATTGCCCCGCTTACTGCCTGGTCGCCAGCAAGGCCGGGCAGTAAGCGTGAAATACACGATGCCTATTACCTTTCACTGGCAATAGCATTGCGTCGGATAGTTGGCGATTTCGACCAAAAATTCCCACCTTCACCGCCGCACACCTCATCCAACGCATTTCCCCACCCGCACCGATGGTCTTCACCCCCAGCCCCATGCTTCTCAAGCTGCTCTACACCCGTGGCAGCCTGCACAACCTGCCCGACCACAAGGGCGTGGCCTTCAGCATCAAAAACCGGCTCGACACCGTGAAGGTGACCGGTTTTCGGCAGGTGCAGATTGGCGATTTGGTGATTCCGGCCGAGAAAATCCAGGTGGATTTGGGCAACGGCGAGCGGCGGCCGGCCACCGAAATCAACGCCGACGCGCAGGCCATTGAGCTGCCCGTGGGCCGCACCCTGCTGATAGTGCTCGACGTGCCGCCGCTGGCCGAGGGCATTCACGCCGTGCAGGCCTGGTTTTCGACCGATGCCTTCGGCGACCTGCACGTGGAGGTGGAAGATGCCATTGTGGGCGCGGCCATGCACAAGCCGCGCATTCCGCGCTCCGACGAGGACGACTATTCCGAAGCCGCCATTGCGGCCCGCCAGCGCTTCGCCGAGCAGTTTTCGGGCAAGGAGTTTACCCACCTCAAGCACTACTCCTTCGATGCCCACCAGCTGCAGGGCAACTGCGAGCATTTCATGGGCGTGGCCCAGATTCCGGTGGGCCTGGCCGGACCGCTCACCGTGCACGGCGAGCACGCGCAGGGCGATTTTCTGATTCCGATGGCCACCACCGAGGGCACCCTCGTGGCCAGCTACAACCGCGGCATGCAGGTGCTCAACCTGTGCGGCGGCGTGAAGTGCACCGTCATCGGCGATGCCATGCAGCGGGCTCCGGTATTCGTGTTTGATGATGCGCGCGGGGCGCGGGACTTCGGGCTGTGGGTGGAGGAGAATATCGACCAGATTCGGCCGCAGGCCGAAAGCACGTCCAGCGTGGCGAAGCTGCAGTACATCGATACCTACCTCAGCAACAAATTCGCCTACCTGCGCTTCAATTTCAGCACCGGCGACGCGGCCGGACAGAACATGGTGGGCCGCGCCACCTTCGCGGCCTGCTCCTGGATTCTGGAAAACTACAAGGGCCCGAAAATCGAGCACTTCTACCTCGAATCGAACTTCGCCACCGACAAAAAAGCCAGCCAAATCAACGTGATGCGCACCCGGGGCAAGCGCGTGGTGGCCGAGGCCGTGGTGAAGCGCGACGTGCTGATGCAGCGCATGCGCGTGACGCCCGAGCAGCTGGCTTACCACGGCCAGGTGAGCAACGTGGGGGCTTTCATCTCGGGGGCCAACAACAACGGCGCGCACTCAGCCAACGGCATCACGGCCCTGTTCATTGCCACCGGGCAGGACGTGGCCAACGTGAGCGAGTCGTCGGCCGGCATTCTGTACTCGGAAGTGACCCGGGAGGGCGACCTCTACATCAGCATCACCATCCCCTCGCTCATCGTGGCCACGCACGGCGGCGGCACCGGCCTGGCCACCCAAAACGAGTGCCTGCAAATGCTGGGCTGCGTGGGCCGGGGCACGGTGCGCAAGTTTGCCGAGATAGTGGCCGGCGTGGTGCTGGCCGGCGAGCTAAGCCTGGGGGCCGCCATCTCGTCGTCGGACTGGGTGAGCAGCCACGAGCAGTACGGCCGCAACCGGTAACATTCCTTTCCCTGAGTTAGCTATCAATTTCCCTTTCCTTCCAACATGACTCTATCTGCAAAACCCCTGCTTTCGCTTGCGGCGGCGCTGCTGCTGACTACCTCAGCGGCCAAGGCCCAGATGCAATCCGGCCGCGACGTAATTGACCTGAGCATGGACATTTACCAGCGCGCCAACTCGCCCGACGCGCTGGCCAAGATGCGCAAAGACCTGGTGAATGCCCCCGAAGCCTACCTGGTGAGCATGGACCAGCCGGGCACCCTGGTGCTGATGGACAAGCGCCGGATACGCGTGCCGGCCCTGAAGTTCAACGTGGCCCTGCACCTGCTCGAAGCCCGCGACTCGACCGGCAGCCACGTGTGGCCGCCCGGCAGCCTCGACGGCTTCTACATGGGCCGGGGCGATGATGCCCGCCACTTCCGCAGCCTGATGGTGCGCGTGGGCAGTACCAAAATGGATTTTGTGGAAGTGCTGACACCCAACGACAACAGCCCCCTGATACTGGGCCTGCAACACCGCTACCTGCACGAAGACGCGCAGCTCGACCCCATTCTGCGCACCGAAACCAAGGCCGCCCGCACCGAAATCGGGCAGGTAATTGTGGCGGGTCCAAACCCGGCAACGCAATCGAAGGAGCCGCTGCGGGAGCTGTCGCTCAACGAAAAAAGCGTGACCCGACTGTTTGTGCCCTTCGCCGCCGATGTGCAGGCCTACGCCGCCAAGCAGCACCTTAGCTACACCACCCTGCCCGATGTACTGCACCTGGTAGAATACTTCAACCGCCACTCGCCGGCCCCGGCGGCTCCCGGCAAGTAGGTGTTCATCGGGCTGCGCGGCTGGCGCGCCGGGACTGGCACAGTGCTTGGTAATGACCGTGAGCCGAAGGGTTTATCGTATTTTTGCCCCCCGGTTTCTGTCCGATTTTTATTTCGAATTACATTAGTGAAACTCTTCCGCTATTTAGTTGGCCTTTCCCTGGCAGCCAGCGCCATGAGTGCCCGCGCCCAGTCTTCACACGACCTCGCCGAGGCCCGCACCCTCTACCGCCAGGCCAATACCAACCCCAACATGGCCACGCTCCGCGCCGGCCTGGCCAAGCAAACCAGCGGCTTCTTTGGCGATGCCGCGATGCAGCCGGGCGCGCTGCGCACCTTCGATGGCCGCTACCGCCCCGTGCCGGGCCTGCGCTACCACGCCGGCCTGCGCCTCGTCGAAGCCCAGGACTCGATTGAGCTGGATTCCACGCACCTCTGGCCGGTGGGCAGCCTGCGCGGCTTCGACCTGGGCGAGCCCGGCGGCAAGGGGGCGGCCGCCCCGCGCCGCTTCCGCCCGCGCCTGGTGAAGGAGGGCAGCGTGGGCACGCGCAACGAGTTTGTGGAGGTGCTCACTGCCGTCGATGCCGGGCCGCTGGTGCTGGCCTGGCTGTACTCGTCGGGAGCCGATGCCGCCGCCGGCCGGCTCTCGCTCGCGCCGGTGCTGCTGGTGGGGGCCGGCAACGAGCCCACCGAACCCCTGCGCCCGCTGGATTTGAACCAGTCGGCCGTGCTCCGCCTCTTCGGCAAGCGCGACGACGACATGAGGAAATTTGCCGAAGCCCAGCACCTGCAGTACGACCAGCCCGCCGATGTAGCGCGCCTCATCGACCACTACAATCGCGTGGCGGTGGTGAAGTAGTAAATGAGCAATTGAGTGACTGCGTAAAGGAGTAAAGTGGTTGTTCAACGGCGCAAATCGCATCGTTGAACAACCACTTTACGCCTTTACGCAGTTACCATTTTACCGCTAGTCCATCATATCGGCCGACTTGGGCGGGTCGGGCACGAAGCCGGGGTTCCAGCTCATGGGGTAGCGGCCGTCCACGTAGGGCAGGGCGGCTTCGGTGAGGTAGAGCGGGCGGAAGGTGTCGACCATTACGGCCAGCTCGTGGGTTTCCTTTTTGCCGAGGCTGGCCTCCACGGTGCCGGGGTGCGGGCCGTGCGGCAGCCCGGTGGGGTGCCAGGTGAAGGACGCCAAATCGACGCCTTTGCGCGACATGAAATTGCCGGCCACGTAGTACAGCACCTCGTCGGAATCGACGTTGGCGTGGTTGTAGGGCGCCGGAATGCTGAGCGGGTGGTAGTCGAACAAACGCGGCACGAAGGAGCAGATGACGTAGTTGTGCCCCTCAAACGTCTGGTGCACGGGCGGCGGCTGGTGCAGCCGCCCGGTGATGGGCTCGAAATCGTGGATGCTGAAGGCGTAGGGATAGAAATACCCGTCCCAGCCCACCACGTCGAAGGGGCAGTGGGCGTAGGTCAGCTCGTGCAGCAGGCCCTCTTTCTTGACGTGTACCATGTAGTCGCCCTCGGGCTGGTCGTGGGGCAGCAGCTCGCTCGGCGGGCGGATGTCTCGCTCGCAGTAGGGCGAGTGCTCCAGCAGCTGGCCGAAGTGGTTGCGGTAGCGCCGCACGGTTTCGACGGGGCTGAACGACTCCACAATCATCAGCCGCACCGGGCCTTCCTCGAAGTGGAGCTGGTGAATGACGGTGCGGGGCACCACCACGTAGTCGCCGGGCTCGAAGGCCACTTTGCCCATCTGGCTCCACAGCTCGCCCCGGCCTTCGTGCACGAAAATCACCTCGTCGGCCTGGGCGTTTTTGTAGTAGTAGTCCATCCGCTTCTCCGTGGGGTTGCAGATGCTCATGGTCACGTCGGCGTTGCCGAGCAACGTTTGGCGGGCGGCCAGGTAGTCGCCGCCGGTGCTGGTCTGGGCCAGCGTGCGCAGGTGCTCGGGCTGGAGCGGGCGGTCTTTCAGCAGCTTGGGGGCGTAGGGTTTGGGCGTGCCGACGTGCTTAATCTGGGTGGGCGGGTGCACGTGGTACAGCAGCGACGACACGCCGTGAAACCCTTGCGTGCCCACCAGCTGCTCCGAGTACAGGGAGCCGTCGGGCTGGCGGAACTGGGTGTGGCGCTTGCGCGGAATCTGGCCGAGGCGGTGGTAATAAGCCATAGTTCTGGGTGGGGGAAATGGAGGAGTGAAGGTAAGAACGAGTGCCGGGAAATGTTGGGCCCCGTCTGTCATCCTGAGCGGCGCGAACGACCTTCTCATGCCTGTATTGGTTGGATTACGGCGAACCGCACAGCCGTGAGAAGGTCCTTCGCGCCGCTCAGGATGACAGAATTGAGTTGAATCTACCGCAAACGTTTTCGTAGATAAATCCGGTAGCCGGCTAGCTTTTAGGCGAAGCCGGCCAATACCTTTAGTGGCTTGTTCGCCCCATCTGGCCGGTTTCTGCCCGGCCGTGCTGCCCAATCCGTGCCCGCGCCGGGCCCCTTGTGCCCGGCGACTGGCTGAAGCTGGCTTTGCCGGTTTCAGCCCCTCATTTTCCGGCTGCTGCCTGCCTCCGATGCTTTTCGGCGGGCCCTGCCCGGTGTGCCCGCTGCGCTGGCGAAGCGGCCCTTACTCGCTCTGATTCAACCAACCCAATTCCCACCAATGAAGAGACTACTATCGTTTCTCGTGCTTAGCTGGCTGGCGCTTGGTGCCAGCCGTGGCCAGGCCATTTCGCCCTACCTCGCCGGCCAGAATGCCTGGCTGCCCACCGCCCTGGGCTCGCAGGTATACAACGGGCTGCTCGACCGGCTGTGGCCGGTGGTGCGGCAGTCGAAGGTGAAGATGATTCGCATCGGCGGCAACGGCGTGAATTCCAACCTGGTAACAAATGCGCAATACATTGCCCTGATTGACTCTATCCGGCGCATCGGGGCCGAGCCGATGGTGCAGGTTTCGGAAGGACGCGGGCGGTTCACGGCGGCGCAGGCGGCCCAGGTGGTGCAGTACGTCAACCTTACGATGGGCCGGAACATCCGCTACTGGATTATTGGCAACGAGCCCGACCTCAACAACTCCTCGCACCCCAACCCGGTGGGCGCGGCGGGCACGGCGGCTTACATCAAAGCCTTTGCCTCAGCCATGAAGGCCGTGGACCCCACTATTCTGACCGTGGGGCCGGAGAATGCCACCTACACCAGCGGCTACTTCCCCTCGCTGGTGGGCGGGGCCAACGACATCACCGGCACCGATGCCAACGGGCGCTATTACATCGATGTGCTGTCGTTCCACTCCTACCCGTTCAGCGGCACCCAGACGCGGGCCAGCGTGACCGGCGCGGCCCAGACGCTCACCAACAACGTAACCGCCCTGCTGGCCCTGATGGCCAACGCCAACGCCCTGCACAACCGCACCGGCACCAATGCCCTGCGCTGGGCCCTCACCGAATTCAACATCGACTACGCCAACCCCACCGCCAATACCGTGGAGGGCGTGGGCGTGCATTCGTTTCTAAACGGCCAGTACTGGGCCGAAGTATTCGGCGTGGGCATGAAATACGAGGCGGTGTCGATGCAGCCGTGGTCGGTGCATGAGGGAGGCGGCAACCGCAGCACCGGCGACCTGGGCTACCTGGACGGCAGCAGCGTGGCTACCATCAAGCCCCGCTCGGCCTTCTGGCACGAGATGCTGGTGGCGGAAAACCTGCACGGCACCAACCTCAACGCCACCGACAACCAGAGCCTGGTGAAAGTGCTCAGCAGCACCGACAACGGCACCACGGCCGTAATGGTGCTGAACGAGAGCGACGTGACGGACTACGACTTCACGGTGCAGTTGGACGGGAGCACGGTGCCCGGCGCGGCGGCGCTGAAAATCAACGTGCCGGCCGGCATCAATAACTTCTACAACGACAGGATTTACGCGCAGTCGACGCTGGTTTTGCTGTTTAACAGCCAGGGGGCGCTGACGCGCAAAATCGTGTATTCGCTGCAGCACGCGCAGCAGACGCTGCCGCCCACTTACCTCAACCCCGGCCAGACTTTCACGCTGGCCAACTTCACGAGCGACAAAAGCTTTACCTGCACCGCGCCGGAGGCGGTGACGTACGCGGCCACGGTGCTGGGCGAGTTCACGTCGATAAGCTGGAATTTCGGGGCGGGCGCCACGCCGGCCACCGGCACCGGCAAAAACCCGCCGGCCGTGACCTACGCCACCGCCGGCAACCCCACCGTGACCATGACGTTGGTGAACGCCGACACGACCATCGTGGTGAGCAAATCGACGGTGCAGGTGAGCGCCTGCGTGCGCACGCCCTACTCCGGCACGGCCGCCGTGATTCCGGGCGTGATAAAAGCCACGGAATACGACAACGGCGGTCAGGGCGTGGCTTATAACGACTCGGACGTAGCCAACCGCGGCGCGGCGGCCGACCCCACCGTGCCCCGTCCGACGGAAGGCGTGGACACCGAAAACGGCGACGGCGGCTACACCAACGTGGGCTACTCGGCCACCGGCGAGTGGCTGAAATACACCGTGAACGTGCTACGCACCGGCCTCTACCGCGTGACGGTGCGGGTATCGACGGGGGCGACGTCGACGGGCTCGCTGCGGCTGAGTGTGAACGACGTGGACCGCACCGGCGTGGTGACGGTGCCCAGCACGGGCGGCTTCGGCACTTACCAGGATTTGGTGATTAACAATGTGTACCTGGAAGCCTCGCCCAATGCCACGCTCAAGTTCGACATCGTGAGCGCCAGCCTCAACTTCTCGAAGCTGACGTTTGTGGAGCAGCCCCTCACGGGCATCGTAGTGAACCGCATGTACAACGGCAGCTCGACGTCGGACGGCTCGACCGATGCCGTGGAGCTGCTCGTCACGCAGGACCACCTCGACATTCGCGGGCTGATTGTGAAGGACTTCGAGAGCAACCTGACGCTGGACAACGGCGGCAAGATTCAGTTCAGGGACAATGCGCTGTGGAAGGATTTGCGCATTGGCACCACCATCGTGCTGCGGCGGCTGGCCTCGGGCATCACCGGCTACGCCACGGATACCGACGCCTCGGATTTCACCATCGACCTGCTGATGGAGAACACCACCTACCTGGCCGATTTGTCGAACACGGGCCAGAACTTCAACCTCACCAACACCGACATGGTGCTGCTGAAAACCGGCGCGGCCAGCGGCATCGACAACCCGGTGCACGCCCTGGTGTCGAACAACGGCAGCGCCAGCGCCCTCTACACCGGCCTGACCGGGCCGAAGCTGGTCTTCAACGCCGTGCTGAACACGGGCGCCTTCCTCTACCCGCTGAACCCGGCCCAGAGCACGGCCGACTACAACGGCACCAGCGTGGCCGCCAGCACCAGCACCGCCCGCAACTGGGGCTACGGCTTCGGCACGCCCAACATTTCGTACATCAACACCTTGCGCGGGCTGGCCGTCACGCCGCCTTCCATTGTAGTGAACCGGATTTACAACGGCTCGAACGACGGCACCGGCAACCTCGACGCCGTGGAGCTGCTGGTGGTGCAGGACCACCTCGACATGCGCGGCATGATTGTGAAGGACTTCGAAACCAACGGCACGGCGGATAATGGCGGCAAGTACCAGTTTGCCAACACGGCCTTCTGGGCCGATGTGCGCAGCGGCACCACCGTTGTGCTGCGCCAGCTGGCCGGCCCCGCCGGCTACGCGCCCGACTACGATGCCTCCGATTTTACGCTGGATATGCTGCTGGGCAGCCCCACCTACCTCACCAACGTGGGCGGCAACAGCATCTTCAACATCACGCAGTACGACATGGTGATGGTGAAAGCGGCTGGCTCGCCGGCGGCGGGCGTGACCGGGGCTATCCATACGTTTGCCACGCGGCTGGCACTGGGCGGCTCGGTGGCGGCCGGCACCACGGCCACCTACACGGCCGCGCCCAACTACAAGCTGGCCGCGCCTAACCTGGACAACGGCGGCAGCCCCAGCAAGTTTGTGTACCCGCTGAACCCCACCCAGACCCTGGCCGACTACAACGGCGCCGGCAAAGCCGATGCCTCGGGCAGCACGGCCCTGAACTGGGGCTACGGTTTCGGCCAGCCCAACATCGACTACATCCAGAGCCTGCGCAACGCCGTGACCGGCCCCGACCTGGTGGTAGCCAGCGGCCAGCGCCTGACGGCCGGCGGCCGCTACCGCAGCATTACGGTGCAGGCCGGCGGCACGCTCACGCTGCTCGGCACCACCACCGTGGATAGCGCAGTGGTGGCGCAGTCGGGCGGCGTGCTCATCAGCAACTGCCAGACGCTGGGCGGCGCGGGCAGCTTCGAAGTGCAGGCCGGGGCCGAGCTGCGCATCTGCGACCCGGCCGGCATCAGCGTCAGCGGCGCTGCCGGGGCCATTCGGGTGAGCGGCACGCGCACCTTCGACGACGACGCTTCTTATACCTACAACGGCACGGCGGCTCAGGTTACCGGCGCGGGCCTGCCCGCCCAGGTGCGCAACCTGACGGTGAACAACGCCCTCGGCCTCAGCCTGAGCCAGGGCGTGAGCGTGGCGCAAGTGGCCCGCCTGCAAAGCGGCAACCTCGCCACCAGCGGGCAGTCGTTCACCCTCCTTTCCTCGGCCGATGGCACGGCGCTGGTGGACAACAGCGGCGGCGTGGTGACGGGCAGCGGCACCATGCAGCGCGCCGTGACCGGCGGCGCAACCGGCCCGGCTTACCGCCAGTTCAGCTCGCCGGTGGCCGGCGCGGACTTCAGCAGCCTGAGCACGACGGGCTTCACGCCCACTTTCAACACAGCGTACAATGGCAGTGCCACGCCCGGCGCGGTGTTCCCGTTCCCCACGGTGTTTGGCTACGACGAAAGCCGCTTGGCCACGGCCACCTCGAACTACAGCGCGTTTGACAAGGGCTGGTTTTCACCGGCTTCCGCTTCGGATGTGATGCAGCCCAACCGGGGCTACACCGTGAACGCGCCCGCCGCCACGGTGGCCTTCACCGGCACCTTCAACAACGCTGCGCAGAACTCCGGCGCCCTCAACCGGGGTGCCGACGCCGACGCCGGCTGGCAGCTGCTGGGCAACCCCTACCCCGCCCCGCTCGACTGGAGCACCGTGACGCCCGCCCAGCGCCCCGGCATGGACGCCGCCATGTACGTGTACCAGAGCACCGGCCAATACGCCGGCACCTACCGCAGCTACGCCAACGGCATCGGCACTTCGCCGCTGATTGTGGCCGGCTCGGGCTACTTCGCCCGGGTGAGCACCGCCGGCACACCCGGCGCGGTGAACCTCACCAACGCCAACCGCGTCACCACCTTCGGCCCGCAGCCGGTTTTCGGGCGCGGCACCGCCGATGCGCGGCCCCAGCTGCACCTCACGCTACGCAACGCCAGCCTGAGCGACGACGCTTTCCTGTACCTGGAAGCCGGGGCCAGCGCTGGTTTCGAGCCTTCTTTCGATGCCGCCAAGCTCCCCAACCCGGCCGGCCTGGATTTGGCCATGTTGAGCGGAAACACCGCTTTGGCTATCAATGGCCTGGCTCCACTGGGTACAGCCGAGGTAATGATTCCACTGGCCCTGCGGGTGCCGCAGGCGGGCAGCTTCACGTTTGAAGTGGCCGATGTAGCCAACTTCGGCACCGCCACGGTGTACCTGCGCGATGCCGCCACTGGCAGCCAGCAACAGCTGACGGTGGGCAGCCGCTATACGTTCACACTGGCCGCCGCCACGGCGGGCACGGGCCGCTTCAGCGTGGTGCTGCGCCCGGCCACCGTGACGGCTACGAAAGCGGAGCTGAACGCCGCTTCGGTGAGCATCTACCCCAACCCGGCGCACGGCCGCTTCACGGTGCTGCTGCCGCCGCTGGCAGGCCAGCGCGAGGTGCGCGCCACGCTGTTCAACGCATTGGGCCAGGCGGTGCTTTCGCGCACCATTGCGCTGACGGCGGCCGGCGCTACGGCCGAAATCCCAACGCAAGCGCTGGCAGCCGGCGTGTACACGCTGCGCGTGCAGGCGGATAATCAATTGCTCATCAAGCGCATAGCAATTGAGTAAGCCGTAGTTTTTTCGGGCCTGGATGAGTTGTGCCGTTGGTAGAATAAGCCGCCATTTTCACGAATGGTGGTTCTGCCAACGGCATTGCTGCGTAGGGGCGGGGCTTGCCCTCGCCCGAATCGTTGGTTCGATTACAGCCGACTGCTCATGCGACGGGCGGGGGCAAGCCCCGCCCCTACAACTACTTCCGGACATATCTACTGGTGTCTCGCCACGGAGCTACCCGCCTTTTCATTGCCCATTCTCACCCTTCACCAAACCCAAATTCCCACATGAAAAAACAAGCTTATGCATCGGCAGTCGCACTGCTGCTCCTGCTGCTCGCGCGGTTTGGGGCTTCGGCCCAGGCCATTGGCAGCAGTTTCTTTGGCATCAACGACTGGTATTCGGGCACGCTGGGGGCGGGCGGCACCATTCCCGGCGCGCCGCTTTCCGACGACCTGACGAAAGCCGATTTGCGCTGGATGCGCATTGGCGGGCACAAATACGACTCGGACCCGGCCTGGAAAACGGCCTCGGCCTACGTGTCGGGCATCAGCTTCGCCCGCTCCATCGGGGCCGAGCCCATCGTGCAGATTCCCATTACCCTGACCAAAGACGAGCTGAGCACGTTTGTGGCGTATTTCAGCAGCAACAACATCGCCGTCACCTACTTCGCCATCGGCAACGAGCCCGACCCGTCGGACAATTCCGCCACGAGCTACAACGAAACCACCGACTGGAGCAACGACGTGGCCGCCCACCCCAACGAGTTTGGCTACACCTACAGCACCTGGGTATCGCAGTATAAGACGCTGGCTATCCGGCTGAAAAATGACCGGCCCGGCTGCAAGCTGGTGGGGCCGGACTTCCGGCTGTTTTACAACACCGTCATCAACGACTACTACCTGAAATTCATCAACAACGTGGGCAGCAGCTACTGGAACGGCGTGCCGCTGCTCGACTACTTCACCTTCCATTTCTACGGCGACCAGCCCGAGTCAGTGATGCAGAGCCGCGTGAGCCTAGTGGCCGGGCTGCTGGCCAACGTGAATGCCAACGGCCGCGCCACCAACGGCAGCGCCGCGCCCCTGCGCATGGGCCTGACGGAGGTGAACACCTTCACCAAATCGCCGGCCGGCGACCTCAAGCCCTGGGACTTCGGCGCGGGGCAGTTTGTGGCCACCATGGCCAAGCTGATGATGCAGCAAAGCGCTCTGTGCGTGATTCCGTGGAGCATTTACGAGGGCAGCGCCAACCACGGCGACTTCGACCAGTCGCTCTACGACACCGAGGGCAGCGCCAGCGTGGCCCCGGCGCGGCGCTCCACCATGTGGCACCTGGCCCTGCTGAGCAACTACCGCCAGGACAACCTCATGAACGGCACCCAGAGCGGCGAGGCCGACCACGTGGTGGTACTGGGCATGCGCGGCCCGGCCGGCTACACGGTTGTGCTGATGAACACCCAGTCGGCCACCAGCTACAGCTACCGCGCCTCGCTCGACAACGTGCCGCGCGGCCCCGAAACCGTGCAGGTTGCCCTGCAGGGCTACGCCGGCATCACGCGGCAGCTGGCCGGCACCATCGCGCCGCAAAGCACCCATCTCTACCACCTCGACGCCAGCGGCAACGTGCTGGCTCAGCTTGTGTACACGGCCGGCGACGCTGCCCCGAAACAGCAGCTTTCGTTCAATTTCGTGAACCGCTCCACCGGCGGCTACGCCCGGCCGCTGGCCGGCGGCGCTACGGCCAACATCACCCAGTACACCGGCACCGACCACACGCCGTCGTCGCTGCAGTGGCTGCTGAAGCCCGCCGCGCCCGGCTACTACTACCTCGTCAACCAGTACACCGGCAACGCCATGCGGCCCGCCGGCACCACCGCCGCTGCCCAGCTGCAGGAAGACCAGGTGATGACCCAGGAAGCCCTGGGCGCCGGCAGCTTGGCCCGCACCTACCTGCACTGGAGCGTGGAATACACCGGCTCGGGCGGCTACTACCGCCTCAAAAACCGGGGCTCGGGCAAGTACCTGCGCCCGCTCAATGGCGCCGCCACCGCCGACATCAACCTGACCCAGCACACCTACGATGCCGCCCTCACCTCGGAGCAATGGCGCTTCGACCAGACCAGTGCCAGCAACGCGCCCGCCCAGGCGCGCGGGGCTCTGGCTGTGGCAGCCGATGCTTCCGCGCAGGAGTTGCGGGTATATCCCAACCCCGCGACGACCGTTTTAAACCTCAGTTTAGCAACTGATGCAACGCAGGCCACACTGCGTGACATGGTGGGCCGGGTGTGCCGCACGCAGGCCATTGCGGGGCGCAGTGCGCAGCTGGCAATGCAAGACCTGCCGGCCGGTGTGTATGTGCTTACCGTGCAAACGGCGCAGGGGGAAATTCGCCGGAAAGTGGTGAAAGAGTAGAATAGCCCGCGCGTCAACCTCACGCCCTGACCTCCTCTCCGAAAAAGAGGAGGTCAGGGCGTGAGGTTACCCGTCGACTGCCGCGCAAACAGCGTGGAGGCCAGCACCACGCTTTGGCCGGGCAGCACGGCTTTCTTCTTTTCCACGGCGCGGAGCAGGATTTTGGCGGCTTCGCGGCCGATGTCGTAGGCCGGCTGGGTGATGGTGGACAGCGGCGGGTCGAGCAGCGCCGCAGCTTCGAGGTTGGAGAAGCCGATGATTTTCACGTCTTCCGGAATGCGGCGGCCCAGCTCGTGGCACACCCGGTAGGCGCTGATGGCCAGCCGCTCGACCGAAGCAAAGATGCCGTCGATATCGGGCCGGCGCAGCAGCAGCTCGCGGATGAGGGCCACGTTCTGCTCGTTGTCCATCACGCCGCTCATCACCAGGTCGGGGTCGGGCGTGAGGCCGTTGGCGGTGAGGGCGTCGAGGTAGCCCTGGTGGCGGTATTGCCCGATGGACAGGTTGTTGGAAATGAGCAGATGCGCCACGTTGCGGCAGCCCGACTGAATGAGGTGCTCGGTGGCCTGGAAGCCGCTTTCGTAGTCGTTGGTGGTGACTTTGGCGGTGCTGATTTCGGCGCACACCCTATCGAAAAACACGATGGGAATGTTGGCGTCCTTCAGGCTGTGCAGGTGCGCGAAGTCCTGCGTGCCGCTGGCCACCGACATGAGCAGGCCATCGACCCGGCCGCCTTTCAGGTGCTGCACAATGGACACCTCGCGCTCGTAGTCGTCGTGCGTGAGGTAGATGAGGACGTGGTAGCCGCTTTGGCGGGCTGCCTCCTCGATGCCGTTGATGGCGAGGGCGAAAAAATGGTTGGCCACCTTCGGAATCACCACGCCAATGGTTTTGCTGATGTTGCGGCGCAGGCTGCTGGCGTAGGCGTTGGGCTCGTAGTGCAGGGCTGTGGCCAGGGCGCGCACGCGCACTTTGGTGGCTTCGGAAACCTCGTGGCTATCCCGCAACGCTCTGGAAACCGTAGCGATAGACAAGTTGAGCTGCTCGGCCAGCGACTTCAGGTTCACGGGCGTCATGGCAGGAAACTGGTTAAGCGAAAGCTGGAAAAAGGCAATTTGCTATAAGGATTGGCAAAGGCACAATACACACAAACCTAACAGCTAGCCGCCAGAAAAGGAAGGCTTTGCGCGGACCTACCGAAAACGTTTGCGTAAATAAAGCCCTGTGGAAGAGGTTCAATCGGCCGGAAGAATCCGGTACTTCGCAGAGCAGACGGCGGGGTAAGTCCCCACTGACCACGCTGGCAGGCCCCTTGCGGCCCTACGCTACCACCAGCTCCGGCCCGCTGCGTTCCCACCATCGTCACCAACCCCACCCACACATGACGGATATGTTACGACCCGATTTTCGGCGCTATCTGCGGCCCCTGGTGCTGCTGCCCGCGCTGAGCCTGGGCCTGAGCGCCCCCACCTTCGCTTTTGCTCCGCTGGCGGCTGCGCCCAGCGGCGTGAAGGCCGACATCACCATCACCGGCCGCATCGTGGACGAGAAAGGCCAGGGCATTCCCGGCGTCAACGTCATCGTGAAGGGCACCAGCAACGGCACCCAGACCGACGTGGACGGCCGCTACAGCATCAAAGCCGCCTCCGATGCCACGCTGATTTTCACCTTCGTGGGCTACACGGCCCGCGAGGAAGCCGTGAACGGCCGCACCTCCATCAACACTGCCCTGGCCCCCGATACCAAGGCGCTGGAAGAAGTGGTGGTGGTGGGCTACGGCGTGCAGGAGAAAAAGCTCCTGGCCACGTCCATTTCCTCGATTTCGGCCAAGCAGGTGGAGCTGATTCCGGTGGCCTCGCCCTCCGAAGCCCTCGTGGGCCTGGTGGCCGGCGCCCAGATTACGGAGCCTTCGGGCGAGCCCGGCCAGGGCGCGGTGATTCGCGTGCGCGGCCTGGGCTCGATTTCGGCCGGCAACTCGCCGCTGTACGTGGTGGACGGCTACCCGCTGAACAGCGCCGACAGCTACAACCAGATTCCGCCGGCTGATATTCAGAGCATTCAGATTCTGAAAGACGCCGCAGCCTGCGCCATCTACGGCTCGCGCGGCGGCAACGGCATTGTGATTGTGACCACCAAGCGGGGCCGCAACGACGGCAAGACGCGCTTCAACTTCACGGCCAACGCCGGCGTGGTGGAAGTGGCCAAAAAGGTGGACCTCATGAACCGCGACCAGTACCTGGACTACGTGCGCGATTCGTACACGAACGGCGGGCGCACCCTGCCGGCCACGCTGGCCGTGGGCGCGCCCGCCCTGCCCGACACCGACTGGCAGAACGAGGTTTTCGGCACGGGCTCGCAGCAGCAGTACCAGCTGTCGGCGGCGGGCGGCACCGAGAAGTCGCGCTTCTACATCTCGGGCAGCTACTTCAAGCAAAAGGGCGTGATTGACAACACCGGCTACGACCGGTTTGCCCTGCGCGCCAACTACGACGCCCAGCTGAGCAGCAAGCTGAAGCTGGGCCTGAGCCTGGCCCCTAACTTCTCGCGCACCGACGTGAAGCCGATTTCGGGCAGCTACAACGGCGGCAACATTGCCGGCGGCGGCCCCGGCGGCGAAACGGCCATCGTGACGGCGGCCCTGATTCTGCCCCCCATCGTGCCGGTGCGCCTGCCCAACGGCGACTACGGCGCCATCCGCAACTCGGGCTCGGGCATTACCACGCCCGGCGACTTGCTCAACCCCGTAGCCACCATCGATTTGTATAAGGACCGCACCAGCTCGGTGCGCGGGCTGGGCTCGGCCTTTCTCGATTTTGAAATCATCAAGGGGCTGAACCTGCGCACCAGCTTCGGCTCGGAGCTGGTGAACAACCGCCGCGCCATCTATGTGCCGGCCACGCTGGGCACGGTGAGCAACGCGGGGGCCAACCTCTCGACGCCCATCCTCAACAACATCGACGCGCGGCAGGTGAACGGCACCAACCTGAACTGGGTGTGGGAAAACACGGCCACCTACAACCGCACGTTCGGCACCGACCACAGCCTCACGCTGCTGGCCGGCTACTCGGCCCAGTACAACCAGAACGAGGGCAGCACCGTGCTGGGCCAGACCGGCACCTACACCACTACCGACATTGAGTACGCCACGGCCGCCGGCCAGCTCTTCGGCCAGGCCTCGTACACGGCCAACTCGCTCACGTCGCTGTTTGGCCGCGTCGATTACGCCTTCAAGGAACGCTACATTCTGACGGCCGCGCTGCGGACGGACGGCTCCTCGCGCTTCGGCCCCGACAACCGCTACGCCACCTTCCCCTCGGTGGCCGTGGCCTGGCGGGCCGGCGAGGAAACCTTCATCAAGGGCATTGCGGCCATTTCGGAGCTGAAATTCCGCGGCAGCTTCGGCGTGACCGGCAACAACAACATCGGCGACTACAACTACCAGAGCTACCAGACGGCCGCCAACTACGTGTTTGGCAACGGCAACGGCGTGCGCAACTACGGCTTTGCGCCCAACGGCCTGGCCCTGCGCAACCTGGGCTGGGAAACCAACAAGCAGGTGGATGCCGGCTTCGACCTCGGCCTGTTTAAGGACCGCATTTACCTGACGGTGGCCGCCTACCAGCGCAACACCACCGACCTGCTGCTCAACACCAACGTGCCGGCGGTGCTCGGCTACTCGCGGGCCCTGGCCAACGTGGGCGAGGTGCGCAACCGCGGCCTGGAATTCCAGCTCAACACGGTGAACATTGCCAAGGGCGACTTCACCTGGAACACCTCGGCCAACCTCTCCTTCAACCGCAACCAAGTGCTGGCGCTGTCGGGGGCCAATGAGCAGATTACGTTCGATGCCGTGTTTGGCTATACGGCCTCCATTCGGGTGGTGCCGGGCCAGGCGCTGGGCGCGTTCTACGGCTACCAGCAGGAAGGCATCTACCAGAACCAGGCCGACGTGGACAACAGCCCGAAATGGACGGGCAGCAACCTGGCCGTGAAGCCGGGCGACTTCAAGTTCAAGGACGTGAACGGCGACGGGCAGATTAACACCCTCGACATCGGCGTCATCGGCAACCCTTTCCCGAACTTCACCTACGGCCTGCAAAACACCTTCGGCTACAAGGCCCTCTCACTGGCCATCACGCTGCAGGGCTCGCAGGGCAACGACGTGCTCTACGGCGGCGACCGGTACACCTTCAACGCCGCCGGCGCCACCAACGGCCGCGTGGAGCTGACCAACCGCTGGCGCAGCCCCGACAACCCCGGCGACGGCAAAACCCCTTACGCCACCACGTCGACCTCGCTGCGCACCCAGTTCAACTCCTACTTCCTGCAGGACGGCTCGTTCCTGCGCATTCGCAACGTGACCCTGCGCTACAACATCCCCACGGACTGGGCCAAGAAGGCCGGCCTGGAAAGCGCCGGCATCTACACCTCGGTGCAGAACCTGTACACCTTCACCAAGTACCTGGGCTACAACCCCGAAGCCAACATCAACGGCAACAGCACCAACCCCACCTACGGCGTGGACCAGGGCTCGTACCCGATGAACCGCACCGTCACGCTGGGCCTGCAGCTTGGCTTCTAGGATAGTGACTGATGATTAACGATTAGTGGTTGATGACCGCCGGCTTTAAAACCAGCCAGTCGCCCAAGCGCATTGCGAACCACCGATAATTAATCATTGACCACTAATCGTTAATCATTCATCTGACTTTCCATGACTTTCAATAAATTTCTCTCCGGAGCTGCCGTGGCCTCGCTGCTGGGCCTGGGCGCACTAAGCACCACCTCGTGCAAGAAGGACTTCATCGACCTGAACGACCCCACGCGCATTCCCACCAGCGCGAGCTACACCGACTCGCTGAGCATCCTCAACGGGGTGACGGCGGCCTATTCGTCGCTGCAGGACACCTACGGGCGCTCGGGCGGCAGCCGGGGCATGTTCATCTTCGGCGAAATTCCGTCGGACAACAGCTACACCGTGACCTCGGGCGAGCGCCTGAACGAGTTCAACGACTTCTCGCTGTTCAGCGACAACCCCAATATCCAGAACCACTGGCTGTTCACGTACCGCGCCATTGCGCGCTGCAACATCATCCTCAACCGGGCCGGCAACGTGAAGCTCACCGACGCCACCCGCAACCGCTACTACGCCGAGGTGCGCTTCATTCGGGCCCTCACCTACTTCAACGCCGTGCGCATCTGGGGTGCGGTGCCGCTCGTGACGCAGGAGCTCCAGGCCATTCCGGATGCCTACCAGTACGGCCGCGCCCCGGTGGCCGACGTGTATGCGCTGATTGAGGCCGACCTGGCCTTTGCCGAAGCCAACCTGCCCGTGACCTACACCGGCACCACCAACCTGGGCCGCGCCACCAAAGGGGCCGCGACGGCCCTGCTGGGCAAGGTGCTGCTCACGGAAAAGAAGTATCAGGCGGCGGCCGACAAGCTGCAGGCCCTGGCCACGGGCTCGACCTACGCGCTGCAGGCGACCTACGCCAACATCTTCGCCACGAGCAATGAGATGAACAGCGAAATCATCTTCGCGGTGCGCTACACCAAGGGCTCGCTGGGCCTGGGCAGCGCCTTCACCACGTGGTTTATGCCGGCCTACACCACGGCGCAGTCCACCACGCTGCTGGGCGCGGGCTTCACCGGCCAGCAGTTCAACACCGTGGACCTTGACCTGGTGGCGGCCTTCACGGCCAGCGGCACCACCGACGTGCGCGCGGCTACGTCCTACGTGCTGCCGGCCGGCGCGGCCACCACGCTGGGCTACTACACCCGCAAGTACATCGACACGCCCACCAGCGCCACCGATGCCGAGAACGACTGGATTGTGCTGCGTCAGGCCGATGTGCTGCTGATGTACGCCGAAGCCATCAACGAAGCCAGCGGCCCCAACGCCGCCGCGCTGCTGGCCGCCAACCAGGTGATTCGCCGCTCGCGCGGCCTGCCCGTGGGCACCGCCAACGCCACCGTGGACCTGCCCGCCACCACCACCCAGGCCGCCCTGCGCACCCGCCTCGAAACCGAGCGCCGCCTGGAGCTGAGCTTCGAAGGCCACCGCTGGTTCGACCTGGTGCGGACCGACCGCGCCATTCCGGTGATGAACGCCTTCTTCGCCCGCAACAACTCCACGGTGCGCATCACCAACGACAACCTGCTGTTCCCCATTCCGGTGCAGGAAATCAACACCAACCCCATCCTGACCCAGAACCCCGGCTACAAATAGAGCATTGGTGAAATGGTGAGGTGGTGAGTCCGCGACAGCTCCCATCGGCCGCTGCAACGGCTGGGGGTTGTTGCCTCGCCGCCTCACCATTTTTGTCGCTTACCGCTCACTTTTTCCTTTGATAATGACCCACCCTCTTTCGCTGAAAACGCTGTGCGTGGCCCTGCTGCTGGGTATTACCGGCATTTTCACCGGCTCGTTGGCCCAGGCCCAGGCCCAGGCCAGCCTGATTCAGAATGCGCCGGGCCGCCGCGTGCTCAGCCTCAACGGCAGCTGGAACTACATCATCGACCCCTACGAAAACGGCTTCTACGACTACCGCCGCGAGGCGTTCGACAAGTCGGCCACCGGCAAAGGCGGCTACTACGACAACCAGAAGCCCAGCAGCCCGCAGGAGCCCGAGCTGATTGAGTACGACTTCGACCACTCGGCCGCCATGCAAGTGCCCGGCGACTGGAACTCGCAGGACCCCAAGCTGCTCTACTACGAAGGCACCATCTGGCTGAAGAAGGATTTCAAGCTGATGCCCCAGGCCGGCAAGCGCTATTTCCTCTACTTCGGGGCCATCAATTACGAGTCGCACATTTACCTGAACGGCAAAAAGCTGGGCATGCACCAGGGCGGATTTACCCCGATTCAGTACGAGGTGACGGGCAAGCTGAACCCCAACGGCGAGAACTTCGTGGTGGTGAAGGCCGACAACACCCGCCACTTCGACGCCGTGCCCACCATCAACACCGACTGGTGGAACTACGGCGGCATCACCCGCGACGTGTTCATTGCCGAGGCCCCCGAGACGTTTATCGTGGACTACAAGGTGCAGCTGGCCAAGGGCAACAGGAGCCAGCTGGCCGGCTACGTGCAGCTCGACGGCGCGGGCAAAGCCGGCCAGTCGGTGACGCTGAACATTGCCGAAGCCGGCATCAGGCAAACCCTGAAAACCGACGGCGACGGCCGCGCCACCTTCAGCATTCCGGCCAAAAAGCTGCAGCTCTGGTCGCCGCTGAGCCCCAGGCTCTATGCCGTGACGCTGACCAACGGCGGCGAGACGGTGCAGGACCGAATCGGCTTCCGCACCATCGAAACCAAGGGCCAGGACATTCTGCTGAACGGCAAATCCACGTTCATGCGCGGCATTTCCATTCACGATGAAAACCCGCTCATCCCCGGCCGGGCCCGGGGCGAGGGCGACCTGCGCATGCTGCTCACCTGGGCCAAGGAGCTGGGCTGCAACTACGTGCGCCTGGCCCACTACCCCCACAACGAAACCATGCTGAAACTGGCCGACGAGATGGGCCTGCTGGTGTGGGCCGAAGTGCCGGTGTACTGGACCATTGCCTGGCAAAACCAGCCCACCTACCAGAACGCCGAAACCCAGCTCTCGGACCTCATTTCGATGGGGAAAAACCGGGCCAGCATTGTGGTGTGGAGCATCGGCAACGAAACCCCGCTGAGCGACCCGCGCCTGAAATTCATGAGCAGCCTGGCCCAGAAAGCCCGCTCCCTGGACGACACCCGCCTCATCTCGGCCGCCCTGGAGCTGCACCGGACGCCGGACAACGTGATTCACGTGGACGACCCGCTGGGCGAATTCCTCGACCTGACCAGCATCAACGAGTACGCCGGCTGGTACTGGGGCGGCAAGCCGAGCGAAATCACCAAGTACACCTTCGACATCAAGTACAACAAGCCCGTCACCATCAGTGAGTTCGGCGGCGACGCCCTGGGCGGCTACCACGGCGACGCCAACACCCGCTGGAGCGAGGAATACCAGGAGGCGCTCTACGTGAACCAGTTGAAAATGCTGAGCACCATCAAGGGCCTGCGCGGCATGACGCCCTGGATTCTGGCCGACTTCCGCGCCACCCGCCGCCAGCACCCGGTGTACCAGAACGGCTTCAACCGCAAAGGACTGATTTCGAGCACAGGTGTGAAGAAAAAGGCGTTTTTTGTGCTGCAGGAGTATTACCGCCAGCAGGCGGCTAAGTACGACACCGGGAAATGATGAAGACGCTGAATCGCCACACGCAAACCTCACCCCCCGGCCCCCTCTCCTGCGGAGAGGGGGGGCGTTCAACGATACCCACGTCTGGCTCCCCCTCTCCGCGGGAGAGGGGGCCGGGGGGTGAGGTGAGCCGCCTGCTGGCAGCTGCTCTTTTAATAACCGGCTTCACCGCCCAGGCCCAGTCCCGCGACAGCGCCGAATACACCCTGCGCGTCGCCGCCAAGAAAACCATCAACAACTCTCAGATTGATGGCAAGGCGGGTTTTTCGGAGTACAAGAACTACCCCACGCGCACCATCGCCACGCTACAGGGCTTCAAGCCGGCCACGGTGAAGCTGGACAAGTACGGCGGGCGGCTCGACAAGAAAACCAAGGCCACCGGCTTCTTCCACGTCGAGAAAATTCAGGGCCGCTGGTGGGCCGTGGACCCCGATGGCTACTACTTCCTGCACAACGCGCCCAACGACGTGCAGCCCGGTCGCTCCGAGCGCACTCAGAAGGCGCTGAAGGACAAGTACAAGGACATGGCCGGCTGGATGACGGCCACCCGCAAGTTCTTCTTCGCGAACGGTTTCAATGGCGCGGGCGCGTGGTCGGACACGAAGGAGATTCAGGCGGAAAACGCGAAGGCCGACCAGCCGCTGGCCTACACCATCAACCTCGATTTGATGAGCGGCTACGGCAGCAAGCGCGGCGGCACCTACGTGCAGCCCGGCCACAAAGGCTACCCGAACGACGTGATTTTCACCTTCGACCCTGGCTTTCAGGAGTACGTGGAAGAACGGGCCAAAGCCCTGGCCGCGAACAGGAAGGACAAGAACCTCTTCGGCTACTTCTCCGACAACGAGATGCCGCTGCTGCGCAAAAACCTCGACGGCTACCTCAAGCTGCCCACCACCGAGCCCGGCTACGTGGCCGCCAAAAAGTGGGCCGACGAGCGCAGCATCACCCTCGAAACCATCACGGACCAGAACCGGATGGATTTCCTGGCCTACGCGGCCGACCGCTACTTCAGCATCGTGGCCACGGCCCTGAAGAAGTACGACCCCAGCCATATGTACATCGGCTGCCGCTTCCACGGCGCCCAGCGCTACTACCCGGAGCTGATGAAGGTGGCGGGCAAGTACCTCGACGCCATCAGCATCAACTACTACAACAACTGGACGCCCGAAAAGCAGTGGGTGCGCGACTGGGAGCAGATTTCGGGCAAGCCATTCATCGTGACCGAGTGGTACGTGAAGGGCGAGGACGCCCCCGGCCTGGCCAACACCGCCGGCGCCGGCTGGGTGGTGAAGACCCAGGCCGACCGCGGCCGTTTCTACCAGAACTTTACGCTCGGTTTGCTGGAATCGAAGAATTGCATCGGCTGGCACTGGTTCAAATACCAGGACAACGACCCCACCTTGGTGGGCGCCGAGCCCTCGAACACCAACGCCAACAAAGGCATCGTGGACAACAACCTGGAGCCCTACACGCCCCTGCTCGACCAGATGCGCGAGCTAAACCAACAGATGTATCACTTGGCCGATTTCTTCGACCAACGCCAGCCGCAATAATTGTGAAAACCCACCGCCTTGCGCTCCTGCTGAACATCGTGCTACTGGCCCTGCTGCCAGCGGCCGGCCTGCGGGCGCAAGTTCTGAAACCACACTTACGCCAAACTGTGGCGCCGCCCGCGCGCAAGGAGAAATTTCGGCTCTACCTGCTCATCGGCCAGTCGAACATGGCCGGGCGCGGCCTGGTAGAAGCCGAGGACACGCTGCCCAGCCGCCGCGTGCTGCGCCTGAACCCGGCCGGGCAGTGGGAAGTGGCCAAAGACCCCATTCATTTCGATAAACCGGTGGCCGGCGTGGGGCCGGGCCTCACCTTCGGTCGCCTGATGGCGGCACAGGACACCAGCGTCACCATTGGCCTGATTCCCTGCGCGGTAGGCGGCTCGGGCATTGATGTGTGGACGCCCGGCGCCTACTACGATGGCACCAAAACCCACCCCTACGACGACGCCCTGGCCCGCGCCAAAGCTGCCATGCAGGCGGGCACGCTGGCCGGCATCATCTGGCACCAGGGCGAGACGGACAGCACGCCCGAAAAAAGCGCCCTCTACCAGCAAAAGCTCAAGATTCTCATCAAAAAGCTGCGCGAGGACTTGCAGGCGCCCACCGTGCCGTTTGTGGCCGGTCAGCTGCCGGCTTTTCAGATTACCAAGCCCGGCGCCGATGGCCGGCCGCAGGTGAACGAGTCGGCCGTGCGCATCAACGAGGCGGTGGCCGGGCTGGGCAAACAAGTTGCCAACTACGCCTACGTCACGGCGGAGGGCACTGCCGATATTGGCGACCACACGCATTTCAACGCGGCTTCGGCCCGGCTGCTGGGGCAGCGCTACGCGGCGGCCATGCAGCGGCTTCAACCCAAAACCAAACGCAAAAAATAACCAACCAAACCTAACGCCGGCCCCGTCCGGTGCCCGTGCTACTCTGGCGGCTGCCGGCCCGGCCATTGGCCGAAAAGCAGCGGCTCCGAGCCCGACGATGCCCTCCGATGATGGTGGGAACGCTTGACCGAGGCCTCGTCCGGAGGTGCTGCGGCCGGTGGTCGCCAGAAGGCACAAGCTCATTTTCCCGCCGCTCCGGCGGCTTTTTATCCGCACCCTGAATGACTCTTTCGTTTCCTAAATCACTGCTGTTGCTGGGCCTGCTGCTGCCCGGCACCGTTGCCTTTGCCCAAAAGAAAAAACCGGCCCCGGCCGCCGCCGTCGCCAGCCCCGCCGACATCGAGCGGCGCGTGTCGGAGCTGCTGGCCCAGATGACGCTGGAGGAGAAAGTCGGCCAGCTCAACCAGTACTCCGGCCGCGAGGTGACCGGCCCGGCCAGCGACCGCAAGAACACGCTGCTCACCAGCATCCGCGCCGGGCAGGTGGGCTCGATGCTGAACGTGAAGGGCGTGAAGGACACCCGCGAAATCCAGGCCGAGGCGCTGAAATCGCGCCTGCACATCCCGCTGCTGTTCAGCCTCGACGTTATCCACGGCTACCGCACCACCTTCCCCATTCCGCTGGCCGAAGCCGCTTCCTGGGATTTGGACGCCATTCGGCTGGGCGCGCACGTGGCCGGCAAGGAGGCCGCTGCGGCAGGCATTCACTGGACGTTTGCGCCGATGGTGGACATTGGCCGCGACCCGCGTTGGGGCCGCGTGATGGAAGGCGCGGGCGAGGACGTGTACCTCGGCTCGCAGATTGCCAAAGCCCGCGTGCTGGGCTTTCAGGGCGAGAAGCTGGGCGGCACCGATGCCGTGATGGCCTGCGCCAAGCACTTCGCCGCCTACGGGGCCGCCACCGCCGGCCGCGACTACAACGCCGTGGACCTCAGCCCGCAGCAGCTCTGGGAAACCTACCTGCCGCCCTTCAAAGCGGCGGCCGATGCCGGCGTGGCCACGTTCATGAACTCGTTCAACACCCTGAACGGCATCCCGGCCACCGGCAACAGCTACCTGCAGCGCGACATCCTGAAAGGCCAGTGGCAGTACCCCGGCTTCGTGGTGAGCGACTGGGGCTCCATTGCCGAACTGGCGAATTGGGGCTACGCGACGGATAAAAAAGACGCCGCCCAAAAAGGCATCACCGCCGGCTCCGACATGGACATGGAGGGCGATGCCTACCACAAAAACCTGGCGCAGTTGGTGACCGACGGCCAGGTGAATATTGCGCTGGTGGACGATGCCGTGCGCCGCATTCTGCGCAAGAAATTTGAGCTGGGCTTGTTCGAGGACGCCTACCGCTTCTCGGACGAGAAGCGCGAGCAGCAGGTGCTCAATGACCCGCAAAACCGCGCCGCCGCCCGCCAGATGGCCCAGAAATCCCTGGTGCTGCTGAAGAACGAAAACGCCACCCTGCCCCTCACCAGGTCGCTGCGCAAAATTGCCCTCATCGGCCCCATCGCCAAGGCCAGGCGCGACCTCAACGGCAGTTGGACCGTGGATACCGACACCACGCGCATCACCTCGCTCTACGACGGCCTGCGCCAGCGCGCCGGCAAAACCACCGAGCTGCTTTATGCCAAAGGCTGCACCGTGGCCGGCGACAGCCGCGCCGGCTTCGACCAGGCCGTGGCCACTGCCAAAAACGCCGACGTCGTGGTGCTGGCCGTGGGCGAAAGCTGGGACATGAGCGGCGAGGCCAAGTCGCGCACCGACCTGCACCTGCCCGGCGTGCAGGAAGAGCTTTTCAAAGCCCTGAAAGCCACCGGCAAGCCCATTGCCGTGGTCGTCTTCGGTGGCCGCCCGCTGATTTTTGATGCCATATCGGAGCAGGCCGACGCCATCCTGTACGCCTGGTGGCCCGGCTCGGAGGGCGGCGCCGCGCTGGCCGACGTGCTCTACGGCGACTACAACCCCGCCGGCAAGCTGCCCATCACCTTCCCCCGCAACGTGGGCCAGATTCCCATTGCCTACAACCAGCAGTACAACACCGGCCGCCCTCTGCTCAAGCCCAGCGAAACCCGCTACCGCTCGGCCTACATCGACGCGCCCAACACGCCGCGCTACGCTTTCGGCTACGGCCTGAGCTACACCACATTCAAGTATTCCGACCTGAAAATCAGCCAGGCCCAACTGAAAGCCGGCGAGTCGGCCCAGGTCAGCTTCACCCTCACCAACACCGGCAAAGTGGCCGGCGAGGAAGTCGCCCAGCTCTACCTCCGCGACCCCGTGGCCTCCGTGGTGCGTCCGCTCAAGGAGCTGAAGGATTTCCGCAAAGTCAGCCTTAAGCCCGGCGAGAGCAAAACCATCACCTTCACCATCGACAAAGACAAGCTGGCCTTCTACAACGCCAAGCTGGAGTGGGTGGCCGAGCCCGGCAAATTCAACCTCATGGTGGGCAGCGCCTCCGATGATATCCGGCTGGAAGGCACGCTGGAGCTGCTGTAGGGGCGGGGCCAGCCCCCGCCCCCCGTTGAACGAAAACTAATCCCGCACAAACGCCGGGCGGGGACAGGCCCCGCCCCTACCCCTATATTATGCCAACTCCCAACCAATTCTCGTTAGAAGATAAAGTCGTCGTCATCACCGGGGCTACCGGCGTGCTGGGCGCTTCCATGTCCTTGGCCGTGGCCGGAGCCGGGGCCAAAGTCGCCATCCTGGGCCGCAACGCCGAGCGCGCCGAAGCCCGCGCCGAAGCCATCCGGGAAATCGGCGGCGAATGCCTGGTGGTGCTGGCCGATGTGCTCGACGTGGGCCAGATGAATGCGGCCTGCGACACCATCATGAGCACTTGGGGCCGCATCGACGGGCTGGTGAATGCGGCCGGCGGCAACATGCCCGGCGCCACCGTCGGCCCCGGCCAGAACCTGTTCGATGTGGGCATTGAAGACACCCGCAAGGCTGTGGATTTGAACCTGTTCGGCACCATCATCCCGACCACGGTTTTCGGCCGGGTGATGGCCGACCAGGGCAGCGGCTCCATCGTCAACATTTCCTCGCTTACGGCCAAGCGGCCCCTCACCCGCGTGATGGGCTACACCCTGGCCAAAACCGCCATCGAAGGCTACACCCGCTGGATGGCCACCGAGCTGGGCCAGCGCTACGGCGGCAGCATCCGCATGAACGCCATCGCGCCGGGCGTGTTCCTCACCGAGCAAAACCACAGCCTGCTCATCGCCGCCGACGGCTCGCACACCGACCGCGCCAGCAAGTTCATCAGCCACACGCCCTTCGGCCGCTTCGGCGAGCCCGAGGAGCTGACCGGCACGCTGATATACCTGCTCAGCAACGCCTCGCGCTTTGTGAATGGCGAAACAGTGGTGGTGGACGGCGGCTTTAATGCGTTCAGCGGAGTGTAATTTGGCAGCCGCACAATGTAGAGACGCGACACTTCGCGTCTCTACATTGTGCGGCGTCAACGCGCCAGTCTGCTCCCACTAAGCAACATCAGCAACGGCTGAGACGCGAAGTGTCGCGTCTCTACAATTCTAAATACCGCAATGCCCATTATCCAAAGCTGGCGCTGGTACGGCCCCAACGACCCCGTGAGCCTCGCCGACATCCGCCAGGCCGGCGCGACCGACGTGGTTTCGGCCCTCCACCACATCCCCAACGGCCAGGTCTGGACCGTGGCCGAAATCCAGAAGCGCCAGGCCGAAGTAGCCGCCGCCGGCCTGACGTGGAGCGTGGTGGAAAGCGTGCCCGTGCACGAAAACATCAAAACCCGCACCGGTCCCTTCGAGCAGTACATCACGAACTACCAGGAGTCGCTGCGCAACCTGGCGGCCTGCGGCATCTTCACAGTGACGTATAACTTCATGCCCGTGCTGGACTGGACGCGCACCGATTTGGCCTACGAAGTGGAGGACGGCTCCAAGGCCCTGCGCTTCGAAAAAGCCGCCTTCGTGGCCTTCGATACGCTGCTGCTCAAGCGCCAGAATGCCGCCCGGGACTACACGCCGGAAGAGCTGGCCAAGGCCGAAGCCCGCTTCGGAGCCATGAGCGCCGACGAGAAGCAGCTGCTTCAGCGCAACATCATTGCCGGCCTGCCGGGCAGCGAGGAGAGCTTCACGCTGGAAAAATTCCAGCAGGCGCTGGATGCCTACGAGGGCATCGACGCGGCCAAGCTGCGCGAACACCTGATTCTGTTTTTGCAGGCCGTGGTGCCGGTGGCCGAGTCGGTGGGCATTGTCATGGCCATTCACCCCGACGACCCGCCCTACGCCATTCTGGGCCTGCCCCGCGTGGTGAGCACCGCCGCTGACGTGGCCGCGCTGGCGGCGGCCGTGCCTTCGCTCAGCAACGGGCTGTGCTTCTGCACCGGCTCGTTCGGCGTGCGGGCCGACAACAACCTGCCAGCCATGGTGCAGCAGTTCGGTGAGCGCATCCACTTCATCCACCTGCGCAGCACCCAGCGCGACGCCGAGGGCAATTTCTACGAAGCCAACCACCTGGAAGGCGACGTGGACATGTACGGCGTGATGCGCGAGCTGGTGCAGCTGATGCGCCAGCGCAACGTGAGCCTGCCCATGCGCCCCGACCACGGCCACCAGATGCTCGACGACCTCAGGAAGAAAACCAACCCCGGCTACTCCGCCATCGGCCGCCTGCGCGGCCTGGCCGAGCTGCGCGGCTTGGAAATGGGCATCAGCCGGAGTTTGTAGAGAAAAAGGGACGAATCAAAACGTCATGCTGAGCGCAGTCGAAGCATCTCTACCGCGAGCGTAATTATTTACTGCTGCGGTAGAGATGCTTCGACTGCGCTCAGCATGACGTTTTAATAATTGTTCTGAATACTCGAAAGCCTTGGCCATTCCGGCCGCCACAGTCGGAACCTGCGTACTAAGCAGCAGTCACCCACAATAGGCAGCAGTAGAACAGCGCTTTTGCAGCTCTACGGTTGCCTATTCCGTTGCTTATGCTTTCCTACGACATCATCATGGTGCTCCTGGGCGTCGCCATTCTGGGCGTGGCCTGGCTGCCGTCGCTGCTGGAGAAATACCCGCTTTCCTACCCCATTCTGTACGTGCTGCTCGGCATGGGTGTGTTTGGCCTGCCGCTGCACCTCGTCTCGGCCAACCCATTCGAGCACAAGAAGCTGGTGATGCACCTCTCCGAGCTGTGCGTGATTGTGGCCCTCACGGGCACGGGGCTGAAGATTGACCGGCCGTTTTCGCTGCGGGCGTGGCGCTCGCCGCTGCTGCTGGTGCTGGTGCTCATGGTGTTCACCATTGCCGGGCTGGCCCTTGCGGGCTGGGGCGTGCTGGGCCTGGCCCCGGCCTCGGCGCTGCTGCTGGCGGCCGCCCTCGCCCCTACCGACCCCGTGCTGGCCGGCGACGTGCAGGTGGGCGACCCCGGCGAGGGCCGCGAAGACAACGTGCGCTTCGCCCTCACCGGCGAGGCGGGCCTGAACGATGGCCTGGCCTTTCCCTTCGTGTACCTGGCGCTGGCGCTGCTGCCCGCCGCCACGGCGCCGCTGCCGGAGCGCCTGCTGCACTGGCTGTGGTTCGATGTGGGCTACCGCATCGGGGCCGGGGTGCTGCTGGGCTGGCTGTCGGGCAAGTTCCTGGCCTACCTGATTTTCAACCTGCCCAAGCGCATCAGCATCAAAACCGAAGGCTACGGCTTCGTGGCGCTGGCCGTCACGCTTACCTCCTACGGCGTCACGGAGCTGGTGCACGGCTACGGGTTTCTGGCGGTGTTCATCGCCGCCATCACGCTCCGCAGCCGCGAGCGCAAGCACGAGTACCACAAGCAGATGCACGCCTTCACCGACCAGCTGGAACGGCTGCTCATCGTGGTGATTCTCATTTTGCTGGGCGGCGCCATTGCCGGCGGCCTGCTGAAAGCCCTCACCTGGCCGGGCGTGGCCCTGAGCCTGCTGCTGGTGCTGGTGCTGCGCCCGGTGGGCGGCATGCTTACCCTGGCCCGCTCGCCCCGCATCAACATTGCCGAGCGGGCCGTCATCTCCTTTTTCGGCATCCGGGGCATTGGCTCGGTGTTCTACATCGCCTTCGCGCTGGAGCACGCCGACTTTCCGCAGGCACGGGCGCTGTGGGCCATTCTAGCCTTCACCATGCTGCTGTCCATCACGCTGCACGGCGTGATGGCCACGCCCGTCATGAACTGGCTCGACCGGCGCCACGGCCGCAAAACCACCACCGAGCTGACCGAGGAAGCCACGGAAGAAACCGGCGCAGCGCAGCTATAAAAGCCCGATTGTAGCCAGCCAGAACGGTCATGCTGAGCGCAGTCGAAGCATCTCTACCGCTTCGTTGCTACAGCATGGATTACTTCCGGGGTAGAGATGCTTCGGCTGCGCGCAGCATGACCGTTTTGATTACGCTACTTGCCCAGCAGCGCCAACTGCGCGGTGCTGTCGCTCACGGCGTGCAGGGCCTGCTGCAGCTCCACGTCCTGCTCGCGGAGCACCGCGTAGTAAGGCAGCAGCCCGTAGGCGCTGCGGGCAATGTGGGCTTTCAGCTGGTTGCGCAGCAGCGGGGCGCAGCGGCGCACGGCGGCGGCATCGGCCCTCACGCCGTCCTGCGCGGCCTGGGCGGTCAGGCTGGCCAGCTGCGCATCGGAGATGCGGAACGTGGCATTGAATTGCTCGAAGCGCAGGCCTTCCAGCTCGGCTTTGTGGGTTTGGTAGAAGCTCAGGGCGAAGGCCCGCACCACGCCGTGGCTCAGCAGCTGGGTATAGTAGGCCGAGTGGGCGATGGAATCGCGGGGCACAAAAATGTCGGGCATGATGCCGCCGCCGCCATACACCGTGCGGCCGTGGTCGGTGCGGAAGCGCAGCTCCTTGGCAAAGTGAATGCTGTCGGCCGACTGCAGCTCGCCCCGGGCCGAGCGGCCGGCAAGCTCAGCGGCATACTCGGCATAATTGGCTCCGTAGGGCTTCTGAATGGAGCGGCCGGCGGGCGTGTAGTAGCGGGCAATGGTGAGGCGCAGCTCGCCGCCGTCGCTCAGGTTGATGGGCTGCTGCACCAGGCCCTTGCCAAAGGTGCGGCGCCCCACCAGAATGGCCCGGTCGTGGTCCTGCAGGGCGCCGGCCACCACTTCGGCCGCCGAGGCGCTGCCCTCGTCCACCAGCACCACCAGCGGGCCTTCTTCAAACTCGCCGGCTACTTTGGCGTAGGTCTGCGAGTCGTATTGCTCGCCCTTGCCGTCGGTGTACACGATTTTGCGCGAGCCGGCGATGAACTCATCGGCCAGGCGCGTGGCGCGGTCGAGGTAGCCGCCGGGGTTGCCCCGCAGGTCCAGCACGAGGCGGGTGAGGCCCTGCCGGCGCAGGTCCATCAGCGCGGCTTTGAACTCGTCGTAGGTGCCCGATGCGAAGCGGCTCACCTTGATGTAGCCCGTCTGCTCATCCACCAGATAGGCCGCGTCAATCGAAGAATTGGCAATGCGGCTGCGGGCCACGCTCAGGCTGAGGGCATTGGCCAAGTGCCGGCGGCGCAGCGTCATGGCCACGCTGCTGCCCCGGGGGCCGCGCAGCAGCTGCGTGAGCTGGGCCATGGTGAGGTGCGCCCCCGACACGCGCTTGCCGCCGAGGCTCAGAATCTGGTCGCCGGGCTGCACGCCGGCCTGCTCGGCCGGGCCGCCGCTAAGCGGGGCCACCACCGTCATGGTATCGCGGAACACGTTGAATTCGATGCCGATGCCGTCGTAGTCGCTTTGCAGGAAGGCATCGGTTTTGTCGCGGTCGCGGGCCGGGATGTACACCGAGTGCGGGTCGAGCTTTTCCAGCATCTGGGTCACGGCGTAGTCGGCCAGGCCCTCGGTATCCACCGAGTCGGCGTAGTCGCGGTCCACGTAGCTCAGTATCTCCTTAAAGCGCAGGTAGCCCCGGGCCGTGGCATCCGGGTTTTCGGAGGACGGCCGGAAGGGATTATTGGCCACCAGCATGCCGCAGCCCACCGCCAGCAGCATCAGCACCCCCTGCCGCAGCCACCCGCGCCGCTGCCCAGCGGCAGCCGGCCGACCGGAATCCGGAGCAGCGGGAATGGGAGCAGGCATGCGTGGGGTAAAAGGTATAATGAATAGATTCGACGTAGATAGAATTCAAAACTATTGAAATTTTCTCAGAATCGCAGCAACATGCATCTCAGGCGCAATATTTCATAAATCAGTCCAACATTTTGCTATAAAAAAGCAACATGAGGCCATTGTTACCGGCATATTACAATTGAGAATCCTCCAAACAGATTGTTATGAATCCGACGCAATTTATGATTATCCCGATGACAACCTTTTCCCATTGCCACCAGCCGCACCGCCGGGCCGATAAGGCCGGCATTTTCCTCGCGGGTGCATGCGTTGGCTTGCGGCGGTAGCTACGGCAGTGGGCCACGAGCGGATTGAATGGCTTTTTCGCAGCCGGGCCGGCGCCTCGCCGGGCCATTCAGGCGGGCACCCGGCCCGGCCGTATCTTTGCGCCCCGCCGGGCAAGGTGCCCGGCCGCCTGCCCTTCTCCTATCCTGCCCATGCCCCGCATCCTCGCCATCGACTACGGCAACAAGCGCGTGGGCCTCGCCGTGACCGACCCGCTGGGCCTGATTGCCTCGCCCCTCGATACCATTCACAGCAAGGACCTGCTGGCTTACGTGCAGGCCTACCACCAGCGCGAGCCGCTGCGCGCCATTGTGGTGGGCATGCCCCGCACCCTGCTCAACGAGCCCACCGACGTGACCAGCGCCGTGGTGGGCCTGCTGCGCACCCTGCGCCGCCAGCTGCCCGAAGTGCCCGTGCACGAGCTCGACGAGCGGTTTACCTCGCGCATGGCCCACGCCGCCATGCTGGCCGGCGGCCTCGGCCAGAAAGCCCGCCGCGACAAGGCCACCGTGGACCGCGTGAGCGCTACCTTAATTTTGCAGTCGTTTCTGGAATCTCCGCTCATGCGGGAAGTCTGACATTAATGGTTAATGATTAGTGGTTGACGGTTGACTCCGCTTGCCTGCTGCTGACTGTTATTAATCATTGACCACTAATCAATAACCACTAAAAAGATGATTTACTCCATCGTTGCCATCGGCGACCCCGTTCTCAAGACCAAGGCCAAGAACATTGCCGCCGATATGCCCGCCGCTGAGCTGCAGCAGCTCATTGCCGACATGTACGAAACCATGTACTCGGCCCACGGCGTGGGGCTGGCCGCGCCCCAGATTGGCAAAGCCGTGCGCCTGTTCGTGATGGACTCGGGCCCGATGGTGGAGCTGGACGAGGAAGACCTGGCCGAGTTCGAAGAAGGCGAAGTGCCCGAGCAGGGCATCAAGCGCGCGTTCATCAACCCGCAGATGGTGAGCGAAACCGGCGAGGAATGGGGCTTCGAGGAAGGCTGCCTGAGCATTCCCGGCATCCGGGAAATGGTGACGCGCCACGCCGACATCGTGCTACGCTACGAGGACGAAAACCGCCAGGTGCACGAGGAAGCCTTTACGGGCATGGCGGCCCGCGTCATCCAGCACGAGTACGACCACCTCGAAGGCATCCTGTTCACCGACAAGCTCTCCGGCTTCAAGAAGCAGCTGCTGAAAGGCAAGCTGGCCCGCATCAGCAAGGGCGACGCCAAGCACGACTACCGCATGAAATTCGCCGGCGACGGGCGGCGGCGGTAGGCAATTTTTCCTGTCATCCTGAGCGCAGCGAAGGACCTTCTCACGCTTGAACGAAAGCTATTCGAACGTGGGAAGGTCCTTCGCTGCGCTCAGGATGACGGTTTTGCAGTTCAACTCTCACGCCTGAACCGTACCTTGTTAGCCGTGAAAAAATACGGTTACCTGCTGCTGCTTTGTCTGCCCCTGCTCTTCATTGCCTTTCGGGCGCAGGCCTGGGGCTTTTTTGGCCACCGGCTGCTCAACCGGCTGGCCGTGTACACCCTGCCGCCGGGCATGATTGGCTTTTATAAAGCCAACATCGACTACCTGACCGTGAACGCCACGCGTCCCGACTCGCGCCGCACCATTGTGCCCGGCGAGGCGCCCAAGCACTTTCTCGACGTGGACCGCTACGGCGACAGCGCCGAGTACAAGCTGCCGCGCAAATACGCCGATGCCGTGGCCCGCTACGGCGAAGACTCGCTGCTGCGCCACGGCATTGTGCCCTGGAACGTGGTGAGCATGAAAAACCAGCTCACCGCCGCCTTTCGGGCCAAAAACACCGACCGGATTCTGAGCCTCTCGGCCGACCTGGGGCACTACGTGGCCGATGCCTGCGTGCCGCTGCACACCACCCGCAACTACAACGGCCAGCTCACCGGCCAGAAGGGCATCCACGGGCTGTGGGAGTCGCGCCTGCCCGAGCTGCTGAGCGCGGACTACGACCTGTTCAGCGGCAAGGCCGAGTACCTGGAGCGGCCCAGCGACGCCATTTGGGCGGCCGTTATTCGCTCGCACGCGGCCGTCGATTCGGTGCTGCGCTTCGAGAAGCAGCTGACGGCCGAGTACGCCGAGGACCAGAAATTCGGCTACGAGCAGCGCGGCAGCCAGACGGTGCGGGCCTACTCGCGCGATTTCAGCAAGGCCTACCACGCCCGCCTCAATGGCCAGGTAGAGCGCCAGATGCGCTACGCGGCGGCCCTCATCGGCGATTTCTGGTACACCTGCTGGGTCGATGGCGGCTCGCCCGACCTGCGCCAGCTGCAGTACGAGCCCTCCGCCGCCGAGCAGCTGCGGCTGGACCAGGAAGCGAAGCAGGCAGCCGGCGCGCCAGCGGTGGCCGCGCCGGGGCACGACGAGTGAAAACAATGGGTGAATGGGTGAATGGGTGAATGATGCAGAAGTCCCTCTGACTGCTCATTCACCCATTCACCCATTCACCCATTCGCCCATTCACCTATTCGCCCATTCACTCATTCGCCCATTCGCCCATTCACCCATTCACCCATTGCCTACAGCGCTTCGGTCAGGTCCAGCATGTCCAAATCGACCACGGCGATGCCGTCTTCGGCCACTTCGTAGGCCCGCACGAAGCGGCGGTACCACTCAATTTCATCGGGCGTGTACGAGTTGCGGGCGTGTACGTCCTGGGCAAAGGTGTCGTCGTAGGCTTTCAGCTGAATAATGATTTCGACACCGAGGCGCTCGTAATCCTCGGGGGTAAGGCCGTGCAGCGGGCTTTCGGGGGTGATGTCGTGCACCAGCGTCCAGCTGAGGGGGAAGAAGCTGATGGCGCTGCGCTCCAGCGGCAGCAGGGCGTAGCGCTGGTTGTGGGTGGCCAGGTCCACGGTTTTGAGGATGACGCGGGCCTGCAGGTCAATCAGGATGTTGTTGCGCTGGTTGGCGATGCGGAACTGCAGGGTGGGCGTGCCATCGGGCCGGCGGCTGATGATGGCCGTGCGGCTGAACTGAATGCGCGCCGTGGGCCGCGAAAACCGCCCGTAGAGCAGGCCCGTGGCCAGCGCAAAGGTGAGCACGCCCACCAGCGCCTCCACGCTGCTCAGAAAGCCGGTGAGGTTGCTGCCCGGGTACACGTGCCCATAGCCCACGGACGTAAAGGTCTGGATGGAGAAAAAGAGGGTGCTGAGGAAGTCCTGCCACCAGCCGTGCGGGGCCGCCACGCCGGGCAGGTCGTCGAGCCCCAGGACCATGTAGGCAAAAGCAAACCCGACGTTCAGCACCGTAAAAAACACCACCACGATGCCGATAAACGGCCACCAGCCCATGGTAATGAGCCACTGGTAGGGGTCGCGCTGATGCGGCCCGCCGCGCCGCCGCACATTGAACGAGCCGTCGTGGTTGATGGCCCGCTTGGTGGGGCGCGAAAATTTTTCACCAATGCCGGGGTCGAGCATTTCGGGCATGCAGAAAGCGGTTGTTTGAGATAAAGCAGCAACAAAAGAACGGCATGCCGAGCGCAGCCGAAACATCTCTGCTGCTTTACGGCAACGATTAAATTGCTTCGGCAGTAGAGATGCTTCGGCTGCGCCCGGTGCGGCGGTTTTGCGGCTTCCGTCAATTAATCCTGCACTTATTCTTCTCCCCCGATGAAAGGCGTTTATTCCCTCATCCTGCTCACCATCTCCAACCTGTTCATGACGTTTGCCTGGTACGGGCACCTGCACTTATTCAAAAAGATGGCCTGGTTTGCCAAGCTGGGTCTGGCCGGCGTCATTCTGGTGAGCTGGGGGCTGGCGCTGTTCGAATACATCTTTCAGGTGCCAGCCAACCGGCTCGGGTTTGAGGAAAACGGCGGGCCGTTCAGCCTGTTCCAGCTCAAGGTTATTCAGGAAGTCATTACGCTCACGGTGTTCACGCTCTGCGCCGTGTTCGTGTTCAAAACCGACAAGCTGGGCTGGAACCACATCGTGGGCTTCCTGCTGCTGGTGGCGGCCGTGTACGTCATTTTCAAGAAGTGGTAGCCGGGCCGGCTACTGCGTTTTGAGCACTTTCAGCACCTCGGTGCGGTTTTCGCCGGCGAAGTGCAGGTGCAGACTATACACGCCCACGGGCAGCGCGGCGGTAGCCAGCGAGAACTGCTGTGCCCCGGCGGCCCAGGGCCGGGCCGCTTTTTCCAGCACCACGCGGCCCAGCGCGTCGCGCAGCACCACGCCCACCGGCTGTGGCCGGGTCAGGGTGAAGCCCACCGTCAGCCCGGCCCCGAAGGGATTGGGGAAAGCGGCCGTGGTGCTGGCCGGGCGGCTGTCGCGGGCCGCCAGCAGCTGCGAGAAGGTGAATAGCTGGCCCCAGGTTTCGGTACCTTTGCGGTAGCCAACCAGCGTGGTGGTTTCCAGCGAGAAGCTAATCGACTCTACCCGCGTTTGCCCAAGGCCGGGGGCAGTCCAACTGGAATAGCCTGCATCAAGGCTGCTGGCATCGCGCAGCGACGTGGTATCGGCGGCCGTGGCGCACTGCAAATACCCCATGTGGCGTTGCACAGGCCGGTTGTTGTAGTCGGCCGTGCGCCAAGCGGGCAAGTGCACCAGCCCGGCGGTGGGTGCAGTGATGTATGGCTCCCAGAAACCCGTTGGCTGGTCAAGATGATTGCTGGTTTCCGTGATGTGCAGGTTTTGCGTGCTGGGCGCGCCGATGACCGGAGTGGTGGCGCCACAGGGTCGGCCCAGGGTACGGGTTAGTATCTGGTAATCGAGGACCGTGCCGTTGGCACTGGGCGTGCGGCTGATGACGCTGTCGCGGGTCCATTGCACCGAGGGGTACTGGCAGGGCGCGGCCTGGCCGGAGGTCACTGTTTTGCGCAGAAACACATCGCCGGGCTGAAAATCATAAATCGCCAACGCTCCCAACTGGCTGGTGCCGAGGCCCAGCCCTGGCAGCGCCGTAAGCGTGAGGTATGACTGCGGCAATCGGCTGTTGAGGTAAGAGCCCAGCGCTGGCCCACTCACCCAGCCAAAACGCTTGCTCAGCATTATCACCGCTCCGTCGGAAAGGGTGATGGTTGCCAGCGAATCGGGCTGGCCGAGCACCGTGCCCAGCGTGCGGGCCGATACCTGAGCGGTAAGGCCAGCCGCCGTGGCCGTCCAGGCCTGGCCCAACGGGGCACGGGGGCGCAGGGTGAAGGTGTGGCCGTTGGCAGCCGTCAGCACAAACTCGGTCGCGGCATGTACTCGCATCGAGGTGCCGAACAGGTTATCGGGGCGCTGCACAAAAGCCCCGCAGTTGCCTTGCTGCACCTGCGGCCATCCCCGGCTGGCGCGCTTCGCAAACAGAAACAGGGTGTCGCCGGCCACTGCCGCGGGCTGGCGGCTGGCCAGGCGCAGCAGGTGCGTGGTATCGCCGGCCGTGCCGCTGGCACTGAGCTGGTAGGTGAGCCCGAAGCGGAACGGCCGGTAATTCTGGGCACACGCGGTGGCAGTCCCCAACACGATACTCAGGGCTAGAATGAATGTAGAAAGGTTTTTCATGCTTATTGGAAAGGAAGCAGTCGTTTAGTTATCGATGACCATTTGCGGTAGCAGGCCAAAAATTGCGCATTTATTCTGCCAGAAACAAGAGTGGCTGAGCTACTGGGCTTTCAACACTTTTAGCACCTCAGTGCGGGCCTCTTCGGCAAAGCGCAGGTGCAGGGTATAGCTGCCGGCTGGCAGCTTGGCCGTGGCCAACGAGAGCTGCCGGCTGCCGGCGGGCTGCATGGTGGCAGTTTGTTCCAGCACCACGCGCCCCAGTGCATCGCGCAACACCATTCTCACCGCCTGCGGGCGGGCCAGCACGAAGGCCACGGCCAAGTCGGAAGTGAAGGGATTGGGAAAAGCCGCCGTAGTGGTGGCCGGGCGGCTGGCCCCGGTGGCCAGTGTTGCGAAAGCCATGCGCGGCAGATTCCCCCACATTTCGGTGCCTTTGCGGTAGCCCACCAACTCAGTACTGCTGTTGCTACCGTTTAGCACATCTGTCATGAAAATACGCACATGACCCAGCCCAGTAGCATAGTCAGTACCCGAGTTATGGTCAACGTTCAATTTTGCCACGCCAAGCGTATCAAAGGCAGTTATGTTACACCACGACACATTGATGGTACGCTGCAGGTAGCGGCTGCTGGAATAGCTGCTGCTACGCACGGCATCTGGCAGCAGCACCCAACTACTGAAGCCTTGCGTGGTGCGCACGGCTAGCTGGCTGGGGCGGGTACCCAGCGGCGTGCCAGCATACGTGTAGCGCTCGGTGCGCACATTAGTGACGTTGCCCTGCTGCGAGAATCGCAGGATGCGGTAGGTCACGGTGTCGTTGGTGCGGCTGTTGACGCGGCTCAGAATACTATCGGAATACAGGTAGTTCGAATTAGGCGGCCCGCTGGGATTAGGTATGCTCAAATAAACATACTGGTACACCAGCCGGTCGCCGGGCCGAAAATCATACATTGCCAGCGCTCCCATCGCCGGCTGCCCCAGGTGCTGGCGGGGCAGCGCCGTGAGCGTGAATGGGCGAGCCGGCCTGTTTACGCCGGTGAAATACGCCAGCGCTGGGCCATCAACCAAGCCATGAAACTTGCTGAGCCGCAACTGCTGGCCGCCGGAAAAGGCAATGGTTACCACCGAATCGGGCACGCCCAGCACGGACTGTACTGTGCGCGATATCACCTGTGCCGTATGCTGATAGGTAGCGTTCCAAACCCGGTTTAGCGGGGCGTACGGGAGCAGCAACAACTCCACATCGTAATCCTGGAAACCGGCGTTGTAATTGCCGTACAGCCGGTAATTGGCTTTGTGCGAGTTGGGGTAATCAATGCTCATCGCATCGCCGAATACGCCCCCGCCGTAGCGGTTGAAATCACAGCCCGTCGCACCGGTCCGCTTGGCTTTCATGCGCGGCGCAAAGCTGTAGAGCGAGTCGTGACCGCTGATACTGCCGATACCGGGCACGTACTGCAAGCGCTTGTTGAGCTGCAACACCGAAGCGGTATCGCCCGCCGCCGTGGTGTATTGGGCCGGCACACCCGGCCGGAACGGGCTGAAATATTGCCCCCGCACCTGTAGCGCGTGGAAGAGCAGGAAAAGCAGGTAGATTTTTTTCATAACGCGCTGGAACGTGGTTTTGATGCCTATCTGTGGACGGATTCGGCAGCATGGAGGACTTGTAAATATATGGCTATTAGCAAATTTTGCAATGCATCGCCCCGTGTCAGCAACGCGGCTTGGCAGTAGCACACAGGCTGCAGGCACCTGAAGAAAAATTAATACCGCCTTCAGCCCGTCCTCAGGGGCAGATAGAAATTTTGTAGCGTCGAAAGGCAACCGGAGCCGAGCGACGCTTTCGCTAACCACTTCATTTTCCATCCCATGAACAAGCCCTTTTATTCGGTCGCCCTGCTGGCGGCCGCCCTGCTGGCCGGCACCATTCAGGCCGATGCCCAGACCGTTACCAAGGTTAAAACCAAAACCTCGAAATCGGCCAAAACCACCCCCACCGCCGACAGCGGCACGCCGCCGCTGCCGCCCCCCCCGCCCGGCGACGGCGACGGCCCCGGCGGCCCCCGCCCGCCCCACGGCCCCCGTGGCGAAAAAGGCCCACGCGGCGAGCACGGCCCCCAGGGTGGCCGGGTGCAGGTGCTGACCGACCTGCGCGGCACCCTCACGGCCTACGTGGCCAACAACGACGAGCAGGTGTACGACGCCTTCGTGCTGCGCCCCGAAACCGGCGCCGTGGATACCGTGCGCTTCCCGCGCCACCTGGGCCAGCAGCTGCTGGCCGCCGCCAGGGCCGGCAGCCCGGTCACGGTGAGCGGCTTCCGCAACACGGGACCGGATGGGCGCAGCCATTTCCACTTCGTGAGCCTGACCAGCGGCAGCCAGACGGTGAACAACGCGCCGCCGGCCCGCCCCACCACCCCGCCCGCCGAAGAAGCCGCCACGGCCAAAGGCACCATCAAGGAGCTGCGGCGCGACCCGCGGGGCCACATCCGGGGCGTGGTGCTGAGCGACCAGACCGTGGTGCAGCTGCCGCCCCACGCCGTGGAGCAGCTCAGCGACAAGCTCACGGTGGGGGCTGCGCTGGAAGCCACCGGCAACCTGCGCCCCGCCCAGGCCGGCGAGGCCCGCGTGGCCGGCACCGCCGCGCCGCGCGTAGTGCATCCGCAGACGCTGGCGCTGGGCGGCGTGAAGTACCTGGTGCGGTAAATCGCCGTAACCAGGGCTAACGCCTGAACGTCATGCTGAGCGGAGTCGAAACATTTCTACCACGCGCGTAATCAGATTTACTGCTGCGGTAGAGATGCTTCGACTTCGCTCGGCATGACGTTTTTGGTTATCGCGCTTTCTCTCTTTCTATTTCCCCTCCCCAATGCGCATTCTCATCGTCGAAGACGAAGCCCGGCTGGCGGGGTTTATCCAGCAGGGGCTGACCCAGGCCGGGCACGTAGCCGACGTGGCCGCCACCGGCCCCGAGGGCCTGGAGCAGGCCGCCACCACCCCCTACGATGCCGTGCTGCTCGACCTGATGCTGCCCGGCCAGAGCGGCCTCGACGTGCTGCGCAACCTGCGCGAGTTCGGCATTCAGACGCCCGTCATCATCCTCAGCGCCCTCACCGATGCGCGGCACGTGGTGACGGGCCTGGAGGCCGGCGCGGTGGATTATCTGCGCAAGCCCTTTGCCTTTGATGAATTGCTGGCCCGCCTGCACATCATCGGCCGCAAAACCGCCGGGCCAGCCGGTGCCGAAGCCCTGCTCCTGGCCGACCTCGTGCTCGACCCGCTGGGCCGCGTGGTGACGCGGAACGGCAAAACCATTGGCCTGACCAACCGCGAGTTTGCCGTGCTGGAGCTGCTGCTGCGCAACGCCGGCCGCGTGGTGAGCAAAACCCGCCTCGCCGAGAAAGTGTGGGACGTGGACTACGACATGGGTTCCAACGTCATCGAGGTGCACATCTCACAGCTGCGCCGCAAGCTCGACCGGGACTTTGCGCCCGCGCCCGCCTTGCTGGAAACGGTGATTGGGCAGGGCTACCGGCTGCGCGAGCCGGGCGCGGGGTAACTTTTCAGACAGTGTACTACCATCCGTCATCCTGAGCTTGCGAAGGACGACAAACCAAACGATGATGCCAATCCCTTTCTCACCTGCTCAATCAAAGTCCCGCTTCCGCCTGGGGCTGCGCGGGCAGCTGCTGCTGGTGTTCGGACTGGTGTTTGGACTGGCCACCCTGGCCGCCGGCGGCTACCAGTACCGCAGCCTGGGCCGCCTGCTGGCCCGCGCCGACGATGACCGCCTGCGCCTGCGCGCCAGCCAGCTGCTGAGCCGCGTCAGCCTCGACCCCGCGCCCACCCTGCCCCTGCCCGACCAGTCGGGCGAGGTGATGCGGGTGGTGTTTGCGGAGCCGGGCCGGCCGGCGCGGGAGCTGTTCCGCTCGGCCCGCTGGCCGGCGGCCGACACC
>NZ_BAAGWC010000021.1:0-71970 GCF_054780555.1 Hymenobacter daeguensis
GCTCGATGCGCATTTTTTGGCCTTTATTCACCTCGCCGCAACTGTCTTGTGGCTGCGCGACTGTTAACACTTCCTAGCTACCGTGCTGGGGGAAATTCCAAGCTTCCGGGCGATGTAACCGTTAGACTTCCCCTCCCCTTTCAAGGCTTGCGCTTGAGCTATTACGATAGTTGATTTAGTTGGGGCACCCAGTTTCATACCGGCGGCCTTCCTCTTGGCCAGCGCTGACTTGGTGTTTTCTGAAATCTTTATCAGGCCCTGTCAGCGATGGTGGCCAGCATCGAGACAATTATGTCGCTGAAGGGCCCGAGGCTGTCGAGGCAGGGCTCGGTGAAGGATTTGTAGTTCACACCGTGGTCGCGCAGCTTCTTCCGCTATTTGAGCGTGGGCAGGGCCCCTTCCCGGCTGAAGCGGTCGAGCCGCCAGAACACCACCAGGTCGGGCTTCTTCTGGTAGGCTTCGAGCAGCTGCTGCTTGAACTGGCTGCGGTCAGGCTTACCGCCGGATACTTCTTCGATGAAGACTTTATAGATGGTGCCGTGCTGCTCGGCGAAGCTGCGCAGCACGGCACCTGGTTTTCCGGGTCCCGGCCCTTATCATGGGTCGATACTCTGGCGTAGATAGGTACTCGCATGGGCGAAATTGCCTACCAAACCCTTGTAAGTATATTTCACTCATTTACTGAACAGAACCGAATCAGCGGAGTACCTTTCGCTAACCGTTGTATGCCTTTCCCCAACGGATAGCCTAATGAAACGCATCCTCTTCGGTGCCGGGTGCTCCGGCGTGGCCTTGGTCGGTCTTTCGGCCGTACTGGCCGCCCAAGCCCCCTCCGGCAATACCATTGCGCTGCTGGCCCTCAACCAGCCCCCCTGCGCTACCCTGACTCCGCAGTCGGTGATTCGGGCGAAGCTGGCCTACCACCTGGCCGAGACAGAGCAGTCGGCCTACGGCTTTGCCGTGTCCATCAAGTTTCAAAGCACCACGCCAGGGATGACCTTCTCTGATGGCGTACAGGGCCAAGCCACAGTTACGGCCCGTCACGACACGCTCACCTTGAGCTACCCCGTGGCCGCCATCCGGCGCAACGACCGCCTCCAACGCCCCGTGACGTGCTATTTCTATCTGCACCGCAACACCGGCCCCAGCCGTAGCACGGTCCTGGCCAAAACCACGGCCATTACTTTTCAAGAGTGCCAATAAGCTTTGAGCGCTAAACCATTCCTGATACTGAACGGCACGGGCTTAAGCCACAACCGTTTCGCTAAACCAGCTTACGGGGTCTTCAGCGGCTCTTGCGGTTTGCGGTTTGCGTTGCCAGGTTCTGACGAGGCAGTAGCAGGCGCGCCGGCACAAGCACCGAGCGCCCCCCGCTGCACCCTGACCCAGCCGATGCACGACTGGCCCTCCGGCAACTGGACCAAGCGGTGTTCGCGCAACACAAATTGATGGCGGGACTGCTCGCAACTGATAGTAGAGCCCGGGTCAGCGGTCAGCAGCAAGGTATCGCCCCGGAACCGGTAGGTCCCGCGGGTATTGATGTCGCGTTCGAGTTGACCATAAGCAAAGGTGCCGTCTTGGTAGAGGCCTAGCCAGATGCTCCCCAGCGCGGCCTCGCGGGAAGCGGCCAGGCACAAGCCCACTTTGGGCGGGTCGTCGGTGAGTTCGGAGACGGTAATCGAGGCCACAATTACCAGCGCCAAGCCCACGAAAACGAGGACCAGTTTGCGCACCACCAAGAGGAGTGTTCGCATCGGTTAGGAGATAATTTGATGGAGCAGCCCTAGGAGGCTGTGAAAATAACGCTCGGTTTACTAAGCTACTCCAGCTGGCCGGCAAAAGAGCGTTATGTTTATTTCATGAGTGCATCACCGGTTAGCCCTATCATCGTTTTCATTACGGGTGCTGTCGTCACGTCGGCGAGTTGGGATAACTGGAAGGCGTTCTTTGAGAAGGAAGGCTACACCTGCTATGTTCCCGATTGGCCCCACAAAGCAGCTCCGGCCGCCGAACTCCGTACCCACCACCCGCACTCGCCCATCGCCCAAAATGGCCTGGCCGATGTGCTGCGGGTGTATGCCGACTTCATCGCGCAGCTGCCCGCCAAGCCCATTGTCATCGGGCACTCCTTCGGCGGGCTCCTTGCGCAACTGCTCCTGCAGCAAGACGCCGTGGCCGCCGCCGTGGCCATCGAGTCGGCGCCGCCGCTGGGCGTGGTGGTGGCCAACTGGTCGCTGGTTCGGTCCGTGCTGCCGATGCTGGGCCTGTTTTCCTCCCTGAAAACGACGTTTCTGCCCACCTTCAAGCAGTGGCAGCAGGCCATTGCCAACGGCCTGCCCGTAGCCGACCAGCAGAAATACTACGACCAGCTGGCCGCGCCCGAATCCAAAAAGACCATTCGCGGCGCCCTCGGCCTGGGCGCCCGCGTCGACTTCCACCGCCCGCACGCGCCGCTACTGTTTCTGGCCGGCGGGGCCGACCGCCTCATGCCCGCTGCCCTCAACCGCGCTAACCACCGGCGTTACCGGCATCCGGCGTCCGTGACCGACTACCAGGAATTGCCCGGCCGCAGCCACGCCATGCTGGGGCAGTCCACGTGGCGCGAAGATGCCGCCTTCGTCCAGCGGTGGCTGGCTGCGCTGTCATAAGCCTGGCAGCTGCACCGGTTGAACGCGCTGCGCACGCCTCCCCGGATGGGGATACATTTCCGGTGCTGTAACCTTGAAAGGCGCTCAGGAAAACGCTACTGCCGTAAACGCGCATCGTTCAAAAACAGGAGGGAGAAAACGCGGCTTTAAAACCGTCACTACTTCTCTTTACTGTGTCGGTTACCAGAGCGTTACCGGTGGTGCCTGTCACGCCTGGCGCCGGGCAGGGTGGCATCAGGCCGGAACAGTCCAGTAAATGGTAAACGTGGTGCCCTCGCCCAAGGTGCTGGCCACGCGAATGTGGCCGCCCTGGCTCGTGACGATGCGCTGCACCAGGTAGAGGCCGACGCCCGTGCCCTCCACGTGGGTGTGCTGTCGCTCAAACAACTGAAAGATGGGCGACTGCGGGTTGGCCAGGGCCATGCCCAGGCCGTTGTCCCGCACTTCCAGCACGGGTTGTTGGTCGGCCGTCAGGTAGCTGCGCAACCCCACGTGCGGCGGCCGGTCGGGGTGGGCAAACTTCAGCGCGTTGCTGACCAGGTTGTGGATGACGGAGCGCAGATTGGCCCGCCCATACAGCAGGCCGGGCGCGGCTTCCACGTCCACGTCGAGGCGGGCCCGGAGCACCTGTGCCTGAGGCCGCAGTCCCAGCAGCACCTCTTCCAGCACGAGCGCCAGGTCCAGCACTTCGGCCGGCTCCTGTTGGGCCCGCTGCGTGCGCACCGTGGCGGCCAGGTCGTGCAGCGTGGTATCGAGCTGGCCGAGGGCTTCGTCCACCATGCCCAGAATTGCCGATTCGTCCGGGTCGGCAAAGCTGGCCGTGAATTGCAGCTCGGTGAACAGCCCGCGCAGGTTCAGGGCCGGCTGGCGCAGGTCGTGCGAGGCCGCGTAAACAAAGGTATCGAGGTCGTGGTAGGCGCGGGCCAGCTCATCATACTGCGTTTGCAGCACTTGCTGCAGGTTGTACTGGTCGTCGACATCGGTGCAGGCACCAAACCACCGCAGGCCGGTGTGGTCGGCCAGCTGGCGGGCGCGCACGAGGTGCCAGCGGTAGCTGCCGTCGTGCCGACGCATGCGGTAGGTGCCGTCGAAGGGCTCGCCCGTCGCAACGCTGTGCACCCAGCGCCGGGCCGCCAGCGCCTGTTCCTCGGGATGCAGCAGCGCCACCCAGCCGGTGGGGCCCAGCGCTTCTTTGGTGAGGCCCGCGTAGGCGGTGGTGTTGTGGTTGTAGTAGTCAATCAGGCCCTGGGCCGTGGCCGTCCAGATGAGCTCCGGAATGCTGTCGGCCAGAAAGCGCACTTCAGCCTCGCCCCGGCGCAGGGCTTCGGCCAGTTCGCGCTGGTCGTGGATTTCCGTGAGGGCCCCGTGCCAGAAAACGGGCGGCTCGGGCAGATGGACTTCGGGCAGGGCGCGGCTCAGGTGCCAGCGGTACTGCCCGTCGTAGCGGCGCAGGCGGTACTCGTGGTTCCAGCCCGTGCCGGTCTGGCGCGCCTGCTCGGCCTGGTACAGCACCTGCAGCCGGTCATCCGGGTGGATGAGCAGCGGCCAGATGGCCGTGAGGTCGGCCGTGGGCGGCTGCCCCGTGAAGCGGTACCACTGCGGGCTGGCGTAGATGCAGCGCCCCTGCGCATCCGTTGTGAAGGTGATGAGCGGGGCCGTTTCGGTCAGCACCCGCAGGCGGGCGTCCAGCCGCCGGGTGGCCAGGGCCAGCTCGTGCGCCTGCTGGCGTGCCGCTTCCTGCTCGCTCACGTCGATGGCCAGCAGCAGCAAGCCGGCCACCGGCTGGTGCTCGTCGCCGTAAGGCTCCAGGGCCAGGTCGAAATAGCGGCAGGCGGCGGTTTCATCGCCGGAAGCCGGGGCGCACATGCAGGCTTTGGCCACGTAGGGCTTGCCGGAGTGATACACCTGCTCCAGCACCTCCAGCAGCGCAGCCGGCAACGCACCGGGATGCGCTGCAATGCGCTGGCCGGCCGCGTCTGCTCCTACCAGCGCTTCAATGGCTTTATTAATGAATCCATAGCGCAGCTCGGGGCCTTCCAAAGTGGCAACGCCAGCAGGCAGGTGGCGTAACAACTGGGAAAACGGCGGGTGGGACATCGCAATGTAGACAAGCCGGAACGACTTGCGAAGGCAAATAAATAGAAGGAAAGTGACGAGCAGGCAGTCGGCTGCCGTTATGGGGCATCTTTCGTGCTGGCCTGCTGCGGAGCGTCGAAAAAAGCTTCCAGAGCCGTAGTAGTGGGCGTCCCTAACACCGCGCGCCGGACCAACTCTACCAGGAGGGCATCCGCGATGTTCATCGAGGAGGGCACCGGCGGCAGGTGGTCGGGCAAGAGGAACCCTTCCAGCGCCGCAAAGCCATTGGGCTCCAACGGATGAAAGGCCATGGACCACTCCGCAAAACTGCGGTGGGCAATCGGTTTGTCGATGAGCTTGACGACGTGTGAATGCCGGCCATCTTGGGCAATGCGCTCAAACAGCGCATTGGCAATTGCCTCCTCTCCTTCGAACAACTGGGCAATGTTGCCGTGGCTATAAAACAGAACCCCCGTAATGCCGTGCCGGGTATTATCACGGCGGGACTGGGTCAGCAGCTCCTGTAACTGGGTATCAGAGAGGGGATGGACGGCCCGGCTGAGATAGGCAATATGCTTCATCGGCGATATGTTTCGCAAGTCAACAGCTACTACTACGAAAGCAGTGCTTTACGCGCTTTGTTGGGTTTGGGGTTTTCGCCGCTTGGCCAGCCCCCTGTTCGCAGCTTGTTGGGCCGGTTTCTGGTAATTGCTCGTGCGCGTTCGGCTGGTATTGCAGCAAAACGCCCGTGCTGACGGTGCCATGGGCAACTACCGAGCGCCTGGTTTGCCAAAACGGGTGTTCAATTCAACGCCAGGCATGTTCAAGGTAGATTCTTTTTTTTAACACCCTTGCTCCCCCACGCAAAGGCTCCGAAAACGCGGTTTTCGGGGCCTTTGCGTGGGGGAGTAATTTGAACACCCGTTCTACGCCCGCATGCCGTTCTCCAGCTGTACTTGCTTGCGCTCGCTCAGGGTGTCATCCAACTCGCCCAGGTGCAGCGCCACGATGAGCCGGTCCTTCCACTCGCGCACGTCGGCCAGCTGCGCGGCTACTTCGAAGGCGGCGCCACCGGGGGCGGGGCCACGCTGCCGGCCACGGCGAAGCCCGAGTTGTCGACGAGCTTGCCGTTGGCGCCCACCGCCAGGCCCGACATCTCCAGCAACATCCTTGTGCGACACAGCACTGGCGACTATTACGAGCGCCAAGGCCACCGTATCAGCAGCCAAGGCCGCATGGGTAGCCGCTGCTTTCAGTCTGCTTAGCATTGCTGTATCTGTTTTTGCCCTTTGAAAAACAAACCAGCAGGAAGAAGCACAAGCGCGCGTTACAGTGTTGCAACCCCAGACAGAACTTTTGAAGGCAAGGAAACAGTGTCAAAGTGCTGTAAGAAAATAGTCGTTCGTTTCTTGCACTGTTAAAATGAATATTATCCGCCTGCGCAACGCCCAACCGCGCCCCGGGCCCGCTCACGGCCGACGGGCGCGCCTACCTCAGCCGCTGAGCGAAACCTGAGCTGCGGCCTCTACAGCCGCTTTTCACCCTTCCTTTCCCCATGAACCACAAGCTCCTCTCCCTGCTGCTCGCCGGCAGCCTGCTGCTCAGCACCCTGGGCTGCTCCAAAAAAGACGACCCGGCGGACCCGCCCAAGGGCACCCCCGCCAGCTACCTCAACGATGGGCAGCCGGTCGCCTGCACGGCAACGGCAGACAAGGCCACCAATTCCGGGAATGATTTCCTGACCGTAGACCTGACGACCACTCCGCAGCCGGCTGCCGGCCCCGAAAAGCTCCGGCTCCTGTACCAAAAGTTTACGTCGGAGCCCGCGTCGGCCTACCTGCTCACGCAGATGCAGCTCTTTCGCAACGACGCCATCACGGTCCTCTATAATCCGGCGGCCTACACCCTTACCACGACCAGCGGCGGCGGCTTCACCGGCACCTTCTCAAGCGGCACCTCGTACCCCAACCCCGGAATCACGGCCCACACCGTCACCGGCGGTGTTTTTACCGACTTGCACCCCTAAGCCCAACCGCGCCCCGGGCCCGCTCACGGCCGACGGGCGCGCCTACCTGCAGCCGCTGAGGGCAGTAGCAGCCGTTGCCTGGCAGTGGTTGGCAGCGTGACGCCAGGAGTATATTCACGGGTCCTTACGCAGGGGCTATCCATGGTTCCACACCGACTCCCTACGGCCCTGCTTGCCGCCGGCGCGTTTGCCCGGGTGCGTCCGTAACTCCCGCCGCGATGCCCCCTTTCGCAGCGGCCCACCGGTGGCCCGGCTGCTGGCGGGCCGCAATCCGCCCCTGCGCATATCTCGTTTGTCAGTTATGCTGGGCCATCCGCAGCCCAGGCCTTCTCACCGTCCCATGCCCATCAATCACCTGCCCACCAGCGAGAACTACGAACACAAGAAAGAGCTGCTGCGCGCCTACTATGCCGATTACGAGCGCCTGCTACAGGAGGCGCCGGAACTGGTCGGCAAGCTCCGCTTCGATTCGTTTATCAAGTTCTCCTTCGACCTGGACCGGCAGCAGCAGCTCATTGCCCGTCGCCAGGAGCGCAACTTGTGACCTGTGCCCACTGATTCCTTCTCCCCTCACCCCTCAACGATGAATCTACTGCTACTGCACGACACCCCCATCGTTTCGGTTTACTTCGATGCGCAGAACGACTGGCTGTACTCGGACTGGCGCGGCAACCTCTCGCTGGCCGACGTACAGGCCGGCTGCCTGACCATCGCCCGGTGCTTTCTTGACCGCACCTACCCGCGCATCCTCAACAGCAACGTGGACGTGACGGGCATGAGCCCCCAAGCCCCTAAGTGGCTGGCCCAGGAGTACCTGCCCCACCTGGGCCTGGCCGGCATCGAGTACCTGGCCTGGGTATGCGCCCCGAGCCTGCTGGTCAAGCACCTCACCAACGAGTCCGTGCGCCAGCTGCGCGCGCCCATGGTGGCCACCTTCGACCACCTGGCCGACGCCTACGCCTGGCTGCAGCACGCCCACCCCACCCAGCCCGGCGACGAACCCTCCGACCGCGACCCCGAGCAGCAGGCCCGGCTGGCCCGCCGCGTGGCGGCGCTCTCACAGGAGCTGGCCCACTACAACCAGGCGGCGGGCCGGCCCATGGTCCACGCCTGAGCAGGGCTGCCTGACACGTTTTCGGGCTGCTTTTCTACCTTGCGCCCATGCTCGGGCGAGAAGTGCGCCCCCACACACTGGCACCCCAAGCGCGAGGAAGTCAAGCCCGTGCCCGGCAACTTCGCCGCCGACACCAACCTCGTGCTCGAGCGCTACACCCAGGCTGCGATGGCCGCCGAACACGCCGCCATCGATACCCGCCAGCGGCTGGCCTGCTTCATCCCCCTCCTTCGACGACGACGTGTTCAAGCCGGTGGCTCTGGTGGAGAAATATGCCCCGCTGCACCTGCTCACCTGCCTGCCGGTGGGGCACGGGGCCCGCACAGTGGGCAAAAAGCCGCCGGGCACGGCAGCGGTCGCGGCCTGAGGACACTGAATTTCTCGCTTACTTGCACGCCAACCATTTCCTCTCTTTCCATGCTCACCAAGTATTCCCCCAAGCTCCTGGCCTTTCTCCTGGCGCTGCTCATCGGCGGCGGCCTCATCGCGGCCAAAGAGCCGACCGGGCCCAAGCAGTACGATTACGTTTCGCTGGTACAGCAGTACAACATCGTTTACGTCACGCAGGGCACCACCAGGTTTGAGCGGACCAAGGTTGACTCCGAGGGGGGCAGCAAATCGTACAACCTGGAGCCGCTGTTTGCAAAGGTTGGGGAGTTTGAAGCCCAGGGCTACGAACTGGTCAACAGCAATATCTTCGCCGAATCGGCGGGCCAGGGCTACTCGTATGTGCTGCTTCGCCGGCCCAAATAGCGGTATTCTGTGGCAAAACCTGTGGCACGGGTGTGCACAACGCTGCTTACCCCGGCCAAACGTCACCGCGCAAAACGGCGACTCGAGTCATTCAGGGCACTTTTAGTAGGCGTGAATAAACCGCATGACGTTCCGTCCAGACCGCAGACTTTTGCTAAAAAGGCCATTTCCAGCACGGAAATGGCCTTTTTTTATTATCCAAACAAAAAAGGGGGAAAGTTGAGCTAGAAAGGGTGGGCTCGACATGGCCCGACCATGATACACGGAGATTTACCTTCTTGATAGCCTGATTTTCCAAGCTCAGGTCGGCGAACATCTGCTTGAGCTTGCGATTGTCCTCTTCTGGGTGTTTGCGCCGGGTTGGCTCCGCTACGCTGGCCCCGGCATACTTGCTTTTCCACGCATAAAAGGTGGCTTCACCTAAGCCCTGCTCACGCACTATCCGGGCCACGGTTTGCCCGCTGGCTTGCTGTTGTAGCATGGCCACAGGCTGGGTTTCGCTGAGTCGTCCGTTTTTCATTCGTCAATCGTCAGACACTGTAATTTTCAGCATTCTCTACTCACAGCCGGCGCCCGGTTTGGGGCAGCGTACACGAAACCAATGCATCCAGCGCGCCGCGCACGGCCGGCGTGCGCGCCTATCTCAGCCGCTGACGCAACCACCGTCGCCGGGCGGCGGTCATCGTGCCATATCTTCCGCTCCTCCTTTTTCTTTCAGCCATGAGAAGTCTTTCTTTCCTGTTGCTCACCGGCGCGGGCCTGCTCGCCTCCCGGGCCCACGCCCAAACCTCGTTCAGCATCGGCCCCCGCGTGGGCCTGAACCTGGCCACCTACCACCTGACCGAACCGGAAGTGTTCGACCCGCCGCAGTACCGCGCCGGTCTCGAAGCCGGTGTGGCCAGTGCCCTGAGCCGGGGGCATTTCGCCCTCCAGGGGGCCCTGCTCTACTCCCAGAAGGGCTACAAAACGCGCACCACCGTGGATATCCGCTCGGTCAGCAACAGCTACCTCGGCACCGGTGAGGTCGAGTACGCCGAACGGCTCCACTACCTGACCCTGCCCCTGGCCCTGGCCTACACCCAGCGCAGCGATGGGCAGGGCTTCCAGGTATTTGCCGGCCCCTACGTCGGCCTGTTCCTGGCCGGCAGCTTCACCAATAGCACCACGCCCCAGAACGGGCCCAGCTCCTTCGCCAGCGGGTCGCTGACCGCAGCCCCGGAGGCGGCCTACGATTATGGCTCCTTCGTGCGCCGCTACGACGCCGGCCTGCAGGGCGGGCTGGGCTACCGCTACCAGCAGCTCCTGTTCCAGGCCGGCTACAGCCTGGGCCTGCGCAACGTATCGGCCGAAGCCTTCCAGCTCCTGCGCGCCCCCCGCTACAACCGTGCTTTCCAGGCCTCGCTCAGCTACCTGCTGGGGCCTAAAAAAGGGTAGGAAGCCGGCCAAAACTGCCTGCCGGGCGCCCTGCCCGCCGTGGGCCCGCCCGCGGCCGACGTGCGCCTGCCTCCGCCACTGATTGCCACTGCATGAAACTCCTGCGCCACCCGGCCCCCGGCCTCCTTAGTCTGCTGCTGCTGCTGCTGGCCTCGTGCCACGCGCAAGACCACGAGCCGACGCTGGTGGGGACGTGGGCTTCGCACAGCGAAACGGATTATGCGTATCCGTCGGCCAGCTTCAGGCAAGTTCCCCGCCGCTACGGCCCCACTGCCGTTATCGGCAAGTACCGCATGGTCATCACCCCCGATTCCTTTATTCATTTCAGCACCCGAGGCCCCTTTCCCCGGCGCGTAGGGGCACACTCCTACCAGCACATGGGGGCGGTCGTCTTCGTGCCGGAGAGCCAGCGGCAGTTTCAGGTGAAAATCCTGACCGCCGATACCCTGGAGCTGGTTTACGCCCGCCCTACCCCCACGGGCACCCAACTCGACTACGGCCACGTGGATACGGGCTTTACCTATACCCGCCTCCCCGCCGCCAACGCACTCGAAGCCACGGTACAGCGCTGGGCCGAACGCCTCCAGCGGTTCTATCATATCCGCTGACGCATGCCGTAGCCTTCCCATGCAGGCCGCCGTCCGTCCTTATGCTTCCCCTGATGAGTGCCGCCGGGGCCTCAATTGGCGGCGCCGGGAGCGTCTCTGTCGGGTGCCAGCGCTGCAAACGACAGGTGCTTGCTTGAAAAATATAAGCATTGGTTTGAATTGTGATTTTGAGGCGGATGCAGAAGGCCGACCTTTACATCAGCTGATTCGGCCGGCTTAGCGGCAGGGCTTCGCAAGCCCCCGGGGTCAGCGGCATCACCCCGTTGCTCATTTCCCGTCCGATGTCTTCCCCCCTGGCTACGCGGCCGGCCGATGCTGCGCCCGTTCTCAAAGGCTTCAAAGCCTTTGAGCTGAACACCTCCCGCAATCCGGTGCCGTCCTACAATCGGCTGGACTTTTACAAAGCCAGCCTCGTCACGGGCCACATCGTGGTGCAGTACGCCGGCCAGCGGCTGGAGCTGAATGGCACGCACCTGTTCTTCGCCGCCCCGCACCTGGCGTACACCACGCTGCTGCTCTCGGCCCGGGTAACGGGGTATGCCTGCCTGTTTACCGAAGCGTTTGTGCAGGCCAATGGCTGGTTTGATGGCCTGCCACGCTTCTCCTTGTTTCAGCGTGGCGGCCTGTGCGTATGCGAGTTAGCCCATGAGCAAGCAGCGTACAGCACAGGTATTTTTGAGAAAATGCTGGCGGCGCAACACACGGACTACCTGTTCAAGGGCGAGCTGGTGGGCTCGTATCTGCACCTGCTGCTGCACGAGGGGTTGCGGATTCAGCGCCGGGAAACCCGGCCGGTGCCCGCTCCTACCGCCAGCGGCAACCCGTCGCTGCTGCCCGGGTAATCCGCCACGAAAAGCCGGCGCGGTGGCGCGCGGCCTGGCCAACCCGGCGGAAGCTGTTTGAAATTTATAATAATCGGTTTGAATCGTGATTTCCAGGGGCAGCTCCTTGCCGGACCTTTGTAGTGCCCGGAGCAACCCGCTCAACGGCAGCAATAACAGGCCCTGGGCGCGCGGCCGGGGCCAACCATTGACGCGGCCCGCGAGTAGACTCACGGTGTAAACCCGGGCATTCGGGGTGCTTGAAATTCCGCATTGCTTTCAGGCACTCTTCCATGCAACCAACCAGAAAACCATGCAAACCGTCACGTTGAATAACGGCGTCGAAATGCCCCTGCTGGGCTTCGGCGTGTACCAGATTGCCGATGCCGCCGAGTGCGAAGCCAGCGTGCTGGCCGCCATCCGGGCCGGCTACCGGCTGATTGACACGGCCGCCGCCTACGGCAACGAGGAAGCCGTGGGCAACGCCATCAAAAAGAGCGGCGTGCCCCGCGAGGAGCTGTTCATCACCACCAAATTGTGGGTGGCCGATGCCAGCTACGAGGACGCCCGGCCGGCGTTTGAGCTGTCGCTGCAGAAGCTCGGGCTCGACTACCTGGACCTGTACCTCATTCACCAGCCCTTCGGCGACGTGTACGGCGCCTGGCGGGCCCTGGAAGAGCTGTACCAGGAAGGCCGCGTGCGGGCCATCGGCATCAGCAACTTCCCGCCCGACCGGGTGATGGACTTCATCGTGCATCAGAAAGTAGTGCCGGCCGTGAACCAGATTGAAACGCACCCCTTCCACCAGCAGACAGAAGCGCAGCAGTTTCTGACCGAAAACAAAGTGCAGATTGAATCGTGGGGGCCGTTTGCCGAGGGCCGGAACGGCATGTTCACCAACGAGCTGCTGGTGGGCCTGGGCCGTAAATACCAGAAGAGCGTGGCCCAGATTATCCTGCGCTGGCTCACGCAGCGCGGCGTGGTGGTGATTCCCAAGTCGGTGAGCCCAGCGCGCATCGCGGAGAACATCAACGTGTTCGACTTCGAGCTGAGCGCCGGGGATATGGCCGCCATTGCCACGCTCGACACCAAAGCCAGCGTCTTTTTCGACCACCGCGACCCGGCCATCGTGAAGTGGATTGGCGAGCGGGGGCGCAAGCCCAAAAAGTAGCCCGGCAGCTCCGCGGGAAGCGTTGCCCAGGACAAGTTTTTTTTACAAAACACCTATCATTCAACAACATGAAAAAGCGACAATTAGGCACGAGCGGCCTGGAAGTATCGGCCCTGGGCCTGGGCTGCATGGGCATGAGCCACGGCTTCGGCCCGGCCGCCGACACCAGGGAGATGATTCAGCTGATTCGGACCGCCGTGGAGCGCGGCGTGACGTTCTTCGACACGGCCGAGGTGTACGGCCCCTTCACCAACGAGCTGCTGGTGGGCGAGGCCCTGGAGCCCCTGCGCGACCAGGTGGTGATTGCCACCAAGTTCGGCTTCAACACCTCGGTGCCCGGCACGGGCGGCGGGCTCAACAGCCGGCCGGAAAATATCCGGGCCGTAGCCGAAGCTTCTTTGAAGCGCCTGCGTACCGACCGCATCGACTTGTTCTACCAGCACCGCGTGGACCCCAGCGTGCCGATTGAGGACGTGGCCGGCACGGTGCGCGACCTGATTGCCGAAGGCAAGGTGAAGCATTTCGGGCTGAGCGAAGCCGGGGTGCAGGTCATTCGGCGGGCGCACGCGGTGCAGCCGGTCACGGCGCTACAGAGCGAATACTCGCTGTTCTGGCGCGAGCCGGAAGCCGAGATTCTGCCCGTGCTCGAAGAGCTGGGCATTGGCTTCGTGCCGTTTAGCCCGCTGGGCAAGGGCTTTTTGACGGGCAAGATTGACGAGCATACGCAGTTCGACAAAACGGACTTCCGCAACACGGTGCCGCGCTTCAACCCCGAGAACCGCAAAGCCAATCAGGCGCTGGTGGATTTGCTGGGCCAGATTGCCCAGGCGAAGCAGGCCACGCCCGCCCAGATTGCCCTGGCCTGGCTGCTGGCCCAAAAGCCCTGGCTGGCGCCCATCCCCGGCACCACCAAGCTGCCCCGCCTCGAAGAAAACCTCGGGGCCGTTGACCTGGCGCTGACGGCCGACGACCTGCGCCAGATTGAGGAGGCCGCCGCCCACATCACCATTCAGGGCGACCGCTACTCCCCGGCCGCGCAGCAGATGATAAACCGCTAACGGATTGGGGCGGGGAGCGGGCAAGCCCTGGCCACTCCCCGCCCCGATTTCGATTCGAAACGCATGAAAAACGTACTTGTGCTGGGAGCGAGCGGCACCATCGCCCGCCAGGTTATCGACCTGCTGGCGAAATATGACAGCCTCGCGCTAACCCTGTTTTTGCGCAGCGCCCGCCGCCTGGGCAGCGGCAATGCCGCCAACGCCCGCGTGGTGGAAGGCGACGTGCTGCACTACGACCAGCTGCAGGCCGCCGTGGCGGGCCAGGACATCGTGTACGTGAACCTGGCCGGCGACCTGGCGCGCATGGCCCAAAACGTGGTGCGCGCCATGACCGAAGCCGGCGTGAAGCGGGTCATTTTCATCAGCTCCATCGGCATTTACGACACGCCCCTCAAGCCCGTGCTCAGGCCCTACCGCCAGGCCGCCGATGCCTTCGAAACCTCGGCCCTCGACTACACCGTGCTGCGGCCCGCCTGGTTTACGACGGCCAACGAGGTGGACTACGAAATCACCCGCAAGGGCGAGCCGGAGCGCGGCTCCGTGATTTCGCAGAAAAGCCTGGCCACGTTTATCGCGCAGCTTATCGCGTCGCCGGAGCGTTACGTGCGGGAGAGCCTGGGCATCAACAAGCCCGGCTCCTGAAGGGGCGCGGGCCAGGCCCGCCGGTAGCTGGCCAAACCTGCAGGCGGTGAAGTACCTTGCGGAAGCCCGGCGTTGGGCATTTCGCGGTTTCACGGGCCGCCCCATTCCATGCAAAACCTCTTCTCTGAGTTCTTATTTCTGGTGCTGATTATTCTGGCGCTGGTGATGGTAGCCGGCAAGCTGCGGCTGGCCTACCCCATTGTGCTGGTGCTGGGCGGGCTGGCGCTGAGCTTCACGCAGGTGTTTGCCAACATCAAGCTCGACCCGGAAATCGTGTTTCTGGTGTTTCTGCCGCCGCTGCTCTACGAGGCGGCCTGGCAGGTGTCGTGGAAGGAGTTCTGGAAGTGGCGGCGGGTGATTACCAGCTTTGCGTTTCCGGTGGTCATCATTACCTCGTGCATTGTGGCAGTGGTGGCGCACGCACTTATTCCGGGGTTCACGCTGGCGCTGGGGTTTCTGCTGGGCGGCATTGTGTCGCCGCCCGATGCCATTTCGGCTACCACCATCATGCGCAACGTGAAAGTGCCGCGCCAGATGGTGAGCATCATTGAGGGCGAAAGCCTGCTGAATGACGCGGCCTCGCTGATTGTGTTTCGGTTTGCGCTGGCGGCGGTGCTCACCGGGCAGTTTGCGTTCAGCGAAGCGGCGGGCAGCTTTTTCCTGGTTATTGGGCTGGGCACGGCCATCGGGCTGGGCATTGGCCTGGTGTTCTACGCCATTCACCGCTACCTGCCCACCACGCCCAGCATCGACACGGTGCTGACGCTGCTCACGCCCTACTGCCTCTACTACGCGGCCGAGCATTTCCACTACTCCGGCGTGCTGGCGGTGGTGAGCGGCGGCCTGCTGCTCTCCAGCAAGCGCCACACCATGCTCAGCTACCGCAGCCGCATCGAGAGCGTGGACGTGTGGTCGGTGCTGAGCTTTGTGCTCAACGGGCTGGTGTTTCTGCTCATCGGGCTGGAGCTGCCCACCATCACGCGGGAGCTCGACGGCGGCCTGGGCCCCGCCATCGGCTACGGGCTGCTTGTCTCGCTCACGCTGGTGGTGGGGCGGCTGCTGTGCTCGTTTGGGGCGGTGCTGTTCACGATGGCGGCCAGCCGCTTCATCACCGTGGCCGATGCCCGGCCGGGCTGGCGCGGGCCGCTGGTGCTGGGCTGGGCGGGCATGCGCGGGGTGGTGTCGCTGGCGGCGGCGCTGTCCATTCCGCTGCTCACGCCGCAGGGGCAGCCCTTTCCGTACCGCAACCTCATCCTGTTCATCACCTTCGTCGTCATCCTCGTGACGCTGGTTTTCCAGGGCCTCACGCTGCCCTGGCTGATTCGGAAAGCAAAGCTGGAAGACAAGTACCAGACTTTTTCGGAGCAGCAGCAGGAGCTGATTCTTCAGAAAAAGCTGGCCCTGCAGGCGCTGCGCTACGTGGATTCGACGACCGGCCCGGACGGGCAGCCCCACGGCTACCTGCAAAACCTGCGGGCGCGCCTCCAGCTCGACGCCGCGTTTTTTACCCACGAGCTGGAAACCCCGACTGGCCCGCCCGACGACACCCTGCACCACTTCCACCAGCACTACCTGGCGCTGCTCGACCAGCAGCGTACCCTGCTGCACGAGATGAACCACCGCATGGAATTCGACGAAGAAGTCATTCGCAAGTACCTGACCATTCTGGATTTGGAAGAGTATAAGCTACGTGAAAAGCAGCTGCCCCTGACCGCCGAATAGCAGGCCGCAGCGTCCCTCCCATTGTATTGCAGGCCAGACCGCCGGGCGCATCCGGCAGGTGCCTGCCGCTTTTTTTTCAACTGCCCGCCCCATGAATACCGAACCAGTAGCAGCGCCCCCGGCCCGCCTCATCGGCACCCACCAGGACCTGAGCGCCCAGGAATTGCAGCTCAAAGGCTTCAAGGCTTACGAAGTGGACACGGCCGTGAACCCCGGCCCTACTTATCGCCGCCGCGACTTCTACAAGGTGGCCCTGGTCACCAGCCACTGCTCGGTGCACTACGCCGACCGGAGCGTGGAGCTGAACGGCACCTGCCTGATGTTTGCCAACCCGCACATTCCGTATTCGATAGAGCTGCACGCCCCGCGTCTCACCGGGACGTCGTGCCTGTTCACCGAGGCATTTATGAAGGAAAACGACCGGTCGGAAAGCCTGCAGCAGTCGCCGCTGTTCAAGGTCGGCGGCACGCCCATCTTCCACCTCAGCGCCGAGCAGGCCGCCTACGCCGGCAGCATCTTCCAGAAGATTCTGGCCGAGCAGGGCACCGATTACCTGTTCAAGAATGACCTGATTCGCACCTACATCCAGCTGCTCATTCACGAGGCGCTGCGCATGCAGCCGGCCGAAACCTTCCTGCAGCACAAGAACGCCGCCTCCCGCATCACCACCCTGTTTCTGGAGCTGCTGGAGCGCCTGTTCCCCATCGAAAGCCCTTCGGCGCCGCTGCCCCTGAAAACGGCCCAGGATTTTGCGGCCCAGCTCGCCATCCACGTCAACCACCTGAACCGGGCCGTGAAGGAAGTGACCGGCCGCTCCACCACCGCCCACATTGCCGAGCGCGTCATCGGCGAAGCCAAAGCCCTGCTGCACCATACTGACTGGGACGTGGCCGCCATCGGCTACAGCCTGGGCTTTGAATACCCCTCGTATTTCAACAACTTTTTTAAGAAGCACACCGGTAGTACGCCCCTGGCTTTTCGCAAGGCCGGGTAATACGCACGCCTGCTTCGCCTATTTGATTTGCATACCTTTGCCGGATGCAAAGCACCGAAACCGTCGACCAGTTTTTTCAGCACCAGGGCAACCCGCAGCTGGAGTTTGCGCCGCAACATGTGTCGGTGGCGACAACGGGCCGCTTCAACGTGTACGACCGGGAGCAGTTCTGCAACCGCCAGATGAGCTACAGCCGGCGCGACTTTTTCAAGATTTCGCTGATGACCGGCGCGGGGCGCATCAACTACGCCAGCCGGGGCGTCTTGATTGACCGGCCGGCGCTGGTGTTCTCCAATCCGCAGGTGCCGTTTTCGTGGGAGCCGCTTTCCGAAGCGCAGGGCGGCTACTTCTGCTTGTTCACCGAGGACTTTTGGGGTGGCAGCGAGCGGGCCAGCAGTCTGCACGAGTCGCCGCTGTTCAAGGTCGGCACCGACCCGGTGGCTTTTGTGAATGAAACGCAGTTTGAGACGTTTGCCCAGCTCTACCGCAAAATGCTGCTGGAGCTGGAGTCGGGCTACGCCTACAAGCAGGATTTGCTGCGTACCTACCTCCATCTGCTCATTCACGAGGCGCTGAAAATGCAGCCCCAAACCACCTACTACCAGCACCCCAACGCGGCGGCGCGCATCGTGTCTCTGTTTCAGGAATTGCTGGAGCAGCAGTTCCCGATTGATGCCCCCGACCACGGCATGAAGCTGCGCACCCCCGGCGACTTTGCCCGCCACCTCTCGGTGCACGTCAACCACCTCAACAAAGCCGTGCGCGAGCTGACGGGCCAAACCACCGGCACCTACATCGCCGCGCGCATCGTGAGCGAGGCCAAGGCCCTGCTGCTGCACACCGATTGGAGCACGGCCGAAATTGCCTACGGCCTGGGGTTCGAGTACCCTACTTACTTCAACAACCTTTTCAGGAAACACACCGGCCTGACGCCCTCGGGCCTGCGTGCCCAACTGGCCGCTGAGGCCGGCCGCGCCAGGGCACAAACGCAGGCGATTGATTGATTTGCTTACTGAATGGATTGATTTGTGTTGGCCGGCCGGCTCCCGGCCGCAGGACCTTTGTGCTGCTTCCAACCGGAAGCTGGCACACTCTCACCACCGCCGGCTGGCCCCGCTACCCGGCAACACAGAACCAACCCATGACGGATAAAAAAGTATGGCTCATCACCGGCGCCGGCCGGGGTATGGGCGTTGATATCGCGAAGGCCGCGCTGGCAGCGGGCCACGCCGTAGTGGCCACCGGCCGCACCACCGAAAAGGTAACGCAGGCCCTGGGCGAAGCCGACAACTTGCTGGTAGTGAAGCTGGATATAACCCAGCCGGCCGATGCGACGGCCGCCGTGGCCGCCGCCATCGAGCGGTTTGGCCGTCTGGATGTACTGGTAAACAACGCGGCCAATTTTTACGCTGGCTTCTTTGAAGAGCTGAGCCCGGCGCAGATAGAAAAGCAGCTGGCTACCAGCCTTATCGGGCCGATGAACGTAACGCGGGCCGTGCTGCCGGTGATGCGCCGGCAGCGGGCGGGGCAGGTAATAACCATTTCGTCCACGGCCGGGCTGGTCGGGTTTGAGTTTGGGGCGGCCTACGCCGCGTCGAAGTTTGGGCTGGAAGGCTGGATGCAGTCCCTGCAGGCCGAGGTCGCGCCCTTTGGCATTGATGCCATCGTGGTCAATCCGGGCTTCTTCCGCACCGAGCTGCTCACCGAGGAGTCCACCAATTTCGCCGCGCCCGCCATTGCCGATTACGACGAGCGCCGGGCGGCGCAGATGCAGTTCTGGCAAGGCTACAACGGCCAGCAGTCGGGCGACCCGGCCAAGCTGGCCCAGGCCCTGCTCACCATCTCGGGCGAGGCGAAGCCACCCCGCCGCTTCCTGGCCGGGGCCGATGCCATTGGCACCGCCGAGCAGGTAGCCGCCGGGCTGCAGCAGCAGCTCGCTGCCTACCGGGAATTATCGTCGTCGCTGGCTTACGACGAGCAGCTGGCGGGCGCTGATAATTAATATTTTATAGCAAAGCTGATTCCAGCTGCGAACGCAAGCAGGGACTCAGCCGATGGCGGCCTTGTTACCCGCCCGCCACGTGCCCCCCCCGGCCGACTGACTTGCAGGCACTCGAAATGGCTGTTGCCAAGCTTGAGGAGCACGGCGGGCGGATGAGTAAAATGCAGACGCAGGTGGTGGAATAAGGACGCCACTCCCGACCTCGGCGGCGAGGATTCGCCGCACTTCAACAGCCTTGTGAGAAGCTCTCTGGATGTTTTTCGCAGGGCTGTTTGATTAGTGTAAGTATTCGTTTGAAAGCTATAACAATTGGTGAGTGGTCGGTGAAGACCTTTGAATCGGGCATCCGTAAAAAACAAATTTCCAGGCAATTCCGTGGTCTTTGGCCGCTTGAGGCCGCCCATATTCATCCTTCAAATTCTCCTTAGCATGGCCGCCGATTTATTCACTACGCCCGATACGCCCGGCGAGGCGCAGCCCGCCAACGACTCACGTCGCACCTTTATGAAGCAGGCTGGCGGCATCTTCGGCCTGGCGCTGACTTCGCCGCTGGCCGGCCAGGCCGAGCGGCTGACGACCTATTCCAAAACCATTGAGGGGGCCACCGACCTCACGCTGCGCATCAACGGTCAGGCCCGCGTGGTGCGCGCCGAGCCCCGCGTGACCCTGCTCGACGCCCTGCGCGAGCGCCTGGATTTGACGGGCACCAAGAAAGGCTGCGACCACGGCCAGTGCGGGGCCTGCACGGTGCTGGTCGACGGTCAGCGCGTGAACGCCTGCCTCACCCTGGCCGTGATGGCGCAAGGCAAGGAAATCACCACCATCGAAGGCCTGGCGAAAGGCAACGAGCTGCATCCCATGCAGGAAGCTTTCCTCAAACACGACGGCTTTCAGTGCGGCTACTGCACGCCGGGCCAGATTATGAGCGGCGTAGCCTGCGTGCAGGAAGGCCACGCCAAAACCGACGACCAGGCCCGCGAGTGGATGAGCGGCAATATCTGCCGCTGCGGGGCCTACGCCAACATCCTGGCTGCCGTGCGCGAAGTGGCGGGCAAAGCCTGAGCACTTCATCACCCTGTTTTCCCGATTACAACGATGAACGACTTCAGCTATACCCAGACCACCTCGGCCAAAGAAGCCACCAGCATCCTGAAAGACAAGCCGGCCGCCGCCTACATCGCTGGCGGTACCACGCTGCTCGACCTGATGAAAGCCAGCCTGGCGGAGCCACCCCAGCTGGTGGATATCAACCTGCTGCCCTTCACGGGTGTGGAGCAAACGGCCGACGGGCTGCGCATCGGCACGATGGAGCGCATGAGCAAGGTGGGCGAGCACCCCTTGGTGGTGCAGCAGTTTCCGGCCGTATCGCAGGCGCTGCTGCTGGCCGCCTCGCCGCAGCTGCGCAACATGGCCAGCATTGGCGGTAATCTGCTGCAGCGCACCCGCTGCGGCTATTTCCGCGACGCGGCCTTTCCGTGCAACAAGCGCGTGCCCGGCTCCGGCTGCCCCGCCATTGCGGGCGACAGCCACAACCTGGCTATCCTGGGTGTAAGCGACAGCTGCATTGCTACCGCTTACCCCGGCGACCTGGCCGTGGCGCTTACCGCCCTGGACGCCATGCTGACGCTGGAAAACGCGAAGGGAAAACAGCGCCAAGTGCCCGTGACCGGGTTTTACCTGCTACCGGGCAAAACGCCCCAGAAGGAAACCGTGCTGGAACCCGGCGAGCTGATTGTGGCCGTGACCATTCCCGTCACCGCCCACGCCCGCCGCTCGACTTATCTGAAAGTGCGCGAGCGTAGCAGCTACGCCTATGCGCTGGCCTCGGCGGCCGTGGGGCTCGATATCCAGGCCGGCATCATTCGCGCGGCGCGGGTGGCGCTGGGCGGGGTGGGCGCGCAGCCCTGGCGCTCGCACGAGGCCGAGAAAGTGCTGACCGGCGCCCCGGCCACGGAGGCCACGTTTCGGGCCGCAGCGGCGGCGGCTTTGCAGGGGGCGCAGCCGCAGGCGCACAACCGCTTCAAGGTAGAGCTGGCCCAGAACACGCTGGTGCGGGCTTTATCAGCGGTTAGCTCTTAGCTCGCGCCAGAAAAGTCAACGCCGACAATTCCAGACAACAAACCAAAAGCTACTAGCTAGCTGCTACTGGCTAACCGCTTATATATCATGGATACCGAACCCCAATTCTCCCAGACCAACGCCACGCCGGTTGCCGTCGGGCAGCCTTTGAGCCGCGTCGATGGCTTTGCCAAGGTGACCGGTCAGGCCACCTATTCGGCCGAGTACAACCGGCTGCCGGGCCTGGTGCATGCCGTGCTCCGCACCAGCGACGTGGCCCGGGGACGCGTGGTGAGTATCGACACCAGTGCGGCGCAGCGGCAGCCGGGCGTGCTGGGCATTTTCACCCACCAGAACCTGCCCAAGCTGGCCCGCGTCCCCAGCACCCCGGAAGAAAAGACGGCACTCAACGCGCCAATGGGCTTTTTCCCGATGCAGTCAGACCGGATTGAGTACGCCGGCCAGCCGGTGGCCCTCGTAGTGGCCGATACGCTGGAGCGGGCCCAGTACGCCGCCAGTCTGCTTAAAATCAACATCACGCCCGAACCCCCGGTAGCCTCCTACCTCGACCCGAAAACGACCCGCTTCGTGCCCAAAGTGGTGAAGGGCGCGCCCGGCGTGACCAAGCGTGGCGACGCGCAGGCCGCTTTTGCCAGCGCTCCGGTGCAGCTCACGGCTACTTATACCCACGCCATCAACCACCACAACCCCATGGAGCCGGGCGCGACCATCGCCCACTGGGAAGCGGCCGACCGCCTCACCGTGTACGACACGACGCAAGCCATTGCCTGGACCCAGAAAACCCTGAGCCAGATGCTGGGGCTGAAAATCGAGCAGGTGCGGGTAATCAACAAGTTTCTGGGCGGCGGCTTCGGCTGCAAGGCCTGGGTGTGGCCCCACGTGGCGCTAGCCCCGCTGGTGGCCCGCGCCGTGGGCCGGCCGGTGAAGCTGGTGCTCACCCATCCGCAGATGTTTACGGGCATGGGCCACCGCGAAGACCAGGAGCAAACCCTGCGCCTGGGGGCTACCAGGGAGGGCAAGCTGCTGGCGCTGGTGCACGAGAAAACGTCCACCACCTCGCCCTGGGACGACTACGCCGAAACCAATCACAAGATTCTGGACATGCTCTACGCCCTGCCGGCGTTCGAGTCGACCTACCACCTGGCCCACGCCAACGTGATGACGTCGACCTCAACCCGCGCCCCGGGCGAGATGCCGGGCTCCTTCGCCATCGAGTGTTCGATGGATGATTTGGCCGCCCAGCTGAACCTCGACCCCATCCAGATTCGGCTCCTTAACCACGCCGACCAGGACCCGGCCACCGGCCACCCCTGGAGTAGTAAGAGTTTGAAAGAATGCTACCAGCGTGGGGCCGAGCTATTTGGCTGGAATAAGCGCAACCCCAAAGCGGGCCAGACCCGCGACGGCAATCACTTGGTGGGCTGGGGCATGGCCACGGCCGCCTACCCCGTGCACAGCGGCAAGGGCAACGCCCGCGTGCGCCTCTACGCCGACGGCCGGGCCGTGGTGCAGGCCGGGGCCACCGACCTGGGCACGGGCACCTACACCATCAACACCCAGGTGGCAGCCGATGCGCTGGGCATTGCGCCCGAAAACGTGCGCTTTGAACTGGGCGACAGCACCCTGCCCACCACGGCGGCCTCGGGCGGCTCAATGGCCGCCGGCACGGTATCGTCGTCGGTGTACCTGGCGGCGCAGGACGTGTGGCGGCAGCTCATCCGGGTGGCCGTGGCCGATAAGAAGTCGCCCCTTTACCGCGCTCAGCCCGCCGACGTGGTGATGGAAAAAGGCCGTTTACAGCTCAAAGCGGACCCCGGCAAAGGCGAGGCCTTCGGCGAGCTGATGAAGCGGGCCGGTTTAAACGACGTGGAAGGTAGCGCCATTGGCCGCTACGGCAGCGGCTACGAGGAGGCCCGCGCCACCGATGATAAAGCGCCCCAGCACGCCATGCACGCCTTCGGGGCGCATTTTTGCGAAGTCCACGTCGACCCCGAGCTGGGCACCGTGCGCGTGACCCGTTGGGTAAGCGTAGTGGCCGGCGGCCGCATTCTGAATCCCAAAACGGCCCGCTCGCAGGTGATGGGCGGCAGCATCTTCGGCATCGGGGCGGCCCTGATGGAGCAGACCGTGCGCGACCCGAACCTGGCCCGCTACACCAACGCGGACCTGGCCAGCTACCATGTGCCCGTGAACGCCGACATTCCGGCCATGACGGTTGAATTTATCGACGAACACGACCCCTACATCAATGCTATGGGGGCCAAGGGCATTGGGGAAGTATCGGTGGTGGGCGTCACGGCGGCCGTGTCCAATGCGGTGCTTCACGCCACCGGCCGCCGCCTCCGCTCCCTGCCCATGACGCCCGATAAGGTGCTGGCTGCGCTGCGAGAGCCGGTGTAAGGCTTATTATTTGAAATGCATAAGCATCGCTTTGAAAGACCCTGATACCCAGGTGGCCCCGGCGCTAAGGAGCGCGGAAGCCGGCAGCTGACAGCACCACCGGCCAGTTCCCGGCACTGAGCAGCCGGCCGGTGGTGCATCGAGCTGACTAGCGGCCGAAATCGTCCTGCACGCGGACAATGTCGTCCTCATCGGAGGGCTGATGGGCATCGGTGTGCTGCCAGATTTCGGCCAGAATGCCCCAGCCCGCCAGGCCGACGAGGCGGTGCCGCTCGCCCTGGCGCAAGGTGATTTGCTGACCGGGTTGGTAGGTCTTTGGTTCGCCTTCGGCATCGGTGTCGCTGGTTACCACGCCCACGGGCCCCTGCACGACGCGCCAGATTTCGGCCCGGCGGTGGTGGTACTGCCACGAGAGGCGTTGCTGCGGCGCGACAATCAGGATTTTGGGGCTCAGCTTGCCGGAGATGCGCAGCTCCTCCACCGACAGACCGTCGAAATAGGCATCGGCAAACGCCTGCGCCTGCGTCTCGTCGATAACGAAAAAGCCGCCCCAGGGCCGGGTCTGGTCCTGCGTGGCAATGGTGAAGCCCTGCGCGTGCAGTTGGGCGGCGGTTTGCTGGAAAAGGCTCTGTTTAACGGATGGGTCCTCAGGCATGGTGGCGGGTAAATGATTGGAATTGAAATGAAGAAAAAACCGAGCGTTCTCGTGCGGACTATTTCGTGACCCGGAACCAGTCCACGTCGGCGTAGCCGCCAATGCGCGTTTCGGGCTGGGTGCTGGCGCAGAATACGCCCACTTTGGCGCCCGTCCATTTATCTGGCTTCGCCGTGAAGGGCTGGCCGATGGGCTGGAAGGTCCGGCCTTCGTCGGTGCTGAAACTAAAGCGGCAGGTAGCAGCGGGGCCACTGACCTGCACGCGCAGCTGCACCTCCGGGCCGGGAATGCTTTGCTCCGCCACCACCTGCTCGGCCGCGCTGCTGGGCGCATCGAGGCAGCGCATCTGAGCTACGTGGTAGCCAGCCGCATTTTTAGTGAGCGCCAGGTACGCATAGTCGTTGCCGACGATGAGCAGGCCGGCTTTTTTGCCCTGCCAGACTTCCCATTCGATGTTGAGCTTGACCTTGGCGGTAGCGGTAAAGTCAGTGGCCGGAAACTTCTCGAGCAGCAGGTTGGGCACGGGCCAGAGGTTGGCGGCCCCCTTGGGCACCGGTACGGCAAACAAGCGCAGAAAGCTGTTGCCGCGCAGCAGGGCGCTCCACGTCACTTTCGGGTTGGCCTGCCACTGCCATTGCAGTCCCAGGGTGTCGGAATTGAATTCGTCGTTTTCGGGCGGGGTGGCGATGGGGTACGGGTGCCCCACGTTGGGCTTGCGGTAGCTGAGCACGGGCTGGCCCTTGCCGTCGCCGTCGGAGTCCTCGCCAATGACGGGCCAGTCATTTTTCCAGACCATGGGCTCCAGATGCAGCACCCGCCCGTAAGCCCCGCGGTCCTGAAAGTGCAGAAACCAGTCTTCTTTGCCGTCGGGCGTATCGACCCAAGCGCCCTGGTGCGGGCCGTTGATGGCGGTGGTGCCCTGGTCCATTACGACTTTCTCCTCCCACGGCCCGTCCAGGTCCCTGGCGCGGAGCACCAGCTGCCAGCCCGTGGCCACGCCGCCCGCCGGGGCAAAAATGTAGTAGTAGCCCCCGCGCCGGTACAGCTTGGGCCCCTCCGTGGTGTGGTTATGGTCGTGCCCCGAGTAGATGTTGCGGCCCTCGTCCAGCACCTGCGTGCCATCGGGGCTGAGCCGGTTGAGGGTGAGCAGGCTGTTGACGCCCGCGCGGCTGCCGGCCCAGCCGTGCACCAGGTAAGCCCGCCCGTCGGTGTCCCAGAAGGGCGCGGGGTCAATCAGCCCCTGGCCGGCCAGCACCAGCACCGGCTTGGTCCAGGGCCCGGCGGGGTTATCGGCCTTCATCTGGTAAATGCCAAAGTCCGGGTCGCCCCAGAAGAGGTAGAACTGCCTGGCGTGGTAGCGCAGGCAGGGTGCCCACACGCCGAAACCGTGCTGGGGCACATTGAAAAAAGCTTCCGGCAGGCGCGGCAGGGCATTGCCGATGAGCTGCCAGTTCACCAGGTCGCGGGAGTGCAGAATGGGCAGGCCCGGGCAGGCGTTAAAGCTGGAGGCGGTGAGGTAGTAATCAGCGCCCACGCGCACCACGTCGGGGTCGGAGTAGTCGGCATTGAGGACTGGGTTCTGGTAGGTGCCGTTGCCCTGGTCGGCCACCCAAACCTGCGAAACAGAAGGCTTCGAGGCCCGCGCGGCAGCCGGATGAACCGCCGACGTGCTGGCCGGGCCGCCCGCCCGGCAACCGCTGAGCAATAGCGTCAGGCCCCCTACTCCTATTAAAATGGGCCGCCAGCGGGACGATTGGGCGCTCATCTAGGCCACCAGGTAAGCGGCGCCAAACACGCCCGCGCTGTCGCCCAGGCGGGGCTTGACAACCGGCGTTTCGAACACGTGGTCGAACACGTAGTGGGCTACTTTGCCCACGCCTTCGGTGTAGAGGCGGTCGACGTTGCCCACGCCCCCGCCAATAACAATGACGTCAGGGTCAATCATGTTGACAATGGTGCTCAGGGCGCGGCCGAAGAAATTGACCATGCGCTGCATCGTGTGCTCGGCCATGGTGTCCTGACCTGTCGCGGCCCGCGCCACGATTTCCTTGAGCGAGCGGGCTTCCCCGCCCAGCTCCACATAGTAGCGTTGCAGGGCGGGGCCGGAAAGAATGCTTTCGTTGCAGCCTTTTTTGCCGCAGAAGCACTGCTCGCCGTTGTGCTCGCTCAGGTAGTTGTGGCCCCACTCGCCGGCCAGGCCGTGGAAGCCGCCAAGCACCTGCCCGTTCACGACCAGCCCGCCGCCCACGCCGGTGCCCATGATGACCCCGAACACGACCTTGGCATTGGGAAACTGCTGCTTTACGACCCCCAGCCGGGTTTCGGCCAGGGCAAAGCAGTTGGCGTCGTTGGCCATTTCCACGCGGATGTCGAGCAGGCGCTCCAGGTCGGTCTTCATGGGCTGACCGTTGAGGCAGGTGGCGTTGCTGTTCTTCATCAGGCCGGTGCGCGGCACCAGCGTGCCGGGCGTGGCCAGCCCCAGACTGGAGGCCTTGTAGCCCACGGACTCTTCCATGTGCTGCACCAGTTTCTGAATCTGGGCCAGTACGTGCTGATAGCCCTTGTCGGCTTCGGTAGGCACCCGGTCGCGGAAGAGGACTTCCGGGTCCTGCGCCGATTTGAGGATGATGCCCTCGATTTTGGTGCCGCCCAGGTCGAGGCCCCAGAGTTTTTCGTCGCGCAAAAAGCTGTTCATGCGGGTGGGAATTGACCGGGTGGGCGAGGACAATGCTGGACCTGCCCGGTGGTAGGATAATTGGAATTGAAAACTACTTGCTGCTATAAGTCACTTCCAGCGGCGAGGCCAGCCGCCGGGCGTATTCGGCCAGGTATTTATCCCAATCGGCGGCCGTTTTGAACTGGCCGCTTTTGGTCCACCCAAAGCCGGCGTAGTACACCAGCTTGTTCTCTTTCGGAGTGGCCATCACCAGCAGGTGGCTTTGTTCTTTCGCTTTGGTGCGGTGGTCTTGCCAACCCTGCACCGCTTGCGGGGCCAGCACCACGCCGGTGCCCAGGAAAGCATCATCCATGGGCTCCCAGTAGCGAAACCAGCCCTGTTTGGGTTCCCCTTTCACCTCGCCCCGCACGCCCTTGGGCTCGGCGTGCAGCGTGGTGCCGATGGTGACGTTGGGCAGCGGCTTATCGGCCGAGATATGCTCCTCGAAACGAGTCAGGTTAGAGCCCAGGTCGATGCTGAGAATTTTCTTCTCGGTCACGGTGCGGCCATTGGCCTGCCAGGGCGCGTAGCTCAGCTCAAACAGCGTGCGGATGGGCCCGTTGGCCAGCGTCTTGTAGCCGGTGAAATTGCGCGAGACGTAGAGCGAATCCCGGTCCCAGATGCCGATGCCGGCGAAGCCCCGGCTGTCGCCCACGTGGTAGGGGTCGTAGCCCTCGCCGTGGTCAATGTGGTAGTAGCCCACTTCCTTCACGTTGGCGGCATACCACTTGTCGATGATGGAATAGGGCACGCGCTTCAGCCAGCAGTCCATGCCGCTGGTGAGGGTGCCGCCAGGCTGCCTGGCCACTACCAGCCGCTCGGCCTCGGGGCCGTATGTGCGGAAGGCCACCCGGTCGTTTTCCCAGGTGTAGTCGTCGGTGCGCTCGGGCACGAGGCGGGCGAAGGTGCGGTACTGGCTTTTGGGCTGCCGGGCCGCGCCGTTGGCGGCCCCGGTCACCGTGAATTTCTGGGTGGCATTGGCCTTGATGTCGGTTTGCAGCAGCAGCTCGTCGATGATGCCGTCGCCGTTGTTGTCCACGGCCTGGCTGACCAGGATTTTACCGCTGGCATCCTTCACCAGCAGGTTTTTCGCGCCGTATTTTTTGAGCAGGGCGCTGAGGCGGCTGGCGGGCAGGCTGATGGTTTCGGCCCGGCGGTCAATGCCCAGCCGGTTGCGCACCGTGAAGGTTTGGGTATCGGCGACGGGCGGCGTGGCGCTCAGCAGCGCCATGGTGAGCAGCAAACCCGTGGCGGGCACAAAGGACGTTTTAAAGCGCATGGGTGGGGAAGGTTTATGCGGACAAAGAACCCATGCCCCGCCAGCCCAACCTTTCTGACCTCTCCTGATTGCACATAATTTCTACCGGATAATGCTGAAGGTCTGCGTTACCGGAGCGGCACTTTGGAGCTTGCCGGCCGTGCCGTACTGCCAGGCTACCACGGTCACCTTCATCGGAAATTTGGCCCGGGGGGGGATTTCAGTAAAATGCAACGTGTGGCCAACCAGTTCGGCCGGGCCGTCCTGCACAAAGTATTCGACGGGGACGCCCGCATCGGAAGTGGCGGCGAGCGGCAACGATTTCAGCTGGCCGGCTTTCACATCGGCAATAGCCGGGAAGGTAATGCGCTGGGTGGCACCCTCTTTATTCACCAATGGAAAGCGTAAGTCAGCCTGTTGCACGGCGCTTTTATAGTGCTCATTGCCGGGCTGGCCCGCCAGCAGCCACACATCATTCGAGCGGCGGGGGTTGTTGAAGCCCACTTTGTTGAAGCGGATGGCCCAGGTATCGGGTCCGGTCTGTACCACTGGGCCGGTGATGCGCGAAACGGTAATGGGCCCCGTCGAATGGCCGAGCGGCGCGCCCACCGGCAGGCCGGTCCAGCGCGCCGGGTTGGGGCTGCCGGCGGGCACCGAATCCAGGTACGTGCTGCCCACCCGAAAGCTGCGGCCATCGGCCAGCGGCACAAATTTCAGGTTGACTTGCTGGTGGGTGTTGGTCTGGGGCAGGGTTTTGCCATCCTGCACGAAGCCAAGCAGCTGCGGCTTTTTGCCGCGGGTGCGGGCGTAGTACTGCTCGGTGGCACGGGCAATTTCCGGGTCGAAGTACCAGAACGATTCGGTCCTGGGGCCTTTGTAAGCCGCGAAGGGTGCGGCGGCGGCTTGCAGCGGCGCATCTTGCCGCCAGCGGTCGGCCAGCCAGCCTTGCCCGGGGTCAACGGATTTCAGCACCGGGGCTTTATCCAGCGGCATCCGGGCGGGCAGGCGCCGCTCGGCAGCTTTGCGGATGAACAGCGTCAAGTAATTCACCAGCTCATCGGAAACGTCGAAATGGCCGTGGCCGGCATCAGCCAGCAGGGAAATGGGCGCGGCCGGATGCGCGGCCCGGTAGGCCAGCGCGGGCGCGAGGCGGGTTTCCAGCCACTCGTACTCGCCCATCACCATGAGGCCGGGCACCCCGTCGAGGGTGCGGCTGCCCCAGTCCGGGTTGGGCCGGCCGCTGCCGGTGAGGGTGGTCAGCGGCGCGTCGCCCTTGAGGGAAATGGCCGCCAGCGTGCGGCCGGGATTCCAGGCGGCGAAGTTCCACGGGTAGCTAGCCAGCGCCGAGTGGCCGACAGGCACCACCGGCGCAAAAGCCAATTCCGAATACCCCGAAACCGCCGCCAGCGTCCGCATCATGCCCTCAAACTGCTCACCGGCCCCTTTCGGAAAGTCGAACGTGACGCTGAGGGCCGGCGTGACCCACACCTCCGCGATGCCCAGCTTCGCCAGCTCGGCCCGGAACTTCGGGTGCTCAAACAAGGGCTCTTCCAGCATATTATGTTGGCCAACAACCACCGCCCGTACCTCCTTGCAGTGCGGCGGAATCCAGAGAAAAGCCCGCGCGGGCTCATTGGTTTCGGGCGAAACCACGTTGGCCACCGGGGCCGACCACTGCCACACCTGGGCGCGGGCCGGGAGGACTCCGGCGACCCAAAGCAGCAGAAACAATAGCCGCCCGGTGCTGGGAAAGAGCGTTTTCATCAGCGTGTTTTATGTGAGTCAGGAATGGAAAAGCCGGGCGTTAATGCAGCTCCAGCTTCGCATCGGTGGTGGTGGGCAGTTCAAACGTGGCCGTGGGCTGCCCCTTTATTTTCTTTACTTTCCCCGAATAGCTTACCCCATTTAGCACCAGCGTATGTGCGGAGCCTCGCAGGGTGAGCGAAACGGGCTGGTCAGCGTTCAGGTGCCAGCCGTCGGCCTGCTGGTAGAAGGCCGCGGTGGCCAATCCGTTGCGGGCCGCCAGGGTGTTCACCCCTTTGCTTACCTCGCGGCCATGCCCAAGCAGTAAGCTGACGATTTCAGTGTCATTAAAGCTCACCACGGCATAGTCAGCCTGCGCCGTCATGTCGTCTTGGGTGACTACGGTGCTGCCGGTGTTGGAGAAAATGTAGTCCTGCCGGCCGGCCACGGTTTCCACTTTCAGGCCCACAAAATCAGCGCCCGCGCCGCCGGGCTGGAAGCCGCTGGTGCTTTTGATGGTGCGCGGCGCATCGGTCGCGGCCGACTCGTACACCACGGCAAAGGGTCGCGTCCAGGCCTGGCCGCGCTGGCGAACCACGATGGTGGGCAGCGGCAGCTCCTCGATGTCGTGGGGCAGCATGTTGTCGCGGCCGTAGGCGGTGGACTTGGGCGACTTCATGGTGAAGATTTCGCGCTCCGGCGCACCTTGCAGCCACATGTGCAGCTGGCGGGCAGGCTGGTTGGGCACGGCCAGGCGAAAGGTGGCGGCCACGTCGCTGGTCGTCAGTACCGACTTTTTATCGTACAGGTAATCGAGCGCGAACAGGCTGCCTTCGGCAAAAGCCAGCTGGGCGGTGGGCTGCAAGGCCAGGGCCTTGCCACCGGCCTCGCCAACGGTCAGCTCCTGGCCCAGGCCGTGGAAGAAGTAGTCGTGAAACTTGTCGCCGCCCTGCACCTTCTTCGAGCGGAAGATATCCACGTAGTAGCCCGTCGAGTCGCCGGTGCGGATGATGCCCATCTGGCGGCGCTGGTCCGATTGGGTTTCGGGCTCCCGAAACAGCACGTCGGAGTAGGTGAACGGGCCGTAGGTCGGCGTGGTCCCGGCCTGGCTGATGGGCGGGTACACGCCCTGCACCGCGAAGCCGTGGTTGCTCTTCATCACCGGGTAGGCCGAAATGCCGTCCACCATCACCGTATTGTGGGCCGGAAACTGGGAGTAGTATTCGGCGTAATCGGGCTGAAAGTAGGTGGTGCCGATGCCGCCCTCGGGGGCCAGCACCACGCCCTGGCCGTAGAGCTCCATGGCAATGCCGTTGGCGTGGGCGTGGTTGCCCATCGAGCCGGCCTGCGAGATGAGCAGGCCGTGGCGCGGGCTGTTGGGGTTGAGGCGCTGCACCAGCCAGCTCACGTTGGGCGAGTAGAAGGTGGGCGTCACGAAGTCGCCGGGCCGAGCGGCCGGAATGTCGTCGCGCAGCACCGTGGCCGAGGCAAACAGCGCCGCCACGCCGCTGCCGCCCCCGCCGTGCCCGGCCGCCTGGCCGGTGAGCTGCCGGGTGGTTTTCAGCAGGCTGGTGAACTGGCGCTCCTGCTCGGGCTTGTGGAAATGCTGGGCGTTGGCCACCATGTTCAGCATCGATTCGGTGGGCAGGGGGCCGTAGTGCGTGTCGCCGAAGCCCACGATGTTGCCGTTGGGAAAGGCGTATTGGGCCGTCGCCAGCACGGCTTTGGGAATTAAGGGAATCTGGGCGGCCAGGTCGATGTGCAGCAGCTCATCGAACAGCTTCACGAAGTCGGTGAAGTCCTTCACCACGTTCACCGAGTAGCCGGGGCACTCGGCCCAGAGGCCGGATTTAGCGTCAAACCCCTTCCGAATCAGCTCGGTCAGGCCCCATTGGCGGGTGCTGGTCTGGTTGATAATCTGGTCGAGGTAGTAGTGGCTGCCGTGGCCGTTGGCGTACTTGTCGTCGTCGTCGAGCACCACCGCAATCTGCGACACGAAGCGGGCCTCAAACAGGTCCCAGTTGTTGAAGGGCACGCCGTTTTTGATGATGAGGTCGGCCCATTTCTGCAGGGCCGCATCGTACAGCGGTTTTTTCGGGGCGGCGTGCTGCACCACGTAGTCGTGGAGAAAATCGTAGGCCGGCACCAGCTCGGAAAGCACGTCTTCGTGAATGACCTCGAAAGACGTGAGGCCCACCAGCGTCTGTATGTGGCTGTGGCTCAAATCAACCGGTTCCTGGCGGTAATAAATGCCGGTGAGGTAGGTATCGAGCACGTCGTAGGCAAAGCGGGCGTACTTCTCCTCACCGGTGTACCAGTAGAGGAAGGCCGATTGCTGGGCCAGCGCCATGATGTTGCGGTTGATGCCTTCCACGATGCGGGCCGCCTTGGCCGGGTCGGTCCACTCCCACTGCTTGGTGGTGGCGTTCTGCAGATACAGGCCGCGCGCATCGTCCAGGTAGGGCTTCACGTCCTCAATGGCGGGCGTCCGATACACTGTTACCGCATCGCGGGTGCCGGTGAAGCGCACGGTGGGTGCGGGCGCGGCCGGCCCACCCGCGTGGTCGAATACCGGGCCTTTCACATAGACCTCGGTGGCCCTGGTTTTCCAGTACATCTGGAGGCGCGAGACTATCCACGTCGGGTCGGTCTGGTGGCGCGTCACGTACGGGTCCACTTTGGCCTTGATGCTGTTGTAGCTGCGCTGTGCTTCGGGCTGCGTGGCCAGGCGCTGGCGCAGCTGGTCCTTGCCGGCCGCGTTGGTCAGCAGGCGCGGGTGGCCGGCGGGCAGGGTGGCCGGCAGCTGCACGGTTTGGGCCAGGGCAACGGCGGGCAGCAGCGCAGCCAGCAGTCCGTAGCGTAGTTGGCGAATAAAAAAGGCCATCGTGAACTGATTAATTCGTCCTGGAAAACGGTCTGGCGGGTAGCGCGCCGCTTTTTTTGCCCACCGCCTGCCGGGCCATCGTGGCCAGCACCGCGCTGCTCAAAAAGGAGTTGAACCCCGCCTTGTTGGCCACCGCCGGCTCGACGTGGGTCAGAAAAATGCCGTAGATGCCGGTTTTCTTGTCGAGCCAGGGGTAGGCCCCGGCCCAGCTGGGGCTGCTCAGCAGCGTGGCGCGGCCGTGGGCGTCCAGCTCCTCGCGCCACTCGCCCAGGCCATAGATGCCGGGGTAGGAAGTGCCGCGCACCTTCGCTACAAACTCGCCGGGCTGCACCGCGGCGGTGCCCACCTGGTCGGCCTGCATCTCGGCCAGGGCTTGAGCCGAGAGCACGCGCCGGCCGTTGTACAGGCCATTCTGGCTCAGCATTTCCAGGAAGTGGGCATAGTCGGCCACGGTGCTGCGGGCCCCGCCCCCGAGCATGGGGCTGTGCCCACCGCCCAAATCCACGGGCGTGAAATGCGTGCTGGTCATGCCCAGCGGCCGGGCTATTTTCGCCTGGAACAGCGTTTCCCAGTCCTGGCCCGTGGCCAGCTCGGCCATGCGGCCGGCCACCTGCATGGCCAGGCCGCCGTAGCGGAAGCGGGTGCCCGGCGCATCTTTGATGGGCAGCGGCTGGATGTTTTTAACGGATTCAGTAAGGGTCTGGTAGTCGTCGCGCGGGTTGCCTGTGGGCTGGTAGTCGGGGTAGCCGGCGGTGTGCGAGAGCAACAGGCGCAGGGTGGCCTGACCCTTGGCGTCGGTCCAGTCGGGCAGGTATTTCACCACTTTGTCGTCCCAGCGCAGCTTGCCCTCGTCTACCACGGCGGCAATGGTGGCGGCGGCCAGCCACTTGCCGGCCGAGGCAATGTAGACCACGGTTTCGGGCGTGTAGCTGCCGTAGAATTGCTCGTGCAGCACCCGGCCGGGCCGGGCCACCAGCAGGCCCGCGCCGGGGTAGTAGCCCTTCGTCACCCAAGTCTGAATCAGCGCATCCATGGGCGCAAACGCAGCGGCCGAAACGGGTGGTGCCGCGCGGACTTTTGGCGTTTGGGCGGGCGCCGGGCCGGCCACGCCGAAGAGGACCAGCAGTAGGAAGGCGACTCGTTTCCCCAAGCCCGAATGAGTGGTGGTCATAGGGCTCAGGGTTTGAACGAGATACCTTCGGTGAATTCACCGGCCCGGATGTTGCCGGCGGCCGCATTGGTCACGGGCCTGCCGTTGAGGCGCAGGTTTTCGAAGCGCACGTTGCGCACCTGGCCGGTTGCGCTCAGCCCCTGCAGCACCGAGGGATTGGCCCCGCTGCCGGTGTAACTGATGTTTTTGAACAGGATGTTCTCGACGTGACGGCCCGGCCCGGTGTTGTATTTGGCGTTGTACACGGCGCGCAGGTTCAGCAGCTGGCCTTCCTCGAAGTCCTCGATGCGGATGTTCTCGTAGCGCACGTCGCGCACCAGGTTCTGGTCGCCGCAGGTGATGGCCAGGCAGCCCTGGTAGTTGGGGTCGTCCTCGTCGTGCTCCAGAATGTCGATGTTCCGGAAAGTGATGCGCTCGATGGTATCGCCCACGATGCTGGTATCGCCGTGCAGGCCGATGTTGGTGGGGTGCGCCACGTCGGCCCAGAGCGTGGCGTTCTGCACGGTGATGTTGCGGGCGTTGCCGTAAAAATTCCAGCGGTGGCCGTAGAGGGCAATGCAATCGTCGGACGTGCGCAGAAACACGTCGTCCACCAGCACGTCGGAGCAGCTCATCAGGTCGATGCCGTCGCTCCAGGGCTTGGCGCTGAAGGACTTCAGGTTGCGAATGGTGAGGCCACGCGACTCGCCGCCATATACCGTGTAGTGCTGCGGATTGCGCACGATGATGCCGTCGATGGTCACGTTTTTGGAGAAGGTTACTTCTACCCCGCGCTCGGCTTGGTCGATGATGCCGCGCCCGATGATGCGCACGTTTTCGGCATGGTCTACCAGCAGCTTGGCCCGCAGCACGGCCCCGCCGGCCAGGTACACCGTGGTGTTGCTCGGCACGTGGATGACGCTGCCCGGCTGGTCGGGCGGCGTGTGGATGCCCGGCCCGAAATACATCACGTGCGGGTCCTTGGGGTCGGGCTTATCCGTTTCCAGCGCGTTGGCAAAAACGTGCAGGTTCTGCAGCTTGTCGCCGTTGAATTCTACCGATACCTTGCGGGGCTGGGGCAGCGTGAAGTACACCGTGTTGCCCTCCAGGCGCGGTTTAATGCCGTAGGAAAGCGGCCGGATGCGGACCTGCTGGGCACTGCCGTTGTTTTTGCGCACGGCCACTTCCATCGGGCCGCCCATGTCGAAGGTGACCATGGACGCATCGCGCACCTTGTCCAAATCAACCTGTACGTTGTACTCGAACAGGTCCTGCCAGTCGCCGCCGGGCGGGCGCACGCGCACCGTGTAGTCGTCGTTATGCTGGGTGTAGAGGACGCCATTCGGCACCGGATGGATAATCAGCGAGCCCGCCGTTTGGGCCGTTACTGATTTTAGCAGCAGGAGCAACGCAAAACAAAGCGCAAAACGCATGGGCGGGTGGGTTCAGCGAGAATGAGGAAGTAGCATACCGGCAGCGAATCATTAGGTGCCAGTAACGCGACGAAATAACACCCTGCTTATTCGCCAAGCCTCCTGAACCTACCTGACGGGATGTAGCGCGGACTTACCATGAAAAAGCTACCTGGTGGGCAGAGAAAGCAGCACTGCCAAACAGGACCTCTCAAGCCAAAAAATGCTCTCGCGGAAAGTTTACGAAACTCATCTGCCTGGCGCGTTTCGTAAACTCTGATTCGTAGACGGGTTTCGTAAACTCACCAAGTGCCGCAGTAGCCTGCACGCACCCTGTGGCGGGCTGTTGCTCGTGGTTTGCCGAAAGGAGGGTTAGATTACATAAAAAAAGGGAGGTAGCTCAGTGCAGTGCCTGGCCTACCTCCCCGGTCATTGGGTGCTGCTAATAAATAGCCACCGCTTTTTGCTCCCATTAGCCCCGTTAGTATCGGTCTTGGTCGGAGTTCGGTGTCATCGGATACTTGAAGGGCGTGACCCCATTCACCGAGATACCGCCGTGCTGGAAGCTGCTCGTCAATTTTTGCTGCATGGTGGTGAACATGGCCGGGGGCGTCGAGAGCTGGTCCAGCGAGGCGAGTTCCTCGGCCGACAGGCGCACGTCCAGGGCCGCAACATTGGCCTCCAGCTGGTCGAGCCGGCGGGCGCCGATGATGGTCGAGGTCACGCCCGGCCGGCTATTCACCCAGGCCAGGGCAATGGCGGCGGAGTTCGTGTGATGCGCTTCGGCCAGCTCGGCCAGGCGGTCGATGATGGCAAAGGCCCGCTCATCGAGCAGCGACACCGTGCCCATCATTTCGCCGCGGCTGCCGCCGACCTGTCCGGCGTTGGTGCGGGTAAATTTGCCCGACAACAGCCCCGACTTGAGCGGCGACCAGGGCGTGACCCCGATGCCCAGCGCCTGGGCCATGGGCAGCAGCTCGTCTTCCACGGTGCGCTCCAGCAGCGAGTACTCAATCTGCAGCCCCACGAACGGCGTCCAGTCCTTGAGCTGGGCCATCGTGTGGGCCTGTGCCACCTGCCAGGCCGGCGTATCGGACACGCCGATGTAGCGCACCTTGCCGCTGCTGACCAGGTTGTTGAGCGCCTTCATGGTTTCTTCCACCGGCGTGTTCCAGTCCCAGTGGTGAATCCAGTACAGGTCGATGTAGTCGGTTTGCAGCCGGCGTAGCGACTGCTCACACTGCTCGATGAGCGCCTTGGTGCCGTTGCCGCCGCCGTTGGGGTCGCCGGGGTACAGGTTATTGGCAAACTTGGTCCCGATGACCATTCGGTCACGCTGAGAAGACTCGCGGCCGATAGCATCGCCGATAATCTTCTCCGAATGCCCGTTGTTGTAAGCGTTGGAGGTGTCGAGAAAATTGCCGCCCAGTTCCCGGTACCGGGCCAGGATGGCGGCCGACTCCTGCGGCGAGGAGCCCATGCCCCAGTCTTCGCCAAAGGTCATGGCGCCCAGGCACAGCGGGCTCACCCGCAAGCCGGACCGGCCCAGGGTTACATACGAATTGAGTGACATCTGAAATATGTTAAAAGTGGGTAGTTGCCGCGCACGGCGTATTCGAGCGGGACTACTCGTGAATCTTCATCTCGCCAATCCACTTGACCATGTTGGGGTCGCGGCCGTCGAAGAACACGCTGGCTTTCGTATCAAGCGTGGCAATAGCTTCCATATCCTCCGCACTCAGTTCGAAATCGAAAATGGCGAAGTTCTCGGCCATGCGCTCGGGACGCACCGACTTGGGGATGGCCACCACGCCGCGCTGCGTGAGCCAGCGCAGCACCACCTGCGCCACCGTCTTGTGGTACTTGTCGGCAATGCCCTGCAGCAGTTCGTTGGTGAACAAATCGTTCTTGCCCTCCGCAAACGGGCCCCAAGCCTCTATCTGCACGCCGTTGTCGACCATGAACTGCTGCTCGGCTACCTGCTGGTGAAAGGGGTGGGTTTCTACCTGATTCACGGCCGGCTTCACTGCCTGGTGCACGATAAAGTCCATGAGGCGGTCGGGCGGGAAGTTGCTCACGCCGATGGCCTTGATGCGGCCTTCGCGGTACAGCTCTTCCAAGGCGCGCCAGGCACCGTACACGTCGCCGTAGGGCTGGTGCAGCAGGTAGAGGTCGAGGTAGTCCAGGCCCAGCTTTTGCAGCGAAGTCTCAAACGCCGCTTTGGCCCCCTCGTAGCTGGCATCCTGCACCCACAGCTTGGTGGTGATGAACAGCTCCTCGCGCGCTACGCCGCTGCGCTTAATGGCTTTGCCCACGGCTTCCTCGTTCATGTACGAGGCGGCCGTGTCAATCAGCCGGTAGCCGGCCTCAATGGCAGCCACGACGCTGTTTTCGCATTCAAGGGGGTCGGGTACTTGGAAGACGCCGAACCCCAGCAGGGGCATTTCAACGCCGTTGTTCAAGGTGATTTTTTCCATGGTGGTGGTGGTGTCTAGGCGTCCTTCCCGGTGCCGTAATGCGTGGGAAAACGCGGGTGATTATTTACTCCACAAAGGTCCCGCGCTGCCGGCCGTGCCTTTCTACCCGAATTACGGATTGTTCTACCCAGATTACCGATACCGGGCGGCGGGGTAGGCTTCGCCGGTGGTCGACCATACTTTTGAGGAAATAAACTACCCGACCGAGATGAAAAGCATCAACAGCATCAACAGCGTCAGCGACTACAACGCGCTGGCGGGCCAGCCCACCTGGCACCCCCTGGTCAGCGTGCTGGACTTTTCCGCCTCGCCGCCCACCAGCCACCCCGAGGCCGCCTCGTTCCACCTGGGACTGTATGCCGTCTTCCTCAAACAGGATAAGCACTGCGACATCCGCTACGGCCGCAACCACTACGATTACCAGGAGGGCACGCTCGTCTTCATGGCCCCCGGCCAGGTGGTGGGCATGGACGAGCGGCCGGACGAATACCAGCCCAGCGGCCATGCCCTGCTGTTCCACCCGGACCTGCTGCGCGGCACCGCCCTGGGCCAGCACATGAAGGAGTACGGGTTCTTTTCCTACGCCGTGCACGAGGCCTTGCACCTCTCCGCGCAGGAGCAGGAAATCGTGCTGGAGTGCTTTCGCAAAATCGACTACGAGCTGCGCCATGCCCTCGACAAGCACAGCAAGCGGCTGATAGTGTCCAACATCGAGCTGTTTCTCAACTACTGCGTGCGGTTCTACGACCGGCAGTTCCTCACCCGCGACCAGGTCAATACCAGCGTGCTGGAAAAATTCGAGCACCTGCTGGATGCCTATTTTCAATCGGACGCGCCGCAGCTGAGCGGCCTGCCCAGCGTGGCCTTTGTGGCCGATAAGCTGAACCTGTCGGCCAACTACTTTGGCGACCTGGTAAAGCGAGAAACCGGCAAAACGGCCCAGGAATACATTCAGCTCAAGCTGATTGCCGTGGCCAAGGAGAAAATCTTTAACCCCGGAAAAACAATCAACGAGGTAGCATATGAATTGGGGTTCAAATACCCCCAGCACTTCACGCGCTTCTTCAAGCAGCAGGTGGGCGCCTCCCCCAACGAATACCGCCGGTCACTTAACTAGCATGATGGTTCACTCAAACGGTATAATTGGTAAACGTGCTATATTTTACATTTTCTAACATGGCTCCTACCTCACCTTGTACAGCCGCGCCCCAAACAAGGCGATGAATGCGTAGCAGATGATGGGCAGATAGTAGGCCGCCGCGATGTCGTGGTTGGCGATTTTGCCCATCAGATAGGGGAACACCGCGCCGCCCGCCACGGCCATCACGAGGATGGACGAGGCCTGCTGCGTGTGCGGCCCCAGCTCCTTGATGCCCAGTGAGAAAATAGTGGGAAACATGATGCTGAAGAAGAAATTAATCAGCAGCAGCGCAATGAACGAGGGCCAGCCCCAGCTCTGCGCCACGATGAGGCACATGAGCACGTTGGCCAGCGCGAAGGCGGCCAGCAGTTTGTTGGGCGCGATGTAGCGCATGAGGAAGGTGCCCACGAAGCGCCCGCTCATCATCATCACCATAAACAGGGAAAAGTAGCTGGCCGCAGTGGCGTCGGACAGGTGCATCTTTTCCACGCCGTAGTTGATGAAATAGGCCCAGGTGCCGCCCTGCGCCGCCACGTTGAGGAACTGCGCGAGCCAGGCCCAGCGGAAGTGGCGGTGCTGGAACAACGGCTTGGCTTCGGGCACGCTTTCGGCCGTGCCGCTGTAGAAGCCGGCTTCCGTTTCGGCGGGCGCCGGGGCCGCGTGGGCGTCCTGCAAGGCGGGCACTTTGATGAAGGAGAAGGCCACGGCGATGGCCACAATCACGCTGCCGATGACGATGTACAGACTTTTAACCGAGGTTAAATCTCCGTCGATGTGCTTACCGCTCAGAATGAAATAGCTGCCGATGAGCGGCCCCACCACCGCCCCAAGGCCGTTGAAGGACTGCGCAAAATTCAGGCGCTGGTCGCTGGTGTCCTGCGGCCCGAGCGCGGCCATGAACGGATGCGCCACGGCCTCCAGCGTAGCCAGCCCGCAGGCCAGCACGAACAGCGCCGCCCGGAAAAACCCGAACGAGCTGGCATTGGCGGCCGGCACGAACAGGAAGGCCCCGAGGGCGTACAACCCCAAACCCAGCAGCACGCCGTTCTTGTAGCCGAAGCGCTTCATGAACAGGCCGGCCGGGATGCCCATCACGGCGTAGGCCCCGAAGATAGAAAACTGCACCAGCCCCGAATCGGCCTTGCTCACCTGCAGCACGTTCTGGAAGTGCTTGTTGAGTACGTCGCCCATCGTGATGGCAATGGCCCAGAGCATAAACAGCGACGAGACGAAAACGAGCGTCGGGATGTATTTACGCTCCGTAAACGGCGCGGCTGTCTTGGCCAGGGGCGCAGCGGGGGAAGTCACGGCTGATTGCATAATCGGATGGGTTTTAAAAGGCGGCGGAAGGGTGAATTAAAGTTGTTTTTTGATGGCGGCAAGTACGCGGGCCGGCAGAAGCAAACCGGCTTCCAGTCGCGCGGCGTTTTTGCCGAGGGCGTATCCGGTGCTGAACGCCAATGTACTACCCCGGGGCAGGGCCGCCCAATGATAGCGCAAGCAGACAGAGTAAGGCAAATAACCCGCCTGCCCGGCTGCCGAACCTCCTGAACTCTCCTGATGACTTTGCAAGCGCAGTGGAAGGCCGCTCAACGCCCGGTCGATTCGGAGCGAACCGTCCGCCCCTGCCGGGTTTCGCTGATGCTTACCCGCACCGTTTTGCCATCGCCTTCCAACTCCCCAATGCGGATGGTTTGCACGCGGCCGTCGGCCAGCTCCACGCGCAGCTCATCGGCACTAATTGCGGTAGCCGATTTTACCATGGCCTTGTTTTCATACGGCTCCAGAACCGTCAGAAACCGCGCCTGGAGGCCGGTGGCGCGGCTTGCGTAGATTTTTCGGCGGGCAGCTTCGGGCCCAAAGGGGAAGTCGCCGCCCAGCGTGGCCCGGAAACGCACGGCGTTCTGGCCCGCTAACGGGATGCGGATGATTGCCGGCGCCCTGGCATCCTGCGGCTGCGTGGGGAGGGCATTGGCAGGCACGGTACCCGCAATCTTAATGGGGCCGCCGTAGTAATCCTGGCCGGCGGTGGCGGGCTTTTCGACGTTCTGCGCGGTAGCTAAATCGGTGAGGGGAATGTCCCGGCCATCGGCCGTTACTAGGCGGGCGTTGGCCCAGAACAGTGCTTTTTTCTGGCTGTTGCCGTCGGAGCTCACCTGAAGCAAAAGCTCTTTCAGGCCGGCTACTGATACGTCGATTTCCTGCTGGCCCAGAATCCAGATGCCGGTTTCGCCCTGGGCCAGGGGCTGGCCGTCGCCCTGCACCTCGTAGCGCACCCACTGCTGGCAGTTGTGGTTTTCGGCGGGCATGGCCACCATCAGTTCCTGCTGCCGGGGCCAGAGCGCATGCACGTCCATTTTGAGCGGGCCGGGTTCGTTGAAGTATTGCAGCGTACCCGAGTTGTCGGCCTGCGGGCCGTAGTCGAACTGAAACCTGGCGATTGATGGGGCGGTGGCGCGGTACCAGTCGGCATCGGTGACGACCTGGGCCGCGCTGTGCGGGTCGGAACGGTACTGGGCATCGTGGCGCAGGAGTTTTTTGCCGGGCGCGTTCAGGCTTAAAAAGCCCTTCATCTGCAATAGGTTGTCGAAGGTGTGGAACTTCGTGCCTTTCAGGTAGTCGGCCATCACCACGTAGTCGTCGGTGACGACGAGCAGCCGCCGCTGAAGAACCGGCTCGCTGAAGGGGCCCTGCTTGCCGTAGCCCCGGTCGGTGACGGGCGGCAGGGTCTGGCGGTTCTTGCGCATCTGGTCGGGCACCGAGTCGGTGGCGAAGTAGCGCATGCCCAGGTAGGGCGCGTCCGACCAGCGGGCGTTGGTTTCCTGAACTGCCACCTGCATCATCGGGCCCGAATGAAACAGGAGTTGCGTGGAGGGCACGGCTTCCTGCTGCATCTGGTCCACGACCACCATGTTGTGGTTCACCGAGGTCTGCACGTAGTACTTGTACATGAAGTTCGGGTAGCCCCACCAGATGGCCTCGGGGTTCCAGAAGCTGCGGCCGTAGCGGGTGAGGTTGTCGAGCGACACCCTATCGAAATGGCCGTGAAAGCCGCCCTGCGTGCCGATTTTGAGTACCGCCTGAATCTGCTCGCGCGGCGGCCGACCAGCCGTTTGGGAGCGCAGCAGCGCGTAGCCGATGTTCTCGGCAAAAGCAGATTTTTGGTAGCTCGTGGGCGTTTCAGCGGGCAGCTCGGGCACGCCGTAGAGCAAATCGCGCTGGCCCGCCTGCTTGATGATGGTGGCGTAGGCCGAGTCGCGGTACACGTAGTAGGGCAGTTCCAGGCGGTAGCCGCCCACCTTTTCCTCGTGCCCGTCGTTCATGCCGAAGGCAATGCCCCGGTAGTCCGATACGGGCACAATGGCATCCCAGAAATGCTTTAGCGAACGGGTGTTGCGCCGCTGCGGGCCCCACTTTTCGAACGAGACGCCGTAGGGTGGATTGAGCCCCCAGGGCATGACCATGGCGGAGCGGGAATAGTCGGCGGGCACTTCCAAATGCACCAAGTCGATGCCCCAGGGCTGGGCGGCGAGGGCGGCCTGCGTGAGCTCATAGGCCACCCAGAGGTTGTAGCTGGTGCTCACCTCCCACCACCAGCCATCGTCCATCACGCCCTTGCTCAGGAAATCGGTGAAGCCCGCCGGGCCGTGGATGTAGCGGTCGGCCGCGGCTAAGTCGCCCAGGGCCAGCGCGCTGAACAGGCAGGCCATTGATTGGGCGGTGGACCAGTTGCCCATGTTGCCAATGGTCAGCTCCGGCTCGAACGTTTCCATGTAAAGCCGCAGGGTATGATTGATGGCCTGCTTGTCGGCCGCGCTCAGCACCCCGGCATCCAGAATGGCATCGTAGGAATACGCCATCTTCTGAAAGTTGTCGCCCTCCTGCGGGCCGCCCTTGTCGGTGCCGGCGAAACCAGCCGGGTAGCCCGTTTTCTCATCGGCCAGTCGGCGCAGGAATAGCGCTACTTTCTCCGCGTACTTCTTGTCGCGCGTCAGCTGCCAGGCGTAGGCTGCGGCGGGCAAAAACTGAATGAAATTCTGCTCGGGGAAGACGTAAGTGTGCTTTTCGGCGGCCACGTAGTTGTTCGGCGGCAGCGCCGCCAGCGGCACCTGCCAGTCGTCGGCCAGCTTCAGGTAGCGGGCCTGTTCGGCCCTGGCCCAGTCGTATTGGAGGATTTTGGCGCGCACCTCGTCCCAGCGGGCGGCGGTGTGCAGCAGGCAGGGCCGAGCCACTTCCCGCGCCGTGATGAACTCTACGGCGGGTTCCACCACGCCATCGTTAGCCGAAAGCTGCAAGCGCTGGGGCTCATGCCCGCCCGCTGGCACGCCCTCGCGGGGCACCGCTACCGTCACCATGCACCTGGCCGCGGCCCCCGGCATCAGCCACAATCGGGCCGGCTCCACCGTGGGCGTCATCACCTCAAAGCCTTCTTTGGCGAAGCTCAGGGCTACGTTTTGCGGACTGTCGGTGCAGTTAGTCAGCGTCACTTCGTAGCGCGCTGTTTGCCCTGGCTCCGCCGCCTGCCCGCGCACGGGGGCTTGCGCGGCGATGTGCAGGGCGCGGGTCAGGCGCACGTTGCGCAGGCGGATTTCGCCGGGGCTGCCGGTGTCGGTCAGCTGGCCGTCCAGGCGCACGCCCTGGATAAACCGGAGCATGGCCACCTGCCGGTTGGGTACGTCGAGCAGCGCCCACGGAACGGTCACGCGCCGCCAGCCGCCGTTGCCGCCCGGCACCGTTATCGTCGCGTGGGTTTCGGGCAGGTAGTTCTGCCGCAGCGGGCTGGGTGGAGTGAAGAGCGTGGCGCGCAATTCCAGGCGGCGGCCTTTGGGCACCCACACTTCCACCTGCAGGCCGTAGAAGTTGCGCCAGTCGCGGGTGCCGTCGTGCTCGGCCCGGAAGCCGTGGTTATACCAGCCTTTCGGGCCGGCCGGGTACTGGAATACGGTCGTGCCGGGCAGTTTCAGCGTGGCTGCTTTCCCGGTGGCCGGGGCCAGGCCCGTCCAGTCGGCAAGCGTAGCGGTGCCCACGGGCTCCCAGGCGGTGGTCGCGGGGCGCACCAGCATTGCGTTGAGTGCCTGCGCTCTTAGGAACGCCGGCGAAATCAATCCCAGGCAGAGGGCAAAAGCCAGCACACGCTGAGCTGCGGTACGCATTAGCAGGCAATAGGTCATGGACACAGAATAGCAGGGCCTTAGAAGCCTCCGCAAGGTATTCTCCGGCCCTGCCCGCAGGCTTCATGAACCCACCTGATGCCGCCGGCGGCTATTCTACAATGGAAAAAGTCTGCTCCACGGGTTCAGCCGTCTGCACCTTGGCACCGGTGCTGCGGCCCCGCTGCCAAGCCACCACCGTTACGTTCAGCGGCAATTTAGTGCGTGGCGGCAGCCGGGTGAAGCGCAGCGTATTACCGCTTACCTCGGCCGGGCCTTCGCGCACGTAGTAGCGCACCGGCAGCCCGGCGTCGGAAGTGGCGGCCAGGCGCACCGTGGCTTTACGCATACGGGAGGCCTTCACATCGACCGGCTTCGGGAAGGTGATTCGTTGCGTGCTGCCCTCCGTCAGCCGCAGGGGCACGGGCATTTGGGACTGCTGCACGGCGGGCTTGTAGGTGGCGTCGCCGGGGTGGGTGGCGGTGAGCCACAGCTCGTATTGCCGCAGGTTGGCCCCGAGGCCGCGCCGGAGGCGGAAAGCGAAGGTATCGGCGCTGACCTTTTCAAACGGCCCGGTGATGCGGTCGATAACTACGGGCCCGCTGGCGGCATGCCCCAGGGGCGTGCCGACCGGAAGCCCCGTCCAGGCCGCCAGCCGGCTGCTCCCGGCGGGCACCGTGTCGAGAAAAGTGCCGCGCAACACGAACGTCAGCTCATCGGCCAGCGGCTGAAATGACAGGTCAATCTGCTGGTGGGTATTGCGCTGGACGGCGGGTCGACCGTTTTGCAAATAGCTCATCAGCTGGGGCTTTAGATTCCGGTATTTTGCGCCGTAGGCTTCGGTAGCGCGGGCGTGCTCTTCGTCGAAAAACCAAAAAGCCTGCGTGGGGTCGCCGGTGTAGCGACCAACCGGCGCGGCGGGGGCACTGGGGCCGTGGGTGGGGGACCATTTTTCCAGCAGCCAGCCCGTTTTGGTGGGGTCGATGGGCCGCAGGACGGGCACTTGATTGGCCGGCGTGTTTTTGGGTAGCCGGTAGTGCGCGGCTTTCCTGATGTAGAAGGCCAGGTAGGCCGATTTCGCCCTGGTGGTGGCAAAGTGGCCTTCGCCGGGGCAGGCGAGCATGCTCAGCGGCATCAGCGGGTGCTGCTGGCGCTCGCGCAGGCCCTCGGCCGACCAGGTGGCAGCAGCCTCGTACTCGCCCATCGTTTCGAGGCTGGGAATGTGGTCGATGGTGCGTGGGCCCCAGATATCGGGCGCAAAGGACGGGTGGCGAAAGTACGGCCACTGCCCGCTCACCGACACGCAGGCCAGCACCCGCTGCGGGGCCCAGGCCGCGAGGTAGTAAGGCGCGCTCGCCGCCGCCGAATGGCCCATTGGCACCAGCGGCGCCAGCGCCAGCTCCTGGTAGCCCGATTCGGCCGCTAAGTCCTTGAGCAAGCCGGTCAGGCTGGCCCCGGCCCCCTGGTCGAAGTTGAACAACAGATTGAAGGCGGGCGACACCCAGATTTCAGCAAAGCCAATAGCGCCCATTTCCCGCCGGAACAGCGGGTCTTCCAGAATGGAGATTTCCTCCATGTTGTGCTGGGCAAACACCACGCCGCGCACCCGCTGGCAGGTGGGCGGAATCCAGAGAAAAGCCCGCGCCGGCCCCGCCTTGTCCGTCCCGCCGACCACCGGAACCGACCATTGCCACTCTTGTGCGTAGCCCGGTCTGGCCACTCCCCAGAAACTCAGCAACAGGAATAAGCGCAGGAAGTAAGCCAGCGGTAAGCGGTTCACGACAAGCATTTTATACGGTATAACAAAGCACGGAAAGCACTATTGCCGCAGGTCCCAGTACACCACGTACCGCTCGCGCTGGGCCTTGTAGTAGGGCACCAGCCGGATGCCGCCGGCCGCCGTAGCCGCCGTGGTCTGGAAGGTGAGCGGCTGGCCGGCCACCGGCTTGAGCCAGTCCGTGACGCTGCCGCTGCTGGTGTTGAGGGTGTGCACGAGGCCGGCGGGGACGTGGTAGTCGTAGCCGTAGTACTGGTAGGGGTCGGCGGGGTCGTGGTAGGGGGCGGTGCCGGTCATGCCTTCGGTGCCCATTTCGCCGGCCAGCAGGATGGGGCCGTAGGCGAAAGCTGCTTTCCGGGGGTTGTCGGGGGTGGCCACCACGCGCAGGGCCATGGGATAGGTTAGCTCGATTTTATCGCCGTTTTTCCAGGTGCGGGCCACGGTTATATAGCTGCCGGGCTGCTGCTTCACGGCCACGGTTTTGCCGTTCACTTTCAGCGTCACGCCGTTGGTGGCCCAGGCCGGGTAGCGCAGGTGCAGGGGCATGGCCAGCGGCTTTTTCGTCTCGATGGTGAGGCGGGTGGTTTCTTCCTCGGGGTAGCGGGTGGTTTGCAGCACTTTCACGCCGCGCTCGGCCCAGCTCAGCTCCGAGGGAATGAACAGGTTGACGTACAAATCCTGGGTGCCGTGGTAGTAGATGGCCTCGCCGTACTTGGAGTGGCTTTCGAAGCCCGAGCCCACGCAGCACCAGAACGACTGGTCGGGCGTGCTGTAGAGGCGGTAGGCGCCGGGCAGCATGGGCGAGAAATAGGAAACCATGCCCGTTTTAGGGTCCTGCTGGCCCAGAATGTGGTTGTAGAGCGCCTGCTCGTAGTAGTCGGCGTACTTCGCCTCGGGGTTCCAGGTGAAAAGGTGCCGCGTCAGCTTGAGCATGTTGTAGGTGTTGCAGGTTTCGCCGGTGTTGCCGGTGAGGTGCTCCGAGATTTTGCCGGGCTCGAAGAAATGCTCCTTGTCGCTGTTGCCGCCGTGGGCGTAGGTGTGGTGCTGCACCACGTCGTCCCAGAAAAAAGTGGCGGCCAGCTTGTCTTTGGGGTCGGCGGTCAGCTCGTAGGCGCGGGCCTCGCCCACCAGCTTGGGGATGACGGTGTTGGCGTGCATCTTATCCAGCTTGTCCTGGCCCTGCTCCAGTGGTTCGAGCACGGCTTTGTGGTAGAACATCTCGGCCAGCTTGAGGTGCTGCGGGTCGCCGGTGATGGCGTAGAGGTTGTAAAAGGCATCGTTCATGCCGCCGAACTCGTTGCGCAGCATCTTGGCCAGCTGCTCTTGGCTGAGCGGCGAGAGTTTTTGATAGGCCCAGGCAGCCATACCCTTTTCCACGTCCAGGGCCTGCTGGTTGCCGGTCTGCCAATAGGTATCGGTGAGGCCGGCGAAGATTTTGTGCAGCGTGTACCACGGGGCCCACACGCTGGTGCCGGCAATGTTGCGGTCGATGTAGTTCTGTGGGTAGGCGCTCAGGTAGCCACCCTGGTTCAGGGCGGTTTGCACGGTGGCCAGGCCGGCTACCAGGCTGTCGCTCTTCAGCTTGAAAGCCGCGTTGCCCGTAGAGGCGTACTGAAACGCCAGGCCCGACAGGATGTGGCCGATGCTGTGGCCGCGCAGCTCCATGTCCAGCGCTTCCCAGCCGCCCAGGGGCTTGGGCATCTTGGTGGGGCTGTTTTTTTGGTCGGTCAGCAGGCCGGCATTCACCCGGAAGCTGTGCAGCAGGCGGGCCACCGGCAGCGAGAGCAGCCACTGGCCCTCGCGGTCCATGTTGTCCTTGAAAGGGCTGGCCAGCAGCCGCACATCGCTCAGGTTGAAGCTGTAGGCCTTGATGGGCGCGCGTACGGCCACGGCCGTTTGCTCCCTGGTCTGGCCGGGGTACTGGGCCCGGGCCGCGATGGGCAGCAGGCCGAGGGCCAGGCACAGGCCGAATTTCAATTGTGAAATGCGCGGCTTCATCAGGTGACGGTTCATGCGGTTAAATGGCTGGGATGGGTGGGCACTAGCGGGTTTTGCTCACGGCGAACAGCGGCTTGCCCTGCTGAAGCTTTTGCAGGCGCAGCAGGGCTTCGAGGTAGTAGTAGTCGGCGTAGTTGATGCTCACGTCCAGCTCGGTGCCGTTGGGGCGGTGGCCGGTGGAGTGCAGCAGGAAGGCATTGTTGATGCTCTGGTACTGGTACTGGTCGGAGGAAAGCGTGGTCAGCATCTGCTCGGCCTGCTGGCGGTATTTCAGTCCCAATGCTTTATCCTTGACCAGGGTCGAGAGTTCCAGCAGGCCCGAGGCCACGATGGCCGCCGCCGAGGCATCCCTGGTCACGTTTGGAATCTTGGGGTCGTCGAAGTCCCAGAACGGAACCTGGTCGGCGGGCAGGCGCTTGATAAAGATGTCGGCCGATTTGCAGGCCCGGGCCAGAAATTCGGGCTCCCGGCTCTCGCGGTAGCTCATGGTGAAGCCGTAGATGGCCCAGGCCTGGCCCCGGGCCCACATGGAGTTGTCGGCGTAGCCCTGATGGGTTACGCCCTTGATAAACTGGCCGGTTTTGTCGTCATAAACGGCAACGTGGTACGACGAGCCATCGGGCCGAAACTGGTGCTGACTGGTCACGCGGGCGTGGCTCACGGCCATATCGTAAAAGCGCCGCCCCCCGCCGTTCTTCGCCGCCCAGAACAGCAGCTCCAGGTTTATCATGTTGTCCATGATGGTGTTGTGGGGCCAGCCCATCTGCTTCACCATGCGCGGCCACGAGAGAATGGTGCCGACTTTGGGGTTGTAGAGCGTGGCCAGCGAGTCGGCGGCGCGCAGCAGCACCTGCCGGTAAGCCGGGTCTTTGGTGAGGCGCCAGCCGTTGCCGTAGCTGCAATAGAACATGAAGCCCAGGTCGTGGTCCACGGTTTTGTGGTTGAGCACGGGGGCCAAATCCTGCGTGAAGCCCTGGGCTTTTGCTTTCCAGTACGCCGTGGGCTGGCTTTCGTACAGGTACCACAGGATGCCGGGCCAGAAACCGCTGGTCCAGTCCTCGCGGGTCACGTACTGCCACTGCTTTCGGCCCAGCGGAATGCGACGCGGAATGCTGTCGAAAGAGGGCACCAGTTGGGCCGCTTTGCGGGCCTGGCCGGCGCAGTACGCCAGCTGCCTGGCCACATCCAATCGAGAAGAGCGCACCTGGGCCGAAGCCGGCCGGGGGATGCTGACCCCCAATCCACCGCCGACTAGCACGGGGAATATGAAACTGAAAAGGAGGCGGGACTTTGACATAAAATCGAATAAGAACAGTGTGAAAATCGGCCAGCGGCCGGCCCTACCTGGCTTTCCAGCCCGTCACCGCCACGTTATCGAAGCGAACGGTGGTGCTGACGGTCGTGAGCCGCGAGCAGGCCGCCAACCCCACGTATACATCCTGCGACAGGCCGGAGCTGATGCTTCCCACTGGCGTCCACGCCTTGCCATCGGCCGAAACAGCCCCCGTGACGGTGCCTCCCTTGCGCTCCAGCCGCAGCCAGTAGTAGCCCACCAGCCGGCCAAATGTTACAAGCGGCTCGGCCAGCGGCGCGCTGGTTTGGCGCACCACCGTGGGGCTGCCCGCGGCCGCCCGGCTCACTAGGCTTACGGCCCAGCGCGGCAGCTCAATCTCCCCGGTTTTCTGGGGTGTAAGCAGTAGGGCAACGTGCGGCGCGTCGGCCGTCAGGCCTTGGCGCAGCATCAGCCCGAACTGCGAAAACTGTGAGCTTACCTGGGGCACGAACCGCGCCACCAGCACGCCATCGCCCCGCAGCGGCACGTACGCCAGCTGAAACTGGTCGCTGGTGCTGTCGATGCGGCTCCCCGCCCCTTCCAGCCGGAACTCCTGCCCATCGTAAAAAGTCGAGCCCGCCACCTCAACCGGGCCGACATCCTGCTGTTTCCAGGGCGTGGGCAAGCCGGCGCTGGCGCCCGTTTCGTAGGCATCCCCGCTTTCGCCCAGGGCATTGCCGGCGCTGACGGTGTAGTAATACAGCGTGCCGGCTTTGGCTGATTTATCGGTGTAAGCTGCCGTTGCCACGCGCTGAGCAATGACGGCATAGGGTCCGCCTTTTTTAGTGCCACGCTTCACCGTGTAGTCGGTAGCGCCCACGGCCGCCACCCAGGTAAGGGCAGTACCCGTAGGCAGGCCTTTTGCCACCAGCCCGCCCGGCGCAGCCGGCTTGGCAGGAGGCGCGCCGGGCTTTTCGGCAGGGCGGGTGTAGAAGAGCGTGCCGAAACCGGGATGGTCGGCGCCCGGCTTGCCGGGGCCTTCGGGGCGCAGCTTCTCGGCCGCTTGCTGGGTGTAGGGCGCGGCCAGGCCCCGCCGATGCACATAGTGGTTGTACACCTGCTCGTAGAGGGGGCGCAGCTGGCCGCGCGCGATGGTCGAAATCTTCTGGTGGAAGTACTTGCCGGTGCGGTCGAGGGTGGTCACGAAGGGCATATCGTCGTTGCCCAGGTTGTACTTGGCGGCGTACTCGAAGCCCTTGAGCAGGCGGTTGTCGGCGTAGCCGTAGAGGTCGAGGCCCTGATGCCAGGCCATTTCGCTGCATTCGGCCAGCATGCCGATGCCCAGTTGGGCGTGGGCCTGGTCGCGGCCGCTTTCCTGGCCCTGGCCGGTGGCGTTGATGACGTAGTGCGTGAGGCGGCCGTCGCCCCAGCCGTTCACGTAGTAGCGCAGGGCGTCTTCGTACACCGCCCGGTCGTTGCAGAAAATACCGATGGCCATCACCGTTTTCAGGGCCGCCGCCTCCCAGTTGCCGTTGGCAAACGGCGCGTACTCGCGTAGCACGGGGTAGATGACCTGCCGGAAATGGCGCTCGGTTTTCTGAATATCCGACTCGGCACAACCAGCTTTAGAGTAGCGCAGCAGCTCGGCCGCCTGCACCATCTTGAACGGTCCGAGGCCGGCCATGAGCACGGCATCGCGGCCGGTTATCGACGTAAGCGTACCCGACCAGGCATTGACCAGGGCAATGGCTTTATCGGCGTAGGCGTGGTCGCCGGTCAGGCACCACATTAGCGCATTCTGGTGGGCGGCGTTGGCGTCGGCGTCGTAGTCGCCCGCGCCCACGGTGGGGTTGCGGCTCACCGTGGCCAGCGGGCCCTTGGCCGCGTAGCTGGCCTGCGAGGCTTCGTTTTGCCGAAACACTTCGTAGCCGCTGAACGTGGGTTCCTCGTGGGCCGCGATGGCGCGCTTCATGCGCGCAATGTCTTCCTGGCTGTGCAGCAGGCCGGGATGCACAAAGCCCTGGGCCCGCACGGCGGCCGGGCCGGCCAGCGCCAGCAGCAGGGCCAGCGCGGAGAGTTGCAGGAGGTTTCTCATTTGATTTCTTCCAGCATAATGGCCTGCCCGCCCGCCGCCTGCAGGCTTACGGGTAGCGTGTCGCCCTGCCGGGCTTTCAGCGTGCGGCGGGCAATGCCGCCCTGGCCATCGTCCTCAAAAATGGTGGCGGTGTAGGCGGTGTTTTTTTGCAAAAAGTCGAGCTTCAGCCGCCCCGACCAGGGTTGCAGGCCGGCCGCGCTGCCCACAAACCAGGTGCTGCCCGCGCGCCGCGCCACGCTGATATTCCGGCCGATTTCACCAGTCAAATAGTGCGTTTCGTTCCACACCGTGGGCACGTACTTGAAGAACTCAATTTCGGAGTCGTTGGTGTAGTCCAGCGGCCTGCCGTACCAGAACAGCGCCTGCAAGGGGCTGAAATACACCACCGTGAGCGCCAGCTGCTGGGCCTTGCTCACCTTCAGGTTTTTGCCGAAGCTGTTCTTCGGATTGGGGTAGCAGTAGGTAAAATCAGCCGGGCCGGCCAGGTAGCGCGTGAACGGCAGCGTGGTGGTGTGGAAGGCGTCGGGACTGTTCTCGTCGCCCCGAATGCCTTCCTGCGTGAACAGCGCCGGGTAGGTACGGCTCAGGCCCGTGGGCTTGTAGTTGTCGTGAATGTTGAGCACCAGTCCCGCGTCGTTCACCTTCCTGATGGCCCCGGCCAGCCACGTCAGGCCCTGCTGCGAAAGCCCGTCCACGAAGCCGAATTTCAGCCCGGCCACGCCCCATTGCTTGTACAGCGGCAGAATGGTATCGAGGTGGTTTTGCAGCCCGATGTAGTTGACGTACAGCAGCACGCCGATGCCCTTGGCCTTGCCGTAGGCAATGACTTTGGGCAGGTCGATGGCCGGAATCACCACGGCCGGGTCCGAGGTCAGCGCCCGCTCCGGGCCGTACCAGCCGGCATCGAACAGGATGTAGCGCATGCGCAGGCGCTCGGCCAGGTCGATGCAGTCGAGGCCGCTCTGGGTGTTGAGCTGGGCGCGCATCACCTTGCCCGGCTGCAGCCCGGCCGGCACGCCGCCCGGCGCGGCCGGGTTTAGCCGCAGGTTAAGGTCGCTGAACTGGTGCAGCCCGATGGCCGATTTCGCGCAGCTGATGGTGCGCCAGGGCGACTGAAAGGGCAGCGTCACGGCTACTTCCTTGTCGTGCACGAAGGCCACAGCCAGGCTGTGCGGCGCGGTGCCCCGGCCCAGCTCGGCCTTGGTGTAGCCGTCGTTGCCGGCTTCGCCAATGCTCAGGTAGTACCGAGGACCCGCCAGCGTGGCCGGAAAATCGCAGGTGCCGGCCAGCGAGTCGAGCTTCGCAGGGGTGAACACCGACTCCTGGTGGTACTGATAAATGGTGTAGGCGTCGGCCAGGTTAAACTCCGTGTTTTCCCTGGTCAGCCGCGCCGGGCTGGGCAGGCCCGCCGGCGCGGGCAGCACATAGCGCAGGGCCACGCTGCCATCGTACACGCGGGCCAGCACGTGAAACGGCACCGGGCCCGATTGCAGGCTCAAATCCAGCTCCCGGTACTGGTTGCCGATGGTGTCGTTTTCGCCCAGTGGCCAGGCAAATGGCTCGTTCACGGCCTTTTGGCTTGCGCCATGCACGGTGGTTGTGGTGCCGGCCGCCGTGCCGTTCAGCTCAAAGCCCAACGCCGACCAGCGCACCACCTCGCGCCCGCCCGTCAGGGTGCGGTACCGCAGGTGGCCTCCGGCGTCCACGGCCACTTCGAGCCGGGTTTGCTTGTCGGGCGAGGTAGCCTGGTAGGTTTTGGGCGTCTGGGCTCCGGCGGCCAGCGGGCCGGCCAGCAGCAAAACCGGCAGCGCGGCAAAGCGAATATTCATGCGTTTGGGAAAAGTCGATTATTTGGCCGGCGTCAGCCAGATGGCCTGCCCACCCGAAGGCAGCAGCTTCACGTCGAGCACCTGGCCGGCCTTCACCTTGATGCGCTTGATGCCGACTTTGGTGCGCGTGGTCAGGCTGGGGTCGTCGGCGTAGATGGAGGCGGTGAAGGCCTGGCCCTTCGGCAGGAAGTTGAGGGGCAGCTTGAGGGTGCGGCCGTCGTTGTTGGTGAGCGTGCCCACGAACCAATCCTGGCCCTTGCGCCGGGCCACGGTCACGTACTGGCCGATTTCGCCCTGCACCACGCGGGTCTCGTCCCAGGTGGTGGGCACTTTTTCGAAGAACTCCACCTCCGGCTCGCCCTGGTAGGCGCTGGGCTTGTCGTACCAGAACAGCGTCTGGATGGGGCTGTAATTGACCGCCGCCAGCGCCAGCTGGTGGGCGTGGGTGGTCTTGAGGCGCTTGTCGTAGTAGCAGATGGTGTAGTCGCCGGCCCCCGCGATAAAGCGGGTGAAGGGCAGCACCGTGTTGTGGGTGGCATCCGGAAATTCCTCGTTGCCGCGAATGCCCTCCTGGGTCATCACGTTGGGGTAGGTGCGGCTGGTGCCGGTGGGCCGGTATTCGTCGTGGATGTTTACCATCAGGTCGTTGTCCATGGCTACCTGCACGGCCTCAGTGAGCCAGGTGGTCCAGCGGTGCGAGCCTACCTGCACGAAGCCGAACTTGATGCCCTTCACGCCCCACTTCTTATAGAGCGGGGCCAGCTCACGCATCTGGGCCAGCAGGCCCTGCTGGTTCACGTAGAGCCACACCCCAATGCCCTTGTCCTTGCCGTACTGAATGACGGCCGGCATGTCGATGGGTGCCACCACCTTGGTCACATCCGAAGAAAACGAAAACGCCGGCCCGTACCACTTCCAATCGAAGAGGATGTACTGCAGGCCGTGGGCGGCGGCAAAGTCGATGTCGTCCTTCGCGCCCTGCGTGGTCAGGGTCATCTCCCGGATGATTTTGCCGGGTTTAATCCAGCTCGTGTCCTTGAGCTTGGTGGGCGGGTTCAGGTTCAGCAGCAGGTCGTTGTGCTCCAGCAGGTCGCCGGGCCTCTCCCCTACCAGCACCGCCCGCCAGGGCGTGCCGACGGGCGAAATCAGGTCCGCGCTTTCGTACATCGTCGTCACCACCGTGTTGGGCTTGGTGGGGCTGAGCTTGAACTTGGTCATGGCGTAGTCGGTCAGGCCGGCTTCGCAGAGGCTGGCGTAGAGGCCGTTGGGCAGCGCCACGGTCAGCGGGCGCTCCGAAGGCTCTGGCCAGTTGCGGAGCGACAGCATCTCGTACTTGCCCTGCGCCCAGGCGGTATAGCAGGCCCTGGTGTCGGCGGGCAGCGTGAACTCGTCGTTTTCGGCCATCACCCGGTAGTAGATGCCTTTCGGGTGCTCGGGAAAGAAGTAGCGGAAGGCCACGCCCTCGTCATAAGCCCGCATTTGCAGGCTCACGCGGTAGTCGGGGTTGTCGTCTTTGGCCAGCTGGATTTCCGCCTGGTTGTAGTGGTCCCGAATCTGGCTGCGCTCGCCGTACACGGGCGTCCAGGTGGTGTCTTTGCTAGCGGTGAGCACCTTTTGCACGGCCAGGTTCTCGCTCCAGTCGGCGTGCTGGTCCACGGGCAGGGCCATGGCGTGCTCAAATACGTGGTTGTCCACCTGAATGTCCAGCCCCGATTCCAGCACTACCGGCTTGCCGCCAAACTCGACGTGGTAGTACAGATGGCGCTTGCCGGGCGCGGTTTCGCGCTGGTATACCGTCATCGTCAGCTTGCCATTGGGCGAGTGTAGCACGGTGGAGGTGCCGGGCAAGGTGGCGGTCTGGGCCTGAGCTTCCAGGGTCAGCAGCCCAGCCAGCAGCAGCGGAACGGCGCCTCGCAGCCAGGGCGCCATACGGTTGGTCAAAATCATGGGGGTGGGAAAAGTCAAGGCAACGAAGCTAGGGGCATCCCGCCCGTAAGCCCTCCTGAACCCCCCTGACGACCATATTTCCCACTCCGCGCGGCCAGGACCAGGATAAGGAGTGGCAGCTTTGAATGCAGAACGCCCGCTGTACTAGCGGGCGTTCTGGTCGGTAATACTGAGGAAAAGCGCTGCTTATGGACGTTGCGCCCGGCGCTGTCGCAGTTTCTTCAGGCCCAGCCCGACGCCAGCGGCAAGGAGCAGCGAAGCACCGCCATCGACGGGTACGCCCGTGGGGTTAGCACCGGGGCCGGGGGCGGGGCCACCCGTGTCTGGCTGTGCGTGAGCTGGTTGCTGGCCCGTCAAGCTGAGGCTGATAGCCACTAGTGCCATGCGAAGGGGAACGATGCCGAACAAATTACCGGCAGCAGACAGCAAGTGTCTCCTAATCCAATGCTTCATATAGAATACGGTTAATTACTGACAAATCAGGCGCTTGGTCACAATACCGGCGCTGGTTTCAAGCCGTACGCTGTACACGCCCATCGCCAGGCCGGTGAGTGGCAGCGTGCGCAAGGCTGCCCCGGCCGGCAGTACCCGGCTCACCACCAGTTGGCCCAGTGCGTTGAGCACCGTGGCGCGTAAGCTCTCGTGCTGCAAGCTGGCTGGCAGGCTCAGCTGCACCTCGCCGTGGGCTGGATTTGGAAATAGCGCTACTTGCTGGCTCAAGGCCACCGAAGCCGTACCTAGCGCCTTCTGCGGACCAAACAGCAGCTCGAAGCGGCCGGTAGCAGTGGCACCCGCTGCTACCGCGAAACTGTAGCTGGTGCCAGCCGCCAGGGGCGTGAGGTTACCCGTGAGGAGGTCATGCAGGCTTACACTGCCCGGCTGGTTGAGCAACTGCTCAGCACGTAGCGTATAGGTGCCCGGCTGGGTCACGCTCACGCCCAGCGGCACAACTGCCGCTTGCGTGCCAGGCAAAGGCAGGCCATTAATACTCAGCTTATCGGCACCAGCTACCGAGTAGACATTGACTGCTCCCATGCCGGAATTTAGCAGCTTGGCCGCATCGTAGCGGGCGTCGAAGCTGGCCGTGGCGCCCTGCTCGAAGTACACGTAGGCGTCATCGGTCGAGGTGCCTGCGCCGCTTAGCTGCAATTGCACCAGGGGGCGGGTTTCGGTCGGGCGCTGGAAAGCGGTTTGGGGGCCGAAAGTGGTGGCCCGGTTGGCATTGCTTAGCGCCAGCACGGGGCTGGTGCCGGGCACGGTGGCCCGCAGGAAGAAGCCCTGGCCGGCCGGAATCAGCTCCGACGTACCCACATTGTTGACGAAGGAGCGGTAGGAGCTCCCGTACTGCGAGTTGCTGGTATTCAGATAAACTGCCCCTCCCACGCCGGCCGGCACGGTCACGGTGTTCCAGTCGAGCGGAGCCGGATAAGGATTGCCGAGGAAGTTCCAGCCGGCCTCGCTGGGCGCGCCGCAATTCAGGGTCAGGTTGAGCGGGCCGTTGTTGAAGGTGCCCACGAAGTCGACCAGCGCCGTGGCGGGCAGGTTCACGGTGTAGCCCTGGCCCACCACCAGCGGGGTGGCGGTGCTGGCGGGGGCCACCCAGCCGGCATCAAACGTGTTGGCGGCGGCCGTCACCCGGCTTTGGTCGTAGCTGTACACGGTTGGGAATACGCCGCTGTTGGCGGCCAGCGGCGTGAAGTTGGCGGTGGCCAGGTCGGCCACGGTTGTGCTTTGCACCGGCGACGAGTAGTGGCGGTAGCCCAGGCCGGTGGGGTTGGTGCCCGTGCCGGTAGCGGGGTTGGGCGTGGGGTCGATGTAGCGCTGCATGGTACCCGCGCCCACCACGCTGGCGCTGCCATTGTTCACAAGCAGGGCCGTGCCCGTGGCATCCGAAAGCAGGGTCAGGGGCTGGCCGTTGGTGGTGAGGTTGCCATTCAGCGTCAGCACCTGGCTGATGCTGGCCGGGCTGCTGAGGGCAGCCCCGGCGGCACCTACCGTCAGGTTTTGGAAGGTGGTGGGGGCGCTGCCGCCAATGGTCTGGGTAGCAGCGCCGGCCAGCGCCACGGGGCCGGTCAGGGTGCCGCCGTTGTTGGTGAGGTCGCCGGTCAGGGTCAGGGCGGCGCTGGTAGTCAGGGCGGCACCGCTGCCCAGGGTCAGGCTGCGCATGGCCTGGGCGGTGCTGGCCGTGGGCTGCTGGGGGGCGGTGCCGGGAATGGTCACGTCGATGCTGGCCGTGGGCACGGCGGCGGGCGACCAGTTGGTGGCCACGCTCGCATCGTTGCTGGTGGTACCCAGCCAGGTGGCGCGGTTGTTCACAATGTCATTCAGCTCGGCCAGGCTGCGCGCGGTTTTCACCCAGTCCACGGTGTAGCTGGTTTCGCCCGAGCTGATGTCGGCCACCTTAAACTGGAAGGTCGATAGCGCGGTCGGGGCCGTGGTCGACAAGAAGGTTGGCCCGGCGCCGAAGCCTACCAGCCGCAGGTCGTAGTAGTACACATCGGTGCCGATGCGGCCGGTCCAGCGGTTCGCCCCGTTGCCGTAGGAGCCCAGGTTGGTGTCCAGGGTCACGTTCACGACGGCCGGCTTGGTCATCTTGATGGCCACGAACGGGAAGTTGGTCGGGTACAGCACCACGCCACCCGTTTTCCGGATGTCGCCGCGCTTGTTGCCGGTGGGTTGGGGCAGCGTCACGGTCATCACCCCATTGGCGTAAGCGGCCGTCGAGCCGGCAGTGACGGGCACCCAACCATCGAGGCTGTTCGTGAAGTTGTCGTCAATCAGGCCAACGTTCGGGTTCACGGGGTTGGTCGTGACGGGGTAGTCGGGCTGCGGGTTCAGGTAGAACAGCAGCGAGCCGTAGCCGGGGTTATCGGCCCCGGGAGGCGCGCCTTCCGGCCCGCGGCCCAGCACCTGCAGCGTGAAGGGCATGGCGAGGCCCCGGCGAAACACGTAGTGGTTGTAGGCAATCTCAAACACCGGCCGGAAGTCGCCGCGTCCGTTGGGCGAAATGGCCTCGGGCGTCTGGTCGGTGTAGTTGCGCTCGCAGTAGTCGTAGGCCGTGGTGTAGGGCACCGTGTTGCCGAGGTTGTACCTGGAAGTGTACTCGTAGCCTCTCATAATGGCGTTGTTGGAAGCGCCGTAGAAGTCGATGCCCTGATTCACGCCGATTTCGCCGATTTCGGCCAGACTGCCCAGGGCCAGCATCGTGTGGGGCTGGTCGCGGTTGCTTTCTTCCAGCTGGCCATCGGCGGTCAGCACGTAGTTGATAATGCTGCCGTTGCCCTCGCCGGTGTAGTAGTAGTTGGCGGCGCGATTAAACATGGCGTTGTCGTCGCTGAACACGGCAATGGCCAGCAGGGCCTTCATGCAGATGATGTCCCAGTTGCCGTGGGCGCAGGGCTTGAAGTTTTGCAGCGTGGGGTAGAACACGTTTTTCAGCATGTTCTGGCAGTTGGTGACGCTGGCCGCGGGCCAGGCCGGGTAGGTAGCGCGCAGGATTTCGGCCGCGTTGGCAAACATGAAGCCGATGAGGCCATTCAGCTCCGCATCGGTTCCCTGAATGCCCACCGTGTAGTTGGCGTAAGCATCCAGGATTTCAGCGGCCTTTTGGGCGTGGGCCACGTTGCCGGTGATGGTCCAGCGCAGGGCGTTGTAGTAGGCGGCCATGCAGTCGCTTTCCACGCCGTTTTTTGCCGCCCCGCCGTTCACGCTGCCCGTGGGGGTGTTGATGGTGAGCGTGGCATCGCGGGTGATGTACTGGTAGGGGCCGGCCTTGGCGTACGTGGCCGAGGCGCGGCTCGACGCCAGCAGCAGCTGGTAGCTGGCGTAGGCCCGCCCAAACTGGTTATCGACCTGATTCTTGATGCGCGTCAAATCGGCCGTGCTGTGCAGGATGCCCGGATGCACGAAGCTGCCCGTGAAGTTGATGGGCGTGGCCGGCGTAGCCGCCAGCCCCACCGCGGTGCGCAGGTCGGCCACCGAGGCAAAGCTTTTTACCCAGCTCACGGAATACTTCAGGTCGTTGGCCGCGAGCTGCGCCTGGGTGTAGCTGATTTCGGCGAGCTTGAACTGAAACAGCGACAGCACCGTGGGCTGGGTGGTTGAGAGCGTGGTGGTGCCCAGCCGGCCCGTCGAGAGGTCCCAGTAGTACACGTCCTCGGTGCCGGTTTCGAGCTTGGTACTGTTGTTGTTGCCGTTGTTGTACGAGCCCAGGTTGGTGTCGAAAAACCAGTTGCAGCGCGGCGGCTTGCTGAATTTCACGGCGATAATGGGGTACGTGCCCGCGTGCAGCGTGGCGCCTCCGGTGCGCTGGAAGTCGCCCCGGTAGTAGTTGTTGGTCGCATTGGCCAGCACCGGCGTCACCACGAATTTGCCATTGACGATGCTACCACTCGCGCCCGCGTTGGGCACCACCCAGCTGGGGGCGGGCGTGGCCGCAAAGTCGTCGTTGAGCAGGCCGGCCTGCGCCCAGGCTTTGGGCATGGCCCCCAGGCTTACCAGCAGCAGCAGCAGCCAGCCCAGGCGGGCTCGCCCCCCCGCAGCCGGGCGGCTCGGCTGAGCAGCCGGCCCCGAGAACGTAGAGAAGAGATACATAAGGAGGTGGGTTTTGAAAAGTGTAAGGATTTGATGAAAAGCATTTTAAATCAGAGCAACCTGCCTGCGCATAGGCAAACAGATTCCCGGCTGGCCTCCCGAAAGCAATTGCTTCGGGAGGCCGGCTAGGGTCCTTATCTCAGGCAGGTGGGGGCTGCTGGCGGGCGTTACGCTCGGGGGTGAGCGGGGCCATTGCAGCCGGGAGCGGCTACCAGCCGGGGTTCTGCGCCAGGTTGGGGTTCAGAATAATCTGCTGCGTGGGCAGGGGCACCAGGTAGTTGCGGTCGGCAAAGCTGCGGGCGTTGTCCACAATCAGGTTGCCGTTGGCATCTTTGGGTGTATTAGCCTGTGAAATCCAGAGTGCCTGGAATGCGGTACCCGTCCACTTGATGCCCAGCAGGGGCTGGCCCAGCACCGCCACCGCCGTGTTCCAACGCTTGAGGTCATCGAGTCGGAAGCCTTCGGCAAAGAACTCAATGGTGCGCTCGCGGCGGATTTCGGTGCGCATGTCCAGCCCGTTGCCCGACACCAGCGCGTTGCTCAGCTTGGGCATGGTGCGGTTCACGCGGTTGCGCACCAAGTTCAGCGACCGGTCCAGGTCGGCGTCGCTGATGGCACCATCGCGCTCGAATTTGGCCTCGGCGTAGGTGAGCAGCACTTCGGCGTAGCGGATGACGGGGTAGTCGTAGCCTTCCTCGTTGTCGGCCACGGCGCGCTCCGATACCCACTTCTGCTGAGTGTAGCCGGTGGTGCTGTTGGCGTAGGGCACGAAGGGCGAGCCGTAGGCCGTGGCCCGGTCGGCGGGGCCGCCGGTCCAGTCCACGCGCGGGTTCAGGATGCCGAACCAGTAGTAGCCGCCGGCCCGCTTCAGGGTGTAGCGCATCCGGTTGTCGCGGTTGATGAACTCCGAGCTCAGCGTGGCGTAGCCCTGGAACTGCGGCGACCGTTCAATCGGCAGGCCGTCTTTCGAGAGGTACATGTTCACGAAGTTCTTGGTCGGAATGAGCGTCAGGGCCTGGCGCGACACGTTCTGCCGAATCTGGCGCACCGTCTGGTCGTAGCGGTTGGCCAGGATGTACTCGTTGTTGGCCGCCTTCACAATGCTGGCCGGGTTCGAGCGCTGGTTTTCCAGGATAAACATGTACTTCTGGGCCGAGTCGCCCAGAATGGCCGGGGCAAACAGCTGGTACTGTGCCCCCGTTATCACCGAGTTGCTGGCCGTAATGGCCTGGTCGAGCATGGCGTTGCCGCGGCTGGTGTTGTTGCGGAATTTCTGCCAGGTGCCCTCGTACAGCGCCACGCGGCTGCGGAACGCCAGCACCGTTTCCTTGTTGATGCGGCCCAGCTCGGTGCCGGGCTGGCTGGCCTTGCCGGGCACGGTGGCCAGGGCGTCGGTCAGGTCCTGCAGGATGAAGTCCACCACTTCGTCGCGGGTGTTGCGCGGGTTTTGCAGGTCGGCCGAAGTCGGCGCTAGCTGCGTTTTCACGATGGGCACGCCGCCGTAAATCTGCAGCAAATCGAAGTACACGTAGGCCCGAAAAAACTTGGCCTCGCCCACATATTTGGCGATGTCGTTGGGGGCGCTGTAGGTCTGCGCCCGGTCGAGCAGGTAGTTGATGTTGCGGATGCGCGAATAGCTGTCGTTGTAGTTATTGTCGCTGGCCTGCAGCGCATTCTGGCCCCGGCTATACTGATTTTGCGCATTCACCAGGTCGCTTTTCTGGTCGGCGTGGTAGTTCTGCTTCGAACCGTTGACATCGTAGATGACGTCGATGAAGCTGCGCTCATAGGTATAGAACTGGTTGGCGGCCAGCATGAAATCGTTCGGCGTTTTCCAGTACGCCGCGTCCGAGAGCGTGTCGAGCGGTTCCAGGTCGAGGGCTTTCTGGCAGCCGGTGGGGCCCAGCAGCAGGGCGGCGGCCAGGAGGAATAAATGGGTGGGACGAATCGTAGGCATGAGTAAGAAAGGCAAAGCCCGGATTAGAAAGTGAAGTTGACGCCCGCCGTGTGCAGGCGGAAGAAGGGGTAGCGCGTGAGCGCCGACTCGCTGTTGGCGCGGCCCACGCTGCGGGTGGCTTCGGGGTCCCAGCCATCCTTGATGTTGGTGTGCTCCCACAGGTCATTGCCCGAGTAGTACACCCGGATGCGGCTGGCGCCGAGGTGCTTGCTGATGGCCTCGGGAATGGTATAGCCCAGCACCACGTTTTTGAGGCGGATGTAAGCGCCGTTCTGCACCGACCAGTCCGAAATCTGGTAGTTGTAGTCGTTGTACTTGGTGCCGTTCTGGCCCGACGACAGGATGGGGTAATACGCGCCCGTGTTGCTGGGCGTCCAGGTGTCGCCCACCCAGAAGTTGGTCTGGCCCTGGAAGATGGAGCCAAACGGCACCCGCCAGTTGCCTTCGCGGAAGATGGTGCGCTGCCCCACGCCCTGCAGAATGGCCGTGAAGTCGAACCCGTGCCAGTCGGCCCCCAGGTTGATGGCGTAGGTGTAGCGCGGGTTGTCGGTGCCCAGGTATTTGAGGTCGCCGAGGCTGCCGTCGGCCAGCTGGCCGGTCAGCTTGCCGTCGCCGTTGAGGTCCTTAAAGGAGTTGTCGCCGATGCGTACGCCGCCCAGGCCGCCGCTGGTGGGCACGGGCACGTTGCGGTCGCTGCCGGTGGCCAGGGCCTGCGCGGCCTGCCGCTGCTCCGCCGTCTGAATGCGGCCGTTGTATTCGAGCCCGAAATACGAGCCAATCGGGTAGCCCTCCACCAGGCCATTCAGGCCGGGCGTCACCAGCTTCTGGCCGCCGTAGTTCAGCAGGCGGTTCTGGTTGTCGGTGATGCTGCCGCCGATGCGGTAGCCCACCGGCCCGATTTTATCCTGCCAGTTCAGCGTCGCCTCCCAGCCCCATACCTTCAGCTCGCCCCGGTTCTCGTTTGGAGCGGTGGCGCCCAGCACGGCCGGCGTCAGGTTGGGAATCAGCATGTTGCGGTTGTACTTGGTGAAGTAGTCGACGCTACCCGTCAGCCGGCGATTGAGCAGGGCAATATCCAGGCCCACGTTGTAGTTCTCGATGCGCTCCCAGGTACGGGTCAGGCTGACGAGTGTGCTGGTGGGCGACACGAACACCACCGGGCCGGTGCCGATGATGGGCGTGCCCGAATCGGTCTGACCGTTGGAGGACCGCACGTTGAGCTGCTGGAGGTAGTCGTAGAGGCCAATGCCGCCCTGGTTGCCCGTCACGCCGTAGGAAGCGCGGAGCTTCACTTCGTTCAGCCAGCCAAACTTGTCTTTGAGGAAATTCTCTTCCGTGATGCGCCAGCCGCCGGACACGCCCGAGAAGAACTTCCACCGGTCTTCGGGCCGGAATTTCGAGGAGCCGTCGTAGCGGGCGTTTACTTCCAGCAGGTACCGCTCGCGGAAGGAGTAGTTGAGGCGCCCGAACGCCGAGCCGATGGCGTAGTGGTTCTGCTGCTCGGTGTTGGTTTTGGTGGTGGCGTCGCCAATGCCCAGGTTCAGCGAGGGCACGTTGTCGTTGGCCATGTTGCTGGTGCGCGTCCGAAACAGGTTGAATTCGTCGCGCTCGTAGGCCACGCCGGCGGTCAGGCTCACGTCGTGCACCTCGTTGAAAACCTTGGCGTAGTTGAGGTAGCTGTTGAGCGTGGCGTAGGCATCCTTGCGCTGCTCGCGCTGGTAGTAGGTGTTGGCGCGGGTGGGGTTGTCGGGGTACTGCAGGTCGCCCAGGTAGTTGTACCACGAAATCCCTTTGGCCTGCTCGCTGAAGTTTTGAATGGTCCAGGTGTAGCCGACCTGGTTCACCCAGCGCAGGTTTTTGGCCAGCTCGGTGGTCAGGCGCAGGTTGGTAAAAATGCGCGAGTCCGACTCTTTGTTGTCGCCGCCCAGCTCGGCCTGCCAGTTGGGGCTGTACTGCGTGCCCCAGGCGTAGGGCTTGCCATCAACGGTCGACACCGGAAAACCGGGCTGGGAATACTGGCCCAGGTAGTTGGTGTTGGTGGGCTGCACAATGTCGTTGCGCTCCAGCGAGAGGTTGGTTTCCAGCTTCACCCGGTCGCTGAACGAGTAGTCGGTGGTGGCCCGGATGTTGTAGCGCTTGTTCGAATTGTTGCCCCACTTCAGCTGGCTGCCATCGTTGAGGTAGCCCAGCGAAATGCGGTAGCCGGCCTTCTCGCCGCGCCCCGAGAGGCTGACGTTGTGCTGGGTCGAGTTGGCGCTGCCCCAGAGCAGGTCCACCGCGTTGGTATCGAAAAAGGGCAGGTCCTTCACGTCGCCAAAGCCGGGGTTCAGGGGGTTGTTGGCCGGGGCAACGGTGTTGCCGTTGGTCAGGTCCAGGAAGCCCGAGGCGGGCGGGTTCACCATCAACTGCCCCAGCCGGTACCAGATGAAGGAGGTCGGGGCCACCCCGTAGTAGTCGTTGGTGGTGGCATCAATCAAGCCCTGCCCAAACTGCTGCACGTTGAGCAGGTGCGGCTGCAGGCCCAGCACCTTGTGCGACAGCGAGCCGTCGTACTGCAGCACCATCTTGCCGGCCTTGGCCTTCTTGGTCGTCACCAGCACCACGCCCGCCGCTGCCCGGGCGCCGTAAATGGCGGCCGAAGCATCCTTCAGAAACGAGATATTCTCAATATCATTCGGGTTGATGGAGTTCAGGGCATTGTTATCGTTGACGGGGATGCCATCGATGACAATCAGCGGCTGGGTGGTGTTGCTCGACGAAGCACCCCGGATGTTGAAGTTCCACGAGGCCCGGCCGGGGGCGGCCGAAGTCCGTGTCACCACCACGCCGGGCACCTGCCCCTGCAGCGACGAGAGGGGGTTGTCGACCACCCCACGGTCCTGAAACAGTTTGGCGCCGGCCGTAGCCACGGCGCCGGTCAGGGTTTCGCGCTTCTGCTCCCCGTAGCCGACCACCACCACGTCGCCCAGCTGCTGGGAGTCGTCGGCCAGCTTGATGGCCAGGCCGCTCTGGGCTTGTGTCACGGTTACTTCCTGCTTGACGTAGCCCACGGAGGAAAACACGAGGACGCTGCCCTGCGGCACGTTCAGCGAGAAGCTGCCATCGGCGCCGGTGCTGGTGCCGAGGGTGGTGCCCTTCACAACCACCGTCACGCCGGGCAGGCCTTCGCCGTTGCTCTGCGTTACGCGGCCGGAAACGGGCACGTCAGCGGCCGGGCGGCGCAGGGCGCCCGCGCGAGCAGCCGGAGTGGCGAGAAAAGCGCGGGCCGCTGCAAAGGCGCCCGGCGAGGGCAGCAGCAGCACGCACCCCGCCAGGGCGGAAGCGCGAAGCAAGCTGGTACCGAATCGGGTATGGGTTCGATTCATGGGAGGTGGGAATGAGGTGATTAAGAGACGAGGCCTGACAATCGATTGCTAAGCGGCCGGGCCGCTGGCAGGGTCCGATTTATAGGACAAAGCTCCTTTGTCAGTAAGCACTTACCCTCCTGAACCCCCCTGATGGATTTTATTTTCTTCTGCGGCTTTCCAGCAGCCTTTTCAGGCTTTCCATCCCGGTGTTAAAAAGCGCCGAAAGCGTGCCCGCCAGCCCTGGGCCAGGCTGTCAGGCACGCATTTCTGATGGGTTCGGCCTTGTGCGCGAGGCAGCGCCAAAAGGCGCTGCTCAGGCAAACAGCGGCTGCGTTTTCTTGCGCGCCTCGCCCTGCTCGAGGTGAATGAGCGCCCCGATGGCCGTGGCCTGCGGCACCTCCAGCGTGCGGATAACCACCCCGGGAAACACGCGCCCCAGAAACTGCATAAACAGCGGATTGCGGGCAAAGCCGCCGTCCACAAACAACGAGCCCTCGTTTTGCCGCACCAGCTCAATGCTGGCCTGCAGCTGCTTCACCAAGCCGTACATCAGGTGCTGATACGCATCGGCCGCCGTGCCGAAACAGGCCAGCGGCCATTCCAGGGCTTCGGGCACCACCGTAGCCGGCCAGGCGGGCAGCCACGCCGCCGTGAGCTGCTCCGTGGGCCTGGCCAGCACCAGCGAACGGTAAAAATCCGGCGGCACGCTGAACTGGTCGGCAATGCGCTGCACCTGGTAATCGTGCTCCTGGCCCAGCGGCCAGCGGGCCGCCAGCAGGGGCGCGCCCCGGGGCGAGAGGTAGTTCACGCAGCCCTGGCGCAGCTGCTCCGGCGTTAGCTCGGGGCTGGCAAAGGGGTTGAAGACCACGCCCCAGGCCCCAGTGGACAGCAGCACAAAATCGCTCGCCTCGTGCTCGAACAAGCAGGCAACTACGGCCGCCGAGCTGTCGTGCAGGCCCACGCCGATGAGCACGCCATTTGCCACCGCCGACACGGAATCCCGGATGAGGGGCGCGAGCAGCTTATCGAGCCCCTCGCGGTACACCCACGCGTGGTAGTCCCGGCGCTCAAAATCCCAGAGCGCCGTGTGGCAGCCCACGGAAGAATAGTCGCTGTACTTGTCCCCGGTAATGAGGTACGACAGGTACTGCGGCAGGTGCATCGTGGTGTGAATGCGGGCAAACTGCTCCGGCCGCGCGTATTTCAGCCAGTACAGCTGCAGCCCGGCATTCAGCATGCCCAACTGGGGCGAGCGGGTAGCCCGGGCAAATGCCTCCGCCGGCTGGCCCAGTGCGGCGTAGAACTGCTCCGCGCACGCCGCCGGCAACGGCTTGCGGTGGCTGTACAGGGGCAGAAACGCTTCCCCGCGGGCATCCAGGTGCACCAGCGCCGCGCCGTAGGCCGTAAAGTTCAGCCCCTTCACGGTGTACAAGGGGTTCTGCAGCAAGGCCTGCCAGTGCGCCCGCACCCACTGCGCGAGGCGCGGCAGGTGGTCGCAGGCATCGCCGTCCTCGTCGTAGGCATCGGTGCAAACGTGCAGGTGCTCGCTCACAATTTGCCGGTCCTCGTCGAAGATAATGAGCTTCTTATTGGTCTTGCCAATGTCAAAAACCGCGTAAACCGGCTTTTTCCTGATTGCTTTATCCATGGCCCTTCGGCTTCGGCATTAGGCGCCAAAGCCCGGGGCAAAGCTCGCCCGCGTGGGTGCCCCTACCCTTCTGAACTCTACTGAGCCCCTTACAAGGAATGCCGCCGAATGGTGGAAAACGGGTTTTTGATTTTCCCGCGGTGCTTTTCCAGCAGCATGGTGCCGGCCGAGCGCCCCATTTCCGTAAATTCGGTGGTGATGACCGTCAGGTTGAGCAGGTCCTTGAGCGGGGTTTCGTTGAAGGCCAGCACGCCGATATTGCGACTCAACAGAAAGCCCAGCTGACGGATGCGCCTCATGAGCCCCACCAGGTCCGTTTCGCGGATGACAACGTAGCAGGTCCCGGCTTCGACTATTTCTCCGGAAGCGTCTTCGCGGATGCTGAACTGCTTGTCTTTCTGCAGGCAATAGGTGCGGAAGCCCCGCGCCATTTCCTGCGGGTAGTTGTTGTCGGAGGGCAGAATGAGCACCATGCGCGGGTACTTGTCCAGCTGGTCGCTCAGGCCGTGCAGGGCCTGGTAAATGTCCTGCTCGAAGTCCTGAAACACCCGCAGGCAGTTGTGCTTCAGCTCGGGCACGTCCTTGTCGAGCAGCACCAGCTCATCCTCGGGAATGAGGTTGAGCGTGGCCAGGAAATCGGCCTTGTCGGTGTTCAGGGCAAAGTGCGGCATCACCACGTAGTAGTTGTACTTGCCCAGATTCTTCTCCACTATCTCCCGAAACAGGTTGGCATCGTAGTGGTACAGCTGCAGCTCAACCGACGCCTTTCCTTCCAGCGACTCCACGAAGGCATTGTAAATCTCCTTCTTGTAGGAGCTAAGCTTGTTAAACAGCAGCAGAATCTTAATCTTGGCCGAGTCCTGCGAGTTGATGTAGTAGCCCTTGCCCTGCACGGAGGTGATGAAGCCCCGCTCCCGCAGCTCCCGGTAGGCCCGCTCCACGGTGTCGCGCGCGATGTAGTACTGCTCGCTCAGCTCGCTGATGCTGGGCAGTTGATTGCCCTTGCGCAGCACCCCCCGCTCAATGTCGCTGATGATGGATTGAACAATCTGCTTGACCTTGGGCACCCGGTCGGCGGCGTTAAACTGAAGGTTGTACATGGGTGGGAAAACGGGCAACAAGAAATAGCGGGCCAGGTGGACTTACCAGCGCGGGCTGGTAGGGTAAACTACGCGCCGCGCACCTACAGTTCACCAGACCGGAACGCGAATTTGCCGATTTCCCACGCATTACCCATTCATCGGGCGGCATTCTTACGCCAGCTGCAGGGCGGCCCCGAGGGCAGCGGCCAGCTCGCCGAGCCCGGACTGCACCACCGGCGTCTCGAAATGATGGTCGATGACGTAGGAGGCAATCACGTGGGGCCCTTCGGTATAGAGCCGTTTGATGGCGCTGGTCTGGCCGCCTATCACAATTACGTCGGGGTCCAGCACGTTCACCAGAATGCTCAGGGCGTGGCCGAAGAAATTGGTCAGGCGCTGCAAGGTGGCCCGCGCCGCCTGGTCGCCCGCTTCGGCCCGGGCTTCGATTTCAGCCAGAGGCCGGGGCATGCCGCAAATCTCCTTGTAAAAGCGCTCCAGCGCCGGCAACGACAGGATGCTCTCGATGCAGCCCCGCTTGCCGCAGAAGCAGGGATGCGGCTCGGCGGGGTCCAGGTAAATGTGGCCCCATTCGCCGGTGATGCCGTTGTTGCCGCGCACAATGTGCCCGTTCACCACCAGCCCCCCGCCGATGCCGCGGTCCATGAGGATGCCGAAGACAATCCTGGCTTCCGGAAATCGCTCGGCCACCACGCCCAGCCGGGTTTCGCCCAGGGTGAGGCAGTTGGCATCATTGCCCACCACGGTTTCCACGCTCAGCAGGGCGGCCAAATCCGCGGCCAGCGCCTGGCCCTCCAAACAGGAAATGTTCGTATTCTTCAACAAGCCGGTGCGCGTCACCAGCGTGCCGGGCGTGGCCAGCCCCAGGCGGGTGGCCTGGTAGCCCGCGGCGGTCTGCATGGCTTCTACGAGTGTTTTTACACGGCCCAGCACGTGCTCGTAGCCCAGGTCCGATTCGGTGGGTATCTGAAGGCTGAAGAGCTTTTCCGGCACTTTCGCCGATTGCAGAATGACGCCCTCAATGGTGTTGTTGCCGAGGTTGCAGCCCCACAGGTTATCGATGCGATTGAAACGGTCCATAGGTATCAAAGGTCAGCAGAAGCGTTGATACCGCTGCGCGTAAACCAACTTTTCCGCTTGCCAATGCCTGCCAGATGCGGAGGCCAGCCACCGCTATGCTACAGATGCGCTGAAGCGGCCGAATGACAAGACGAGTACGAGGCTGCCACATTAAGGTGTCCCACCACACTCACATTCAGCCTTCGTACCCGTCTGTCAAAGCATTGTTTACGCTGCAAAAGAAAAAGCCGGGCAGGCCCCCACTCTCCTGAGCATTCCTGATAGCCCGGTTATTCATTTGGCTTGGCGGCGGGCAGCAGCGGCACGGCACCTCACGGCCTCGGCGCGCCCTCACGCCGGCGGGGTAGCTTCCGGGTGGCGCGTTCGCCCAACCCGCAAGTGGTTGTTGACGTCCCGGGCGCCCAGCTCGGAGGCCTCGCGGGCGGCGAGCCGGCGCTCCAGCCACGTATCCACGGTGCCCGTGAGCGTGACGCGCAGGCTGTGCACTTCCAGCTCAATGCCCTGGCCGTGCAGGCTGGCCGACCAGCAATAGCGGGTGCGGATGCGTTCCGCCAGCTCGGCATCCTGGTCGGCCGCCGTGGCCGTGGCCAGCGAACCGGCGAGGCCGCCCGCCGGGGCCGGCGCGGCCAGGTGCCCGTCGGGCGGCACCGCCACCCGGCTTTCCACCTCTACCACCCCGCTCACGCCCGATGCCACGTCGTAGGCCTGCTCCCGCTCGAACAGGCTGCTGACGCGGCCGTGCACCGTGGCGCGGCCATTGAGCACGCTCACGCTGAAGTGGTAGCCACTCAGATAAGGGTCGCGCTGCAGGGCGGCAACCACCCGGGGGCCCAGGGCTTCGTCGGGCCAGAACTGGTCGGTGCGCACTTTCAGCAGGTTGTGCACCTCGCCCACGCCGGCTACGTGGCGCGCGTCGTGCTCGGCGCAGGCGCGCGCCCGCAGGCTATCGACTATGCCCACCAGCGTCACCACGCCGGCGTGTACCTGCACCAGCGGTTCCATCTGCTGCAGCCGCGGGTCGTGCCGAAAGGCGTCGTGCACGGCCTGGGCAATGGCTTCGTCGGAGTGCGCGGGGGCTTCTTCCCGGCCCAGTCCGGGCTCCAGCGCCCCGCGGGCCACACACAGGTTGCGGCCGTCGACACGCACGGCCCCCAGCTCAAAGGCAAGGCTTTCGACGTGGCGCTTCACCGCCAGCGAGCCCACGGTGCCGCCCAGGTGCGCCACGCCGTCGCTGAAGCGCACCTGCACCAGGGTCTTCCCGACGCGCATGTCCCAGTGCAGCAGGTCCTGCAGCTGCGCCGTCAGGTCGGCGTCTGTTTTGGCGGGCCCTGGCCGGCAAATCCGTAGTGCGGCATCGTCGATGCGCCGCACCCCGCGCACGCCCTCCACCACCCGGCACACCAGCTGCTTTTCTGCCCACGACCGCACCCTGCCCGCGAGGCAGACCCGGCCATCGGCCACGGTGCAGCGCAGGGCGTAATCGTGGGTGGCGGGGTCATCGGCCAGGGCCTGCTGCACGTTCCAGCACAGCTCCGCGGCCTCCACCTCGGGCCCAAGCACCACCAGCTCATTCACCACGCCGCACACGCCGCGCACAGCCAGCGCGATGTCTTCGGCCCGGCGGCGGGCGAGCAGGCTGTCGGCAGCCCCGGTGAGGGTCACCATGCCGGCGCGGGTGCCGACGTCAATCAGGTGCGCCGCCACTCCTTTTCTGGTCAGAAAGCACCGCTCAATGGCGGCCGTAATATCGGCGTCGGCCGCTACCTGAGCGGGGTTGCGCAGCGGAAAATTCAGCGTTTGCATGGTCTTGAAGGAGTGAATTGGGCCGAGGCAGCGGGCAGTGAGGCGAACAATCCAAAATTCGCTTTAGCCAACAGGGAAAACCCTGACCGCAATTGCCTCACGGGCTGATTCTTATCAGGTGGTCTGCATGCCCTGCCCGGCGGCGGCCAGCCCCACCCGCTCAGGGCCGCACAGCGGGGCCAAACAGCGCCCGGCGCAGGGCCTCGTCGCGGCCGTACACATCGGGAAAGAAGCGTAGCTGCCCGTGCTCGGCGGTGCAGGTGGCGTAGCGCACAAACAGCGGCACGGGCCGGCGCAGGCGCACATCGCGGGGCCGGGGCTGGCGCGCACACTCGGCCTCGCCCGGCAAGGGCTCCGCGCGCCCTTCGCGGCGCAGCAGGTAGGCAGCCAGGGCCAGGGGCTCGGCCAGCCGAATGCAGCCGTGGCTGAATGCCCGCGCCGGCAGGGCGAAATACTGGCGCATGGGCGTGTCGTGCAGGTACACCGCGTAGGGATTGGCGAAGCGGAACACCACGTTGCCCAGGGCATTCTCGCAGCCCGCCGACTGCCGGATGCGGTAGGGAAAGTGCTGCGCCGTCACCGCGGCCCAGCGCACCCTGAGCGGGTCAATCAACTGCCCCTGCTGGTCGTAGAGGGCCAGGTTGTTCAGGGCCAGATAGCCCGCGTCCGCCTTCAGGCGGGGCAGCATTTCCTTCGTAGCGATGGAGTGCGGCACGTGCCAGTCGGGGGCCAGCGTGAAGTAGCGAATGGCGCTGCTGAGCGTGGGCGTGGGCGTAGCGGGCTTGCCGATGACGACGCGGTGCCGGCGCACCACGGAGTCGTGCGCTACCGCCTGCAGCTCGTACGCCGGCAGGTTGACGAGCAGGTAGTCGGGCACCGGCACCCAGGCCTCCCAGCGCCAGCGCTCCAGGTTCACCGCCGCCGCTTCATACCGGACCCGGCGCCCGGCGGCCGAATCGGGCGCAGCCGGCCGGGCCAGCCACTGCGCCAGCGCCCGCTGCAGCTGCCGATACTCGCGGTTGGCCGGCTGCCCCGACAGCATCGCCGCACAGACCTGCCCGCCGGCCAGCGCCTTGCGCAGCACCACCGCCGGCTGCCACGGCTCGCCTCCGGCCCTGGCGCGCGCCGGCACGGCGTAGGGACGCAGGCGGCCCCGGTGCAGGTCGCCCATAAAGCGCAGGACGGCAGCCGTGAGCCCGATTTCCAGCCGGGCCAGCTGCCGCGCCCGCCCCCCGGGTGCCCCTGGCCCGGCAAGCGAGTCGCGGAGCGCCAGCAGGTGGCCCGATGCATAGTCGGCCGGCAGCCCGTATTCGGGGGCCCGGGCCAGCAGGGCCAGGGCATCGGCGGCGGCGGGCGTGAGGCCGGCGGCGGGCGTGAGGCCGGCGAGAT